>JBELAE010000199.1:0-15637 GCA_049509155.1 Candidatus Sulfotelmatobacter sp.
CGCGTGCTCACTCGCGATAACAACGCCGCATTCACTCACACCTGGCGCATCGCAGAGCGGCTGTGTGACGGCCTGTCGTTATTGCTGCGGCACAAAGGCGTTCCCGCAATTGTCCAGCGAGTCGGCCCAATGTTCCAGCTAATGTTTACCGAGCAGCCCGCGATCCGCGACTACCGCGAGTTCTGCCGGTTCGTAGACCGTGCCGCGTTCCAGAAGTTTGTGCTGTCGCTGTTTCCGTTCGGCGTCTACGCATCACCATCGGCGTCGCTGCATTCGATTGTCACGCTCGCTCACACGGATCAGGATGTTGACCTCACGCTGGAAGCGGCAGAGAAGGCGCTCGAATCCATTAGTCACTGATTCATCAGCATGAAGACTCAACCGAGAAAGATCGAACAACGCGCGGCCCAACTTCTCTCTCTGGAGGGAAAGGTGGCGATGGTAACCGGGGCCGCTTCCGGCATCGGGCGCGGCATTTCGCTTCGCCTGGCCGAGATGGGAGCATTCGTCGTCGTGCTCGACATCGACGACATCAAAGGCCGCGCGACCGCCGCCGAACTCGAGGCGCAGGGGTGCGACGGGATTTTCTTGAACAGCGATGTGCGCAGCGCCGCCGAATGCCGTCGCGCCGTCGAAAGCGTAATTACGCAACGCGGCAAGATCGACATTCTCTGCAACTGCGCCGGCGTCGCCATTCGCAAAGACATTGTCGAACTCACCGAGGACGAATGGGACTTCGCCCTCGATGTGACGCTCAAGGGAATCTATCTGCTGTCGCGCGAAGTTGTGCCGCACATGATCCGCAACGGCGGAGGCAGCATCATCAACATCGGCTCGGGATGGTCGCTCAAAGGAGGTCCGCGGGCCGCCTCCTACTGTGCCGCTAAAGGCGGAGTCGTGAACCTGACGCGCGCCATGGCCATCGATCACGGCAAACACAACATCCGCGTGAACTGCGTTTGCCCCGGGGATGTGGAAACTCCCATGCTGCTCAGCGAATGTGCCCAACTGGGCGAGGACATGCAGGCTTTCATGCGGGAAGCCGCCAATCGCCCGCTGGCGCGGATCGGCACGCCTGACGACATTGCCAATGCAGTCCTGTTTCTGGCGAGCCCAATGTCGAGTTGGATTACGGGCGCGGCCTTGGTAGTTGATGGTGGGGGATTGGCATGAACGCCCCGAGTATAACCTTCGTGCTTCGCCCGATCGGCGGTTTCTGCCTGCCGCAGGAACTCAGGGTTCGTATCAGGCTATGCCTTCAGGCATAGCGTAAATGTTGAATAATCGATCACGCCTTTAGGCGCTGCAGTGCCAATGCGAGTTTTCCGCCGCGGCTGAAGCCGGGCCGCGTTGTGCGGCGCTTGCGGCATCGCTGAAGCGATGCCTTGATACGAATCTTCAATGAAACCCCCGAGCCCGACCTATTGCCCTCGCCGCTGCCGCGCCGCTTCGTAGAGTACGATGCTGCCCGCGACGCCGGCATTCAACGACTCGACCTGCGGCATGTGTGGGATGGCCACCAGTTCATCGGCTTGTGCCAGCAGAGCGCGAGGCAGGCCCGAACCCTCGCTCCCTACAAAAACTGCCGAAGGCCCAGTAAGGCTCGCCTGATCGAGCGGCGTACCTTTGTGCGAAGACGTGGCAATCAAACGCACGCTTTGCGCGCGCAGTTTGCCCGAAATCTCTTCTAATCCACCGGCCGTTTTGGCAATCACAACCGGCAGCCGGAACACGGATCCCGCCGACGCGCGAATCACTTTCGAGTTGAACGGACTCACCGTGCCCTCGCCAAGAATCGCTCCCGCGCTGCCAAAGGCTTCCGCCGATCGCAGGATCGTCCCCAGATTGCCCGGATCCTGCAGTCCCGCCAGAACGATGACCGGGCCGACCTGCAGCCGCTCCAGCACGTCGGCCGGCGAGAATTCCTTCAGCCGAACCAGCGCCGCCACTCCCTGCGGCGTCTCGCTAGGAACAGTGGCGTCGAAGAGTTTGTCGGGCAGAAGAAGCGTGTCGACGTTGGCGCCAATCTGCGGCAGCAGACGCTCCGCCAGGTTCTGCGCTGACTCCTTGAAGAAGACCGCGCGAAAGCGCAGCCCGCTGCGCGTGGCCTCTTCCACAATGCGCAGGCCTTCAATGGCGCAGCTTCCGTCTTCGGTGCGTTCGGCGCGCGCGAACGCCTGCCGCAGTTCTTTCACCAGGGCATTGTGGCGGCCTTCAATGCGGCGTAGCCGGTGCTGTACGCTGGGCGCGGATTCTGAGGTTCGAGCCATTAGAAAAACCATGAACCACAAAGGACACGAAGGATCACGAAGGGTGTGGCGTACAGGTGCTTCCTTCGTGTGACTTCGTGCCCTTCGTGGTTGACGTTGTCAGATTGAGCCATTACCGAATCATACGCTGCCGCTTCATCTTGCAGCGTTTTGCCGTATTATTGTAGGTTTCGCAGTCGAAATAAATCGTAGCTGTTGCTGATAGAGAAGGGAGCGCCGTGCGCGCCGAGATCCTGAAAATTAACAGCGAAACTCCTGAGTCGTCCCTGGTGAAATACGCCGCCGATCAGATTCGTTCCGGCGAAGTGCTGGGCATGCCCACCGACACGTTTTATGGACTGGCGGCTGATCCTTTCAACCTGCGCGCCGTCGACAAGGTCTATGACATCAAAACGCGCTCGCGGCACAAGCCGTTGTCGTTGCTCATCGAGAGCACCGACCAGGCAGAGGAACTGGCCAAGCCGCTGCCCGAGGAATTCTATGCGCTGGCTCGGAAGTTCTGGCCGGGCCCGCTGACCATCATCGTCAAGGCCGGCTCGCGCTTGCCGCTGAAAGTCACAGCCAATACCGGCAATGTCGCGCTGCGCGTGCCCAACGCCAAGATTCCGCTGGCGGTGGTGACGGCGGCGGCTATCCCCATCACCGCAACGTCCGCGAACCTCAGCGGCGCTTCGGAATGCACCAGCGCCGAGCAGGTGCGCGAACAACTCGAGGGCCGCATCAACATTATTGTCGACGGCGGTTCTTCTCCGCGCGATGTGGCCTCCACCATCGTCGATCTCAGCGATGAAGTCACGCGCTGGCGCATCATTCGCGAAGGCGCGATTCCCGCCGACGAGATTTCAAAATTCTTCGCTCAAGGCTGAACAAACAAGGCTGAACAAACAAGGCTCAACGACAGGGTTGAACGCTCAAGGTTGAACCACGAAGGTTAAGCGAGCAGCGTTGAACGCCGAGGGATGACGCCGAAGGATGATTTTCAAGTAATGACCGCTGAATCCGCCAACCAGCCTTCACGACCGCGCTGGTGGCTTCGTCTGCTGGTTCTGGCGGTCGTGGCCGTGGCATCGTTCCTGGCGATGACAGCCGTTCAGATTGTGCACACGGCAGCGCTCGAGGAACTTCATCCCGCGGATGCGATCGTCGTCTTCGGCGCGGCCGAGTACTCAGGCCATCCGTCTCCGGTGCTGCGAGCCCGGCTGAATCATGCCTTTGATCTTTATGAGCGGCACCTTGCGCCCGTCGTCATTACCACCGGAGGCGCGGCCGCGGACCCGACTTTCAGCGAAGGCGGAGTCGGCGAAGAGCACCTGCGCAAACGCGGCATCCCGGAAAACGCGCTGATCGCCGAGACCCAGGGATCGAACACCGCCGAATCCGCACAGCGCGTCGCCGTCATCATGCGCGCCAACGGCCTGCACAGTTGCATCGCCGTCAGCGACGCCTATCACGTCTTCCGCATCCGCAAACTGCTGGAGCACGAAGGGATTGCCCCAGTCTATGTCGCGCCGCGCCCGGACTCGCGTCCCCACAGCGTCTGGCAACGCGCCGTCGCAGTAACGCGTGAGGCGAGCAGCTATTTGTTGTGGCGCGTGGGAATCACGTAGGAGGAATTTCCCCAGCTTCCGTACTCTGTTATCTTCTGTGCTCTGTCATCCCGAGTGAAGCGAGGGACCTCGGTTTCTCTTGTCGCAGGCAAGCACCCAGATTCCTCGCGATGCTCGGAACGACAAATTGTGGAAGGACAAAAGACTCGAAGCTGCAAGCTCAAGTTCGCTTACCATCCGCTTCTTTCCCGTAGTCCGGTGACGTGCGCCACGTGATGGCGTCCATGCCACGCATAAAGCGCCAGCGTCTTCTCCAGCGTCATGGCACCCATTTCAGGATGGCGGAACGTCCGCTTCCAGTCCTCCGGGCCGAGCGACCGCAGCAGCCGCACCCAGCGATCGTGCAGCGACTCAAGCATCGTTAACGAGACTTCAGTCGGAGTCGACTTCGTGTCAGCCAGCTTCGCCCAGCGATCTTCCGCATAGGGCTTGATAGTCGGTTCGTCTTCGGTAAGCGCCAGCTTGAAGCGGATGTAGGCATTCATGTGGCTGTCCGGCACGTGATGCACGACCTGGCGTACGGTCCATCCGTCGGGACGATAGGGCGTGTCGAGCTGAGCCTCGGAAAGGCCTTTGACCGCCTTACGCAGATTCGCGGGAGCGCTCGCGATATCGTCGAGGGACTTCTGCTTCTGTTCTTCGGTAAGTGGTCCGTCGAAGTGAAATTTGCTGATCGGATAACGTAGGTCAGTCATTGAATCCTCTTAGTCAAGAGCGCGGCGAACGCTCGCGCGGAGATGATCGGCATGCCTTCGTGGTGCTCTAGTGCAGCATCCCGCTCTTGTCTCCGGTTACGAGATAATCTGCCCCACCCGCTTCAGACAAGGCTAGCAGAAAATCATCCGTGGGATCCGGCGAGCGGCGGACGCGTGGCAAATGCGCGACATTTTCAGCAAACTTCTTCATCTCGTTCACTAGTGCTCCGGCCTTGTAGGGCTTTATGCGCTCGGCGATCGCGGGCTTACGCAGGGCGAGGCGCAGTTCGTCGAGTTGTTCCGCGGAGGTCAAAAGAGTGAATTGTCCTTCTTGCCAGGCGCGATAAATGGCGGCCGGGTTTCCGGTTTGAATCATGAGCGCGGAAACCAGGATGTTGGTGTCGAGCACTACGCGCATGGAAACTCCTTCAGGCGCAAAGATGCGCTGTAAGTGACTCAAACACTATTTGGTCTGACTCTCTTAGCTGCCAGAGTCGGTCCACTCTCAGTCTTTGTTGGGTTTTCGCTTGGCGTAGCGTTCGGTACGGACCTCTCTTACGGTTTTGTCAATGATGCGCTGCAATTCGTCCGGGTCCATATCGGCGTTGCTCTCACGGATTTCCTGGACAGTGCAATGAAACACCCGCCAGCGGACGGCTTCCTCGATGAATTTGGAGAGGTCACCTTTCTTGGCGCCGCGCGCCCCTAGAAAAGTGCGCAAAGTGAGGTCGGCTTCTTTCGAAACCTTGATGTTCCAGCGAACAGCTTCTTCCATAAGGACGCGCCTTCCTATAGGGTAGATAAACGCTTATACACCTATACACCTATACACCTATTGTAGCTTTACACTCGGAGAAACGGAACCCGATCTGCTAACTACAACCCCTAGTACCCATCCCATCTCAACCCCACTCCCTGCGGCTTTGAATTTCGGTTCCTCAATGCCCTAGGTTTGGTGCAAACTTGCCCGCTTCTAGGCTAAACTCTCCCTGCTGTGAGGTTTAGCATCTAAGTCTCGGAAGCTGGCTGCCGGCCGCGCTTCGAACACTGCTTTGCGAGGGACACAATGCCATCGTCGACTTGGTCAGGTCACTTAACTTTTGGACTCATCTCCATGCCTGTGCGCCTGTTTTCCGGCGCGCGCAGCAACGGTATTTCCTTCAACATGCTGCACCGCACGGACAAGTCGCGGCTCAAGCAGCAATACGTCTGCCTGGCCGACGGCCAGGTGGTCGAGCGTGCCGACATCGTGAAGGGCTACGAGTTTCGCAAGGACGAATACATCATCATCGAGCCCGACGAGATCAAGAAGATCGAGCCGCAGACCGCGAAGACCATGGAGATCCTCGAATTCGTGAAGGCCAGCGACGTTGATCCGGTGTATTTCGAATCGTCGTACTACATGATGCCGGAAGAGGCTGGCCGCCGTCCGTACGCCCTGCTGACCAAGGCGTTGCAGGAGAGCGAATACGTGGCCATCGCCAAAATCACCATGCACAACCGCGAATACACCGTGTTCCTGCGCCCGCACGAAGGCGGCATGATGCTGCACACTATGTATTACGCCGAAGAAGTAAAGAAGGTGGAAGGTTTCGGCGCGCCCGACGTCGAGTTGAAGGACGCCGAAGTGAAAGTCGCTCACCAGTTGATCGAGGCCCTGGCCGACGAGTGGGATCCCGAGAAGTACAAAGACACTTTCCAGGAAAATCTGAAGCAGCTGATCGAGACCAAACTCGAAGGCGGCGAAGTCGCGGCCGTTGAGAAGCCGAAGAAACTCGCGCCCGTTGTGGACCTGATGGCGGCGCTCAAGCAAAGCCTGGCGCAGATGGAAGGCCGGAAGAAGCCGGCCGCTGCGATCACGTCGGAGGAACCGGTCGCCGCGTCGAAGTCTCGACGGCGGTAGGGCCGGCTTCCGGCACTCGGCTTCCGGTTTGCAAACCCTGATCCAGTGTGGTTGTTTCGTGCGGCCCTGCCGGATACACGCGTCAGGCATCCCGCCTCGCTCGCGCCGCATCCCTTGCTGAGTGCTGAGTGCTGAGTGCTGAGTGCTGAGTGCTGAGTGCTGAGTGCTGAGTGCTGAGTGCTGAGTGCTGAGTGCTGAGGCCGCTCCCTAGCGCGGACGGCGCACAATCGTTACAATAATCGCTTCTGTCTTAATCATGCGAAATTATTCGAAGCAGAACTTTTTCTTCGGGGTGCTGATGAGTTTTCGACGTGTGGGCTGGGTGGTGGCGATTGCGCTGGCAACCTGGCTCGAACTTTCCTGTGGCCAGATTTATCGCCCTGTAGTGATTCCCATCAACATCACTCCCCCCGCTCCCGCGAACTTTCATGCCGTTTTCGGCATTGCCGTCAATGCGCCATCCAACCCGGGTACAGCGTTCCAGATCGACGTGTCTGGAGACAGTGACATCGGCCAGGCCAACATGGGGATCAATCCCACGCACGCCGCCATCCTGCCGAACAATTCGCGGGTTTTCGTGGCCAGCGCGGGCGGCAATCTGTGCCCGGCGGGAACCGATCTCATCACCGCGTTTTTCCCCGCCCCCGATAGCGCGACCGCGACCGGCCTCAGCACGCCGACCACCTTCACGCTGCCCAACACTACTTCCACGCAGTCTTCCGGCATCACTGCCGTCAGCGAAGCCGGCAACGTGGTCACCGTCACTCTGAGTGCTCCTTTGAGCACGGTGGCGTCAGCGCAGATCGTGATCGCCAATGTGGTTGTCTCCGGTCCGAACCCGACCGGGTACGACGGATGCTTTGCAATTTCATCTGTCACCGGAACCACGGTCCAGTACGTCGATCCGGTTGCCGGTCTGCCCGCAGTTTCCGCTCCCGGCGGTGTGGGTACTGCGACGGTTCCAACTTTTTGCCCGTACATCCCCGTGTACCTGGCGAGCACCCAGAACAATGCGATGTTTGTAGCCAACTACGGAGTCGAAGGCGATCCCAATTGCAATTTCGGCAGCACCGATTCGGTCGCGTACCTCAATACCGTGAACAACACGGTCGGCAACATTGCCTACCTCCCCGCGGCATCGCACCCGGTTGCAATGGTCGAGACGCCCAACGCTCTGAATCTCTACGTGCTGAACCAGGGCAGCAATTCGGTCACTGATCTTTCGCCGACAGACTTGTCGACCCTAGCCTCCATCCCGGTCGGCAACACTCCGGCGTGGGCGGTTGCGCGCCCGGATGGCCAGCGTGTGTACGTCGTCACACAGGGGGACGGACAGCTTTACACGATCAATACGGCCACGAACGCCGTGATGCCGGGCTCTCCTCAGGCTGTGGGAGGCGCCGGCGCCAATTTTGTGCTCTACGACAAAAGCCTGAACCGACTGTACGTGACCAATCCCACGGCGGGGACAGTCTACTTATTCGACGCAACCGCGGATCCGCCGGCGCCCATTGGCAGTCCGACCGGAGCGATCAGCATTCCCTTGCCGCCGGCGTGCACCGCCGCCACGTGCTCTTCAGTGATGCCAACGTCGGTCGCTGCCTTGTCCGATGGCAGCCGGTTCTACGTGGCCAGCTATGCCACGGCCTTAGGATCGTCGTGTCCTGACCCGAACGTGGCTGCCGGAGTGGCCGCCGGATGCGTGATTCCGCAAGTCACGGTCTTCGATGCCGGCACGCTCGCGGTGAAGACCACGGTGTTCCCGTTGATGCCAGCAGTGGCGAGTCCGGTGAATCAAGTGCAGCCCTTCGCGCTGGCGGCGGTGCCGTTCTGCGCGCCTGTGATTCCCTACACGCCGGCCTCGTCCCGTTTCCGCATGTCCGCGGCCGCCTCCGCCGACGGCAGCCGCGTTTACGCCAGCATGTGCGATGGTGGTTCGGTGGCTATCGTGAATACAACTACCAGCACGATCGCTACCGGCGTGAATACGTCCGACAATCTGGTGACCGATCTACTTGCTCCGTTCAGTGCGGGACAGCCGCAGGCGAACGGGGAACCGCTGCCGCAGGCTCCGGTGTTCCTGCTGACGGGACAATAGGCTGGGAGTCCGCCAAGGCCTTGCTAATGAATGGGTTAGTCCGACAAGGTGGATCTTTTATAGAATGTTCCTGAAGGAACATTTTTATGGACAAAAGTGTACGTACAATCGGCTAAGTAGCGCGTCTGCAATGGTTTAGGCGGGCAAAGTGACTCGGGGGCTCAATTTGAACTTTCAAGCATGGTCTCATCCCGAGCTGAGCCCGGCTTCATGGAAGAAAAGCCCAGGCGTAGCGAGGGAGCTCCCTGAAAATCGTGCATGGGGAGGTCCCTCCCGCGGCTGAAGTGCGCCGCGGTTCGGGATGACGCAACACTAAAGATTCACACTGAGCGGGCGGGCCGACTAGACCTTGGCGGGAACTTCGGCCGACTAGACCTTGGCGGGAACTTCTTCTCTTGCCTCTTGTGGCACCACTTCTCTCGCGGCGTAGTGCGAATCGACGTACTCGTCGAGAATCCCGATGAACTCGGCGACGATGCGGTCGCCCTTCAGCGTGGTGAATAGGCGTCCGTCGACGTAGACCGGGGCCTTGGGCTCTTCGAACGTGCCGGGCAGCGAAATGCCGATGTTGGCGTGCTTCGATTCGCCGGGGCCGTTGACCACACAGCCCATTACGGCCAGCTTCATCTCTTCGACGCCGATGTAGCGGCCTTTCCAGGACGGCATCTGCTCGCGCAGGTAGGTCTGAATCTGCTCGGCCATTTCCTGGAAGAAGGTGCTGGTGGTACGCCCGCAGCCTGGGCACGCCGTAACCTGCGGGGTGAAGCTGCGAATGCCGAGGGATTGCAGAAGCTGCTGCGCTACGCGGACTTCTTCGGTGCGGTCGCCGCCCGGAGCGGGCGTGAGGGAAACACGAATCGTGTCGCCGATGCCTTCCTGCAGAACCACGCCCATGGCCGCGCTCGATGCCACTACGCCTTTCGCGCCCATGCCCGCCTCGGTGAGACCGAGATGCAGAGGATAGCTGCAACGCGCCGCCAAGGCGCGGTAAACGTCGATCAAATCCTGTACGCCACTGACTTTCGCGCTGAGAATAATCTGGTCGGGGCGCAGGCCGAATTTCTCGGCCAGTGCGGCGGAATTCAAGGCGCTTACGACCATTGCTTCCATCGTGACTTCGCGCGCGTCTTTGGGCTCGGCGAGAAGGGAATTCTCGTCCATCATCTTCGTCAGCAGTGCGGAATCGAGCGATCCCCAGTTCACACCGATGCGCACCGGCTTTTGATACTTCACCGCAACCTCAATCATGGTGCGGAAATTCGAGTCGCCGGTCTTCCCAATGCTGGCGTTGCCGGGATTGATGCGGTACTTGGCCAGATCGCGCGCGCACTCGGGATATTTGGTCAGCAGAACGTGGCCGTTGTAGTGGAAATCGCCGATAATCGGCACGCGGATGCCCTGTTTGTCGAGTTGCTCGACGATGTGGGGCACGGCGGCGGCTGCGTCGTCGTTGTTGACGGTGACGCGCACCAACTCCGACCCGGCGCGCGCCAGGGCGGCGCACTGCTGGACGGTCGAAGCAATATCGGCGGTGTCGGTATTGGTCATCGATTGCACCACAATCGGTGCATCCGACCCGACGCGCACGCCGCCAACCACGGCGGTCACGGTCTTTCTGCGTTGAATGTTGGCCATATGGGAAGCTCTATTTTATCACGGCGAAAGCGGGCGGGAACGCGCTTGGCCTTACCCGAAGAGCTCACTGTGCGATCCCAAGCGAACCAATTGCAAAACTTCGATGGCTGGCTTGCGGTAGATCAGGAGTAAATCGGGCTTGAGATGGCACTCGCGATGATCCTGCCAATCGCCTCCCAGTCCGTGGTCGCGGTTCCTTTCGGGGAGGGGCGCGTCTTCGGCTAACAGGAGGACCACACCAGAGAAAAGAGAATCGAGGTCACGCCGGTGCTGTCCCTTTTTCTCGCGCCTGAAGTCGCGCTGGAAGGCGGTAGTGCGCTCAATCCTCCGCATTCAGATCGGCCATCAGTTCGGAGACGTTGTTGAACGACTTGAGTCCGCCCGCGCGGGCGTCCTTCATCGCCGCCTCTGTCGCAGCATTGGGCACCTTCAGTTCAAAAGGGAGAGCCTTTTCGGCGGCTACGCGGGTTAGCAGAACCCTAACTGCGTCTGAAATCGACAGCCCCATGGCCGACAGCGCCTTGGTGGCTCGTGCCTTTACACGCTTGTCGATACGAATGTGAACCATTTCCGTGGCAGGCATGTCGATCCTCTGAGATACATTGTATCTCAGGAAGGAAAAGGGATCAACCGCGCCCCGACGATGCGTGTGAATGATCGGTGAGGGCGGGTTCGGTCTGGAGTTTTCGCGAAGTCGGGGGAAAACCCCACTTCTCGCGCAAAAGTCGCGCGAGAAATGGGGCACCCGGTCTCAATGTTTGGTGGGGCCAGAATTCCGAGTTGCTTGCTTCGTCCGCCTAGCCGCCGGCCCCGGTAATCTTCATCAAGTCGTTCACGATGACCATCACCGCGAACAGGACCAGGAAGACGAAGGCGGCCTGGTAGACGCGTTCCTTGATGTTCATGCTGATGTCGCGGCGCATGAGGCCTTCGATCAGCAGGAACAGGATGACGCCGCCATCGAGGATGGGAATCGGCAGCAGGTTGAAGATGCCGAGATTCAGGCTGATGGCTGCGGTCAGGCCCATCAGCGGAGTCCAGCCTTTGCTGCGCGCCGCTTCGCCCGCCGCCTGGCCAATGCGGATGGGGCCCTCAATCGACTTCAGCGGCATCTTGTGCTGCACCATCTTCTTGACGAGTCGCAGGATGAGCAGCGCATTGGCCCGGTTTTCTTCGAGCGACTTATCCAGGGCTGGCCCAAAGGGCAGCGTCTTGACCTTCATCTGCATGGTGCCGATGCCGATGCGATAGCGCTTGTCTGAGAGCACCGGTTGCAGGGTAAAGGTTTTCTGCTCGCCATTTCGCAGCACGGTCAGAGTGATGGGCTTGTCCTTGGTGACTTCCAGGCTCTCGACCATGGCGCCCAGAGCGGGCACCGGTTTGCCGTCGAGTGCGAGGATCGTATCCCCTTCCTTCAGGCCGGCTTTCTCTGCCGGCATCTTCTCTTGCAGGTCGGTGATGGTGACTGACTGTTCTTTTGGCGTCCAGCCGGCGTATCCGATCTGGTCGACCCCCATCGCCTCCGGCACGACCGTCTTTTCGAGGGTTTGGCCGTTTCGCGCCACGTTGACGACGAGCGGCTGCCCGGGGCTCAGAGCCTGTTCCTGATCAATCTGCTCCCAGGTGGGATTCTGGATGTCGTTAATGCGCGTAATGCGGTCGCCGATCTGGAACCCGGCCTTGTCGGCCGGCGTGTCCTTGGCTACCCATCCGATCACCGGCGCTTCGTCGTACACCGCCGGGTACTCGTAATGCATCATGTAGATCGAGGTCAGCAAAACGATGGCCAACAAAATGTTCATCGTGGGCCCGGCAATCGCGATCAGGAAACGGTGCCAGCGCGAATGATTCATAAACTCGCGCGGATCGTCGGAGCGCTCGTCCATGGGGTTCTCGCCGCTCATTTTGACGTAGCCGCCGAGCGGGATCGCGTTGATGCGATAGTCGGTGTCGCCGTGACGGAAGCCCACCAGCCGCTTGCCGAAGCCGATGGCGAACTGCTCCACCCGCACTCCCAGCCACTTGGCCACGGCATAGTGGCCAAACTCGTGGATCAGGATCATGAAGCCCAGGACCGGGATAATGTACAGATAGTAGAGACTCGAGAAGTCAAACATAATAGGGGTACGTATACTCCAGCTGGTTAGATTCCGAAATCAAGCGAAAGATGTTGCCCGTGGCCCTTCTATTTTCTTAACTTCTTTCTTAAACTCCGACACCCGCGCCACCCGCTGTTGAGCAGATCGGCGGGCCTCGGCGTCGGCTTCAAGAACTTTTGCGATAGAGTCGAGTGCTACGGAATTCGTTTCACCCAAGACGTCTTCGATCACCCTGGGTATGTCGTTGAAGCTGATGTTGCCTTCCAGAAACGCCGCCACGGCCACTTCGTCGGCTGCGTTCAGCGCCACGGTTTTTGCGCCGCCGGCCTCTGCCGCCTCGTATGCCAGACGCAGACAAGGGAATTTTTTCAGGTCTGGAGGGCAGAAGTCCAGATGACGCAAGTCACTGACCGCAAAGCGCATATCCGATTGAATCCGTTCCGGATATGTTAGAGCGTAGAGGATCGGTAACCGCATGTCGGTCACCGAAAACTGGGCGAGGATGCTGCCGTCGACGAACTCCACCATCGAGTGGATGGTCGACTGGGGGTGGACAATCACTTCCACCTTTGCCGCTGGCATGTGAAACAGCCGGCATGCCTCGATCACTTCAAACCCTTTGTTCATCAGCGTAGCCGAGTCGATGGTGATCCGCCGGCCCATCTTCCAGGTGGGATGGTTCAAGGCCTGTTCGACCGTAATCGAGGCGAAATCGGCTTGCGGCGTGTTTAGAAATGGCCCGCCGGAAGCTGTTAGCCAGATGCGCTCGACTTCGTCCATGCGCCCGCCGCGCAGGCATTGATGGACGGCGTTGTGCTCACTGTCGATGGGGAGCAGCGGCTTGCCTTGCCGGCGGGCCTCGGCTGTGATCAGTTCTCCCGCCGCGACCAGGCATTCTTTATTGGCCAGGCCAACGACCTTGCCTGCGTGCACCGCCTCGTAAGTAGCCTCCAGTCCCGCCACGCCGACGATTGCGCTGACCACGAAGTCAACTTCTCCATGCGTCGCGACCCGCACCGTTCCAGCCGCGCCGTGTACGACTTCGATCTCGCCCAGGCCCTCTTTCTTCAGACGCGTTCGAAGAACGCCGGCATCGGCCTCGGTAGCCATCGAAATAACCTGCGGCCGCCAGCGCCGTGCCTGCTCGAACATCGACTCGAGATTCGATCCTGCGGCCAGAGCCACAATCTGAAAGCGGTCGGGATACGACTCGGCCACACTGAGCGTGCTGCGCCCAATCGAGCCCGTCGATCCCAGGATGGCGATGCGTTTCATGACTTAGCGCAGAGTTGGCACAGACCTATTATTTTACGCGCTTCTGGCCAAAGTTGTGGCAGCATTGCGGAGGATGAGATCCACGGACCCACGTTAGCTTGCGCGGGGCGACCCTACTGCATCACGCGCCAAGCCGTATAGAACCACAATACCGGCGCGGCAAAGAGCAGCGCGTCGATGCGGTCCAGCATGCCGCCGTGGCCGGGGAGGATCGAGCCGGAATCTTTCACGCCCGCGCCGCGCTTGATCAGAGACTCGACCAGATCTCCCAGCTGTGCTGCCACATTCAGAATGATCGTCAACAGGATTATCGGCCCCATGGCCGGTTGCTCGAGACCAAAGAGCCCGTCACGCCGCTCGATCAGGCCCCAGCGCAGGAGCGCCGAACTCAAGGGCAGAGCGTAGTGAAACAGCAACCATCCCACGCCGACGCTGGCCGCCAGCGAAGCTGCCGCGCCCTCCCAGGTTTTCTTGGGACTGATTCGCGGCGCCATCAAATGCCGGCCCATCGACTTGCCGACGAAATACGCGAAGATGTCGCCAGCCCACACCACCAGTAGCAAATACAGCAGATAAAACGCCCCCGCCCATTGTTGGCGAAGTTGGACCAGCATCCCCATGGGCAGCGCGATGTAAGTGAACGCGAAGGCCGCTGCCGCAGCCGCCGGATATCCGCTGTTCAACTCCGCCCGCCGCATGGCGATCGTCAGAAAAAGAAACGGCGCAATCGCCGCTGCAAATCCCAGGCAATAGACGAAGATCGCAGTGGAGAGCAGCGGCTTCTCATTGCCCACGTTCAAGGCCAGCAGCAGGAAAAACATTCCAACGAAAATGTAGGTTGGCCAGCGCAGCGGCTGCACGCCGTAGGATTCCGTCAGCTTCAGAAATTCATGAATCGTGATCAGCGCTACAAAGGCGACGACGACTGCCACCACAGGCACCGGTGCTCGAAGAACAAGCGCCAGCACGATCGGGATGAGTACGACTGCGGTCGCGATACGTTTTAGCAAGGGAAGTTGTTGTGAGCCGGGATGGCGGCCTCGGCCGCGTCGCTAAGATATTTGCACGAATTCAAGAATTTAACCACAGAGGGCACAGAGAAACACAGAGGAATTCGGACTTACCCTGTGTAACTCTGTGTCCTCTGTGGTTAAGAGTTTCGCCCGTCTGTCGCCGAAGAAGGCTCCAGCAGCGCCTGCTCGTCATCGGTTGGCTCATGATGATTCGGTTCGTGATGATTCAGCCCGCCGTAGCGCCGTTCGCGCTTCTGGAATTCCGCGATTCCCTCGAGCAGGTGCAGGCCGCGAAAATCTGGCCAGAGCGTCGGAGTCACATAGATTTCGGCGTAAGCCAGTTGCCACAGCAGAAAATTACTCAAGCGCATCTCGCCCGAGGTCCGCACCACCAGGTCAGGGTCCGGCAAATTCCGCGTGTACAGATGGCGGCTCACCATATCCTCGTCGATCTGCAGGTGCTCGATGCCGCCGTTCTGCGCCGCCGCGCTCACCATGGAACGGAACGCATCCACCAGTTCGCTGCGCGCGCTGTAGTTGAGCGCCAGGGTGAGCACCATGCCGGAGTTGTGCGAGGTTGCCTCGCGCGCCCAAGCCATGCGCTCCTGCACGTCTTCGGGCAACTGCTGGTCCCGCCCAATATATTCCAGGCGGACATTGTTCTCGTTGAGGGTGGGGACTTCCGCCTTCAAATAGCGGCTGAGCAGGCCCATGAGGAATCCGACTTCGCTCTTGGGGCGCTTCTTCCAGTTCTCTTCGGAAAACGCGTAGAGCGTGAGCGCGGGAATATGAATGCGCGCGGCGGTCTCGACTGTCGAACGCACAGCGGTGACCCCGGCGCGATGCCCGGCCACGCGCGGCATGTGGCGCCGCTTGGCCCAGCGTCCGTTGCCGTCCATGATGATGGCGACATGTTTGGGGAGCCGTGCCGGATCCAGATGCCGGTAAACTTCACTTTCCTTGCGGTCGAGCCCCGTGGGTACTTTGCCGTACAAAGTGGTCACGATATGAGGCTACCACAGGGAGGATGGGGATGCAATGA
>JBELAE010000002.1:0-42552 GCA_049509155.1 Candidatus Sulfotelmatobacter sp.
GCGGTCACCACCGGACCACCGTAGTTTTCGGTGCCTGTGTTTTTCAGTCCCTGCGCCGCGAGGTCAGGATATTCTCCCAGCGGAATCTTCCAGACGTATTCGCCGGTGTTGAGGTTGATGGCGTTCAGCGTTCCCCACGGTGGGGCAACGGCGGGATAGCCCCCGGGATCCAGAAACTTGTTGTATCCGGTGAAGTGATATTTCATCGTCGGCGGCGCGGGCTCGGAACTCGCCACTTCCTTCTTCGCGCTTTCCTTTGACTCGCCACTGATCACATATGACAGCAACCCGGCAATCTGGTCTTCGGCCAGATTTGAAAAGCCCGGCATACGGCCTTTGCCATTCTTGATCGTCGCCGCGACCTCGGCCGCGGACATGCGATCGCCCACACCCACAAGCGCAGGAATTGCAGGCGGCGAGCCGGCCATCTTCTCTCCGTGGCACACCGCGCACTGGCTCAGGTAGAGAGCCTTGGGACTGTTCGCTTCATTCTCTGGGAGCGCGTTCTCGGCCAGGGCTCCGGTCCAGGCCACGTCGTTCGCGTTGACGTAGAGGATTCCTGTCTCCGGATCGGCTGCGGCCCCGCCCCACTCCGCGCCGCCATCGAATCCGGGAAAGATCACGGTATCTTTCCCCACACTGAAGGGAACGAACTGGCCCTCGCTACGAAAGCTGCGAAACTTATCGAGCGCCCACTGATGCACTTCAGGCGTCCGCTGGCTCAGCATGTTTTTCGTCAGCAGTTGGCGCGCGAAGGGCGCCGGTTTCGCTGGCAGGCATTGCTGCTGTGCGGCCACCTCCCCCGGCACATCGCTGGGCGGATAATTCCGGCACTCGATGGGAAACAGCGGCTGCCCGTTAGTTCGGTCAAATAAGAAGACGAAGCCCTGCTTGGTGGTCTGCGCCACCGCGTCCACTTTTTTGCCGTCGCGCTCGACCGTTAGAAGCACCGGCGGCGCGGGGAAATCGCGATCCCACAGATCGTGCTTCACTCCCTGGAAATGCCAGATGCGCTCGCCAGTTTCGGCGTTCAGCGCGATCAGGCAATTGGCGAACAGATCATCCCCAACCCGGTCGGCTCCGTAAAAATCAAACGCCGCCGAGCCGGCAGGAACATAGACGACGCCTCGCTCGGTATCGACCGTCATACCGGCCCAGTTGTTCGCGGCTCCGCTGGTTTGCCATGCTCCCTTGGGCCAAGTACTTTCGCCCAACTCGCCGGGATGCGGAAGTGTGTGAAAAGACCAGCGCAGCTTTCCGGTGCGCACGTCATAGGCCCGCACATCGCCAGGGGATGCCGGCAAGGTCTCGGCTTCGCGCCCGCCGACGATCATCAGGTCTTTGTAAATGACGGCGGGGCTGGTCATGTAAATCGATTGCACCGCCGGATCGCTTCCCAAGTCCTCTCGCAGATCGATGCGCCCGTCTTTGCCGAAACCCGGAATCGGCTGGCCGGTGGCGGCGTCGAGCGCATAGACGAAGTTCATTACGCCGACCAGAATCCGGCCGTCTTTATTATTGTTATTACTATTCGTGCCTCCATTCTTCACTGCTTTCTTGCCTGTGCTATCGGACCAATAGGCGAGGCCGCGGTCCGGCTGCGTGCCATGGATTCCGGAGTCGAACTTCCATAAAAGCTTTCCCGTGGCCGCGTCCAGGGCAAAGACTTTTTGTGAGGGCGTGATCCCGTAGAGGACTCGCCCTACCACGATCGGGCTGGTCTGCAGCCCGCCGGACTCCTCGGAGTCAAACGTCCACGCGACCGTGAGCCGCTGCACATTGTTGCGATTAATCTGGGTCAGAGGGGAAAAGTGATTGTTCTGCGAAGTCCCGCCGTAGACCGGCCAGTCGCGCACTTCCTTGTTGTCGGAGGCTTTTCGATCGGACGGCGACGCTGTCCTGGCCGCGGGTCTGCCGTCGGTCGCGCCAGCCGATTTCGCGACCCATACCGTGATTGACAACGACAGAACAATCGCAGCCCTTATTGTCGCGAATCTCATTTGCCTCTCCGCTTGCGCCACCCTGAGTTTTTCCGGTAGTGGGCAGTTTGAAGATCTTTTAACCACAAAGGACACGAAGGAAAGCAAACGAACGAATTCCTTCGTGGTACCTCGTGGTTGATGTTTTTCTGCCTCGCCGTCCTGCGGGCTGATTCTAGAACAAAGAGCCGAGTCATCGAGCGCACCTCCAAAGTTTTTCACAGGCCTCACCTCCGTAACCTTCGAACTACTTCCACGCGCCGCGCTTTCGGCTTATCCTGAAGAGAAGTCGGCGGAATGTGATCCGACTTCAACCCACCTGCGTATGGACTCACTTCGACTTTATGGGCTGGTTGCGGCAGGCGGCGTCGCCTTGCTCGGCGTGTATGCCCTGCTGCGGCGCAAGCCCAGAACGCCCGACGAGATTGAGCGCGAACGCAGGAAATGGCTTGAGGGCACGGGCCGCATCACCGACGGCACGGTGATTGATGTGCAGGAACTGCCGCCGGCCAGCAACTACCACGCCGCCATTATGTTGATCTACAAGTACGACGTCGCCGGAGTCTCTTACGAGTGCTCCCAGGATGTTACGTACCTGCGGCACTGGATCAATCTCCACTCCTGCCGTCTCGGACTGCACACTTCGGTGAAGTACGATCCGCAGAATCCGGGGAACTCGCTGGTGGTTTCGGAAAATTGGATGGGGCTGCGGCAGTAAGAGTTACAGGGGCAGCGCTACTGCCAATCAAGCCGCATGATGGTGTTGCGCTTATCGAAGCTGACCTGCAGAGATTTGTTGCCGCCGCCGACAAACTCGGATGAAATCGTCTTCGAGAGGTCGATCGTCTCATCGGACGATAGCGCCCTGACGCGCAGCACGTGCTTTCCCGCCGGAATCTTCAGCGTCTCGGAGTCAACGCCGCGGATTCCGCTGAACACGACCAGACGTTTCTGTGTGCCTCCGTGCAGGGGCCGGGTCAGCGCCAGCTTGCCATCGACCCACACAAAAAGAGTCGCATCTTTAAACTGATGCTGCACCGCAAGATCGAGATTGCAAGATGGAACCACGATCTGCCTGGCTGGGTGCGAGGCCGGGGCGCGGCCATTTCTGGGCGGGGCGGGCTGAGCCGCCGCTGCAGCTGTCACCGTTTCAGCGCCGGGATCAGTCTTCGCTGGTGTCGATGTCATTGTCATTGCGGAATTCGGTGGCACAGCGCCGGAATTTGCGCTCGGGGCGACGGGAGAAGGGTTCACCTCGGCTCTGGAAGTCACGAACAGTTTCGACTCAAACCCGGCGATCACTAATATGACCAGGGTGATCGCTCCCAGAATCAGATCCCGCACCGGCGCTTTGAGAACTGCAGTACGGAGAAACCTCGCCGCCTGGGCCATCCCCAACGCCGGGTGCGCGGTGGCAGCCACCGTCGCAGTTTTCGTCGCGGTTCTTCCGCTGCGCGTTCCGGCGGATCTGGTCCCTGCAGCCGCCTCCAGAGACACCGTGGTCGAGCCTTGCTGGAATAACTGCTGCAACTGACGTACATCTTCGGCGAACTCCGCGCCGCTCTGGTAGCGCTGCTGAGGATCCTTCGCCATGGCAAGCGCGATCACTTCGTCCAGTTCGCGGGGAAGGGTCAGGTCAAGGGCGCTGGCGGCGACGGGTTCGCGATTCGCCACTTTGAAGCTCACCGTGGTCGCGCTGTCTCCCTGAAACGGCGAATGCCCCGTAACCATGGCGTAGAGAATCACACCCAGTGAGAACAGATCGGAGCGGCCATCCGCGGCTTCGCCGCTCAGTTGCTCCGGCGCCATGTAGGCCGGAGTGCCCAGCAGGCGTCCGGGCACAGTAAAGTGGGCCAGATTGAGCTTGGCAATGCCGAAGTCGGCGATCTTGGCGTGACCGTCCTCGGTCACAAGAATGTTTCCGGGCTTGATGTCGCGGTGAACCACGCCTTGGGCGTGAGCATAGTCCAGCGCATCGGCGACCTCTTCGGTGAGCTGCAATGCCTTCGCCAGCGGGAGCTTTTTCTCGCGCGAAAGGATCCGGTTCAAGGCCTCGCCCGCAACGTATTCCAGAACGATGTAGGGATGATGGTTCTTGGGGTTTTCCCCCGCATCAAAGATGGCGACGATACCGGGATGGTGTAGACGTCCCGCGGCCTTCGCCTCATGCATGAAGCGCAGGAGAAATTCCTTCTCCTCATCCGCTTCCTGCCCCCACAGCGAAACCGTCTTGACCGCGACCATACGGTCGATCTGCGGGTCGCGAGCCTTGTAGACCACTCCCATGGCTCCACGGCCCAGTTCAGCCACAACCTCGTAGCGGCCAAACTGCTGGATGTCGAGATTTTCCATGGAGTCGTCCTTGCGCCCCACTTGCGGCTCCGTGTCAAGAGACGGGAGTGGGTTCCTCCCATCGTAGCTCTTCGAGCACCGTGATTCTTCGCTCCCTTGGGCTCAAGTCGTTACGGCGGTAACGCAGGCTGGGTACGGCCGCGCAGGCGCAAGTCGGCGCGGAAAAGGCTTAGATGAGACTGGAGGGCTGAAAGCTGGGCTTCTAGCGGCCTGCGGCGAAGCCGCCGCCCTGGGCCACGGTAATGCGGAGGTACTTGTAGGGATTGACTGGAGTGTCGTTGATGCGGACTTCGTAGTGAAGATGCGGGCCGGTGGAGCGTCCGCTTTCTCCGACATAGCCAATCACGTCGCCGCGATGCACCGCCTGGCCTGCCGTTACGGCGAAGCCGGAAAGATGACCATAGCGGGTGCTGATGCCGTTGCCATGATCAATCATGATCGCTTTGCCGTAGCCGCCCAGCAGATCACTGAACGTCACCACACCGTCGGCTGGAGCGATGATCGGGGCGCCATAGCTGCTGCCAATATCTACGCCGCTGTGGAACGCGCCCTCGCCGTTGAAGGGATCAATCCGTTCGCCGAAGCTACCGGTCACCTGGCCTTCAACCGGCCACAGGTTGGGCGCGGAGTTGGCCTTGAACCAGTCGGCCGTGGTGGCATTGCGCGTCAGGCCCATGGTCAGTCCGACCATGGTCGCCCCGGTCAGGGCCGAAGTTCGCAAAGCATGCAACTGATCGAGCGAAGAACTGACCTCTGCGTTGTGAATCTGCTCAGCCGTCGCCGTAACCAGGGTGGGCTGCGCCTTCAACCCGTAGAGCGCCGAAACCTCCCCGGCAATCGAACCCAGCGACGCCACTTGCACGTCGCGCTCCTTGGCGACCTGCTCCAGACGGGAATAATTGTTCTTGAGCTGATCGTTTTCGGTGCGCAGCTGGTTAAAGCGGGAAACCTTCAGCAGGATTTGGGTATAAGAGCTGGCAATTCCGGTCAGGCTGAGGAATCCGACTGCGGCCCCTACGACGAACACGTAGAAGTAGTGGACGGGGATGGAAATCTTGCGCAGCTGTCCGTCGTCCCCGCGAGCCACAAAAAGAATGTAAAAGCGTTTCCGCAAGTCGCTCCTCGAAATCCTGAACACGAGATTCAGATTCTTGCCATCAGGTTGTGAAGCATCCGGTCCGGAACTTCCAGCTTCTGAGGTTGCAGAAACGACTGCGGACCGCCTGACTCTTCGGGCCACGTTCCCATCTTGGGAATGGAAACTTTCTCGCGCCCTACGCCTACCGGAACTGCGATCTGAGCCTAGAATCTGTGCTCGTCTGCAATCTCAATTGCTTGCAGTACTTAGCTCGGCCAAAGGTATTGTGAATGACTGGTTAACGGTAACAAACTGGGTTCCCCCTGTCAACGACTCACAGGGCCCATTTTGGGTTACGGAAGACCGGGTGACCAGAGTCCCTGAGTACAGGTGACGGGGGTGCGAAAAGCATGAGTGGTTTGGAATCTGGCCTTTTTGAAAACCAAAGCGGCGGCAGCCGCCCGCGGCGAAGTTAGAAGCGCGGTCTCCTTGCTTGGCTTCGCTCTGTCGAACATCTCCACCTCTCGCGCAAAGAACGCGCGAGAAATGGGGCACGCGGATTTTCGTTCCCATGGGTGGTCCGAGGGCCCATGGGCACCCGGGGCAGGCTCTCGCGACAGACTGCAGGATGGCTGCGCGACCCTACCGACGGCGTTATAGTAAGTGCGCCGTGCCCCTTCCTGAAAAAGCGCTGATCGCTGAGATTCGCCGTCTCGCCGGATCTGCCCGGCCAAGACCGGCGGACAGGCAGGCGGACAGGAGCGTCCGCCCCACAAGCATCTCTGCCGGGATCGGAGACGACTGCGCGGTGCTGCGGCTGCCGCCGGGGCAGGAGTCCCTGGTCACGACCGACTTCAGTCTGGAGGGCATTCATTTCCGCCGCGACTGGCATCCGCCGGAATCAGTCGGCCATCGCTGCCTGGCTCGTGGACTGAGCGACATCGCCGCCATGGGAGGGGAACCGGTCGCGGCCTTCCTATCGCTGGCACTGCCACGCGACTTGCCTCAAGCCTGGCTCCGACGTTTTCTCCGCGGGCTTATCACCCTCGCCAGGAAATTCGGCGTCACCCTGGCCGGGGGCGACACCTCCGAATCCCCAGCAGGAATCCTTGCCGACATCGTCGTGATCGGCACCGCGCCCAACGGCAAGTCTGTGCTGCGATCTGGGGCTAAGCCTGGCGACCGCATCTTTGTCAGCGGAGAACTCGGCGGGTCCGCCGCGGCCGTTGCGCGTTTGCAAGCCGGAGAGAAGACGAGGCTGCGGAGGAAGCTGAATCCGCGGGATTATCCCCGCCACTTCTATCCTGAGCCGCGTATCGCAATCGGCCGCGTTCTTCGCGAAAAAGGCCTGGCCTCGGCCATGGTCGACACCAGCGATGGCCTCTCCACTGACCTGGCGCATCTCTGTGAAGAAAGTGGCGTCGGAGCGGAAATAGATGCCGCGCTCATTCCTCGCGCCCGCGTCGGCGGGCCGGCGCGCGAAGTCGACCTCGATCTGGCCCTGCACGGCGGTGAAGACTACGAACTCCTGTTCACGGCTTGCCCCAGCAAGCGCGTTCCTAAAAAGATTGCGGGAGTGCCGCTGGCGCAGATCGGCAACATCACTCGTCTCCGGAAGATGATTCTGCGCGATGGCGCTGGAGTGGCCCGCGAACTCGAGCCAAAGGGCTGGGAACATTTCCGATAATGCTGCGCCCCGCTTCATTTGTGTCGTGATTTGTCATCCTGAGCGAAGCAGGGCAGGCTGATGCCGATTCCTGAATCAACGGCCTCGCCCGTTACTTCCGTTACCACCCTCCTCTACCCTCGCGCGCAAAACCGGACTAGAGTAAAACCATGTCGCCCCGAAAATTACTCCTACACACAGCTTTCGCACTCTGGTTCACGGTCACCTTAACGGTCGCGGCGTCCGCGGAAAAGAAGCTGCCGCCCCCGCCGCCGGCGCACGCGACCTCGCCTTCGCCCGCGGTCACCGACGAACTCATTCACAAACAGTTCGGGGATAATTGTTCGCTGCTGCCGGGACCGCCGCAGTTCGTCGGCGATATAGATGACGACGGCATCGACGATCTGGTGGTCGCTGCCCGGTGCAAGAATCCCATGGCCGACAAGGACGAATACAACTTCGTGGTCGCCGACCCTTATGACAGCTTTTTCGGTTACAGTGACGTTAAAGTCACCTCGCTGTTCGCTCCCGACGAACCCGATCGCCGCGGCATCAGCCTGCTCATTATTCACGGCGCGGAAAAAGACGCATGGCGCGCCGAAAAGCCCAAGGCCAAGTTCCTTCTGATCAATGTGCCCTTTGGGACTCTCACCGTGAAAAGACTCGCCCTGAAGAAGAAGACCATCCTAGGCATTTACATGGAAGAGAAGGGCGAGGGCGAAAACATCTCTTCCGTCATCTTTTGGGACGGCAAGAAATACAAGTACCAGTCGCTGGGATCGACCCTCGAGTAAGACAATTGTTGATTGCTGATTTTTGATTTTTGATTGCTGATTGAGGGCAGGTTTTTCATTCAGCAATCAGTAATCAACAATCAGTATGGGCCTCTCTCACTTTTGCCCGCCTCGCCAGTTGGGGAACTCTCCCGTCCCGACTCGATTCACATTGGCTTCCGCGAATTCGCAGACCCGATCGAGCGCGGCTTGCAGCTCGGCGGTGTAGCGCTCGACGTCTTCGTCCGTCGCTGTGGCGGGCACGGGGATGAGTTTGCCGAAGCGCAGCAGCACCCGCGAGAAGGGTTTCGGAATCATCAAGCGATCCCACGTGTTCAGCACCCAGGCGCGATCGACCGCTGCGTGAAACATACTTAACGGGACGCCCGCCGACCGGCCCAGCGCCACCGGCCCCGGTTTCACTTTGCGGCGCGGACCGCGGGGGCCATCGAGCGAAAAGGCGACCGTCCAGCCTTCTCCCAGCGCCCGCCGTAATCCGAGCAGAGCCCGCACAGCGTTGCGGCTGCTCGAACCTTTCACCGCGACGAAACCGAATTTCTGGATGATCCGGCCCATGTACTCGCCGTCGTAACTGTTACTGCTCATCACTCGCACACCCTCGTTGCGCCAGATGTGGGTTGCCGGGAGAATGCAGGAGTGCCAAAACGAGGTGACCAGCGGGCGCTGCTCCACCGTTTCCTGCGCTCCGTCTTCGTAGGAAACCGCCACGCGCAGAGTCAGGCCGATCAGGCGAATGATCCAGTAGCCCAGAAAAATAATGATGCGCAGGACAATGCGCTGGCGAAGTGTGAAGCGATGGGCGCCAGTGGCAGTCTGCGCCGGCGCGGGCGCGTCGCGAGTGCTGGCTTGGGGCACGCAACCATTGTAATGGCAGGGAAAAATTCGCGATTGCTGATTGTTGAATGCTGATTGCTGATTGAAAACCTTTTTCCCAATCGGCAATCAACAGTCAATAATTTCTCGACCCTCGCCTTAATTCTCGAGATAAGAGTCGATCCAGGTTTTTACTTTCTGGCGTCGCTCGTCCCCGGCGTCGAAGCGCACTCCGAGCGATTGCGGCTTTTTCCAGCTCACGACTCCGCGCACATTGACGCGGGGTAAGGTCATCAGAGAAAAAGAAACCTCGACGTTCGATCCGATGGAAAAATCTTCCGCGCTCTTGATCGACATTCCCCCGGAACTCATTTCAATACTGGAAGCGCTGAGGCGCCGGCCGTCGGCGACGATGGAGACTTCCGTAATCACCGGAATACGTACATAGCGCCGGAATTCATGCAGCACCAGCATGCGCGTGGCCCGGATCAGCTTGAGGGCGGCCGGCCGTTCCAGCGGTTCGCTGAACATAGCGTTGATGCCGTATTTGGAATAGCTCATGGTCTGCTGCGCGTTGCCGCCCACGCCGTAGATGACGCAGCGGCTGTTCGAAGGCGACGAGCGGGCCGCTTCCATCACGGAGTCGGCGCCGTCTTGCAGGGCCAGAACGCAAGCCTCAAACTTCTCTTTCTTCAGGCGCTCGGCCGCGTTGGCGGTCACAACCACGGTTTCGATGCCGAACTGGCGGAAGCCTTCGGTCAGCAACGCGCGGGCTGGCTCATTCAAGCCCACAAGGGCGGTACGGGCGGCGGCTTTCCGCGTGAGCGGAGGGGGGGCGAGGTTGAGAGGTGTGGCGAAAGCTTTATCCATGTCGAGGGGAAGACTCCACTTTCAAAACCATTGTGAATGCGGTCGGCAAAGTTGAAAAGACACAAAGGGGCAAGCAGCGAAGTACCAAAGTGTCATTACTTTTTCCGAGCCCGCGAGAGAGGACATTACGAGGCAAAAGCCGCATCAAATCAGGGATTTGAAGCGACTGCGAGGTCGAAAGAATTCTTAGAGAATACTTTTATTCGCTCCAGCGCCGGAACAGCAGCGCGCCGTTGGTGCCGCCGAAGCCGAACGAGTTCGACATGGCATATTCGAGTTCCGCTTTGCGCGCGTGGTTCGGAACCAGATCCATTCCCGCGGTATCGGGGTCGGGATTCTCCAGGTTGATGGTCGGCGGCAGAATCTGGTCGCGCAATGCGAGCACAGTGATGCCGGCTTCGAGTCCTCCAGCGCCGCCCAGCAGGTGCCCGGTCATCGACTTGGTGGAACTCACCGCGATTTTGCGCTCGCCGAAGAAATTGCGGATGGCGTGGGCCTCGAGCGTGTCGCCGATCGGCGTTGAAGTGCCGTGCGCATTTACGTATCCCACCACGTCAGGCGTCACGCCAGCATCGCGCACCGCGTTGCGCATGACGCGGAAACCACCTTCATGCTCGGGCGCGGGCTGGGTCATGTGGTAGGCATCGCCGCTCATGCCATAACCCGCAACCTCCGCCAGAATGTGCGCTCCGCGCTTGCGGGCAAATTCCAGTTCTTCGAGGATCATGATGCCCGCGCCTTCGCCCATGACAAAGCCGTCGCGGTCTCTATCCCAGGGACGGCTGGCTCGCTCGGGCTCGTCGTTACGGGTGGAGAGCGCGCGCATGGCGGCAAATCCGCCCACTCCCATAGGAGTGATCGCAGCCTCGGCGCCGCCGGCAATCATCACATCGGCGTCGTTGTGCTGGATGATGCGGAAAGAATCTCCGATGGAATGGGCGCTGGTGGTGCAGGCCGTCGCCGTTGCCTCGTTCGGTCCCTTGGCCCCGTGGCGCATCGAAACCTGTCCCGCCGCAAGATTAATGATGGCCGCCGGAATGAAGAATGGAGAAATCTTGCGTGGCCCGCCTTCGACCAGCGCGGCATGTTCGCGTTCGATGATGTCGAATCCTCCGATCCCTGACCCGATGTGAACGCCCACGCGCTCGTCATTCTCGGGTGTGATCTTCAGTTCCGACATTTTCAGCGCTTCATCGGCGGCGGCGATGGCCACATGAATGAAGCGCCCCATCTTCTTGACTTCCTTTTTTTCGATGAAATTCAGCGGGTCGAAGTTCTTGACCTCGGCGGCAATCTGACAGGCAAAGGCAGTGGGGTCGAAGCTGGTGATGCGCGCCACGCCGCTCTTGCCCGCAAGCACGGCCTTCCATACCACGTCGGTGGAATTGCCCACGCCGCAGATCAAGCCGAGGCCGGTGACTACGACCCTGCGTCCCAAATCTATTTCCCCGCTTTCGCGTGCTTGCCGATGTAGTCGACCGCGTCCTGCACAGTGCGAATCTTTTCGGCATCCTCGTCGGGGATCTCGATGTCGAAAGCTTCTTCGAAAGCCATGACCAGTTCCACGGTGTCGAGCGAATCCGCGCCCAGGTCGTCTACGAACGACGCGCTCGATGTAACTTCGCCCTCATCCACTCCCAACTGCTCCACGATAATCTGCTTTACCTTCTCGTCTACGGCTGCCATGTTTCTCCTCGTTTGTCTCGATTAGATTTGAATTCGGTGCTCGCGCCCCAAAATCAAGAACTCCTCAATTACTTTACATCCGAGTTTCCGCGCATCTGATTTCGTGGTCGAGCTTCTGGCCCACAACTCGGTCACAATCTTACGCACTGCGATACGAAAAAAGGCGAGTGTTTAGTGTAATTGTCCCGTTGAATTAGTGTAAAGGAAGGGCTGTGCCATTTCCGGCGAAGCCTCGGCTGACTTGGGATTGCACTCTTGAATCCTAAAGGCTGGCCGCTGCCGGGGTCAAACGTTGGAAAGGTTATGATGGTCGGTCGAGACGGAGTACGGAAGGAGTCGCACATGAAACAAGTATTTTGGTTGTTGCTCCTTTGTCCGCTGGCGTATGCCTCGCCTTGCCCGACCGGCCAGACAAAAGACGAAGGCGCATTGGTTCAAGTCGAAGAGACTTGGGCTCAGTCCCTTGAGAAACAGGACGTTGCGGCGCTCGCCTGCATATTGGCGGATGAGTTCGAGGAGGCCGGTCCGGCGGGCCTACTGTCGGATCGAGCAAGAGTGTTGGCCCGCGCCGCGCAACCCTCGGATGTCCATTACGAGTTGGCGGAATTGCATGCTCACTTGTACGGCGATTTCGGTTATATCCGGGGAGTGGCCGTCGGGGCGAAGGATCACGGACGGCTTAAGGTTAAGACACTGTTCACCGATGTCTTTGTGTATCGTGACGGACGCTGGCAGTGTGTCGCGGGTCATGATTCGTTTCTCCCTCCGGCAGCGCGTTAGAAATCGAGGAGGCATTGAGCGTATGCGTGCCGTCGTGCAGCGCGTCAGCCGCGCCAAGGTCACCGTGAACAACTTGCCCGCCGGCGAAATCGGCATTGGCATTCTGGTGCTCTTGGGCGTGGGACATGCAGACTCCGAGGCCGACGCAATGTACCTGGCGGAAAAGATCGTCGGCCTCCGCATCTTCGAAGATGAAGACGGCAAGATGAACCGCAGCGTGCAAGACGTGGGCGGAAGCGTGCTGACAGTCTCACAGTTCACCCTGTACGGAGACGTGCGCCGCGGCAAGCGCCCGTCGTTCGACGCCGCTGCCCCGCCCGAACACGCCCGGCGGCTCTATGAGTTTTTTGTCGAGCGAATACGAGCCGCAGGCCTCCGCTGCGAAACCGGCCGCTTCCAGGAAATGATGCAGGTAGAACTGGTGAACGACGGTCCGGTAACAATTCTGCTGGATTCCACCAAGGCGTTCTAGAAGCTATTTTGAGGGCGTCATCCCGAGCCCGGCGCAGTTCAGCCGGTCGAGGGATCTCGCGTGGAGTCCCTCCGGATGGAGCAGCAGATCCGCGCAAGATCCTTCCCTCCGCCTGAAAAACGGCTGCGGTCAGGATGACGCCGGGGTTGGGCCCGGCCGGAATCATTTATCATCTATTGATTTATGATTGAACGTTGTCTAAGAACTTTTCAGGAGATTCTATGTCCGCAATCGTTGGCTCTATCGCTCCCGACTTCACCCTCAAAGATCAGAATCAGCAAGAAGTTTCTTTAAGCAGCTTCCGCGGCAAGAAGCGGGTCGTCATCGTTTTCTATCCGCTGGATTGGAGTCCGGTCTGCACGAAGGAGCATGCCTGCTTCGTCAACGACATGAAAAAGTTCGACGCGCTCGACGCGCAGGTCCTCGGCATCAGCGTGGATAGCGTCTGGTCGCACAAGGCCTACGCTGAAAAGATGGGCATCCAATATCCCCTGCTGGCTGACTTTCAGCCGCGCGGCGCCGTCGCAGAAAAATATGGCGTTTTCCTGCAAGACAAGGGCATCACCGGCCGCGCCATCTCGATCATCGACCGCGACGGAAAACTAGCATGGCACAAGAACTACGACATTCCGGTCGTGCCGGGTGTCGAGGAAGTGGCGAAGGCGCTGGAAACGGTGAAGTGATTAAGTACTCTTGCGGAGATGCGCCGAATCAAAACAACTCGGCCGACAGATTCTGCCGGATGTATTTCTTGCTGTCGAATTTTCTGCCCGTGCTCTCGCCCGACATGTAGCGAATCTGCCCGAAGATGGGGCGCTCGAACCACGGGCGATCGAACTTCCCCACGATTGCCCAGGCAATCCCGGCGTAGCCGTTGGGGTCGCGTCCGTCGAGTTCATATTTGTCGTTGAGGCGCACGGCGATGCGGTGCGCTTCGGCAGGCGAGCGGCTCCACTCCAGAATTTTCTTGGCCCAATACATGCGCACATAGTTGTGCATCCATCCGGTCGTTACCATTTGCATCTGGGCGGCGTTCCATAGCGGATCGTGCGTCTCGGCTTGCTCCAGTTGCTGCTCTGAATAGAGCACAGGCCGCGGGTCGGCAGCGTGTTTGGCCAGCGTCCGGTGCGCCCACGATTCGCCGCATTCGAAATTGTCGTAATCCGGATTAAATCGCACCAGGTTGACCGCCAGCTCGCGCCACGTGATGATCTGGTTCAGAAATGCTTCTTTGTCGGCCTTGGGCGCGTCCGTTTTCTCGGCGGCAAGCGCGATCGTTACCGGACTGATGTGTCCGAAATGCAAATACGGCGACAAGCGGCTGGTGTGGTCGGTCTCCGGTTTGTTGCGCTGCGTGCCGTAGCCGGGCAGCTTGTGCTCAACGAATTCCCTGAGCAAACGAAGCGCCTCGGAAGTTCCTCCGCGCCAGCGCGAGACCGGCGAGACCGAGCGATCGATCTGCCAGCCCTGGGTGATGTCGCCATCGACGGACTTAGAATCGACAGGTAGTGATGCGGTCGATTTTGCTTTGGCCTTGGCCTGAGTGGTTGATTCGGCCCAGCCCACCTGCGCGCTCGGATTCCTGGGCGCAACCAGAAAATGTTTCAACTGCGCCTGCAATCGCGGACGAATAATGTGCGCTGCATACTGCGCTTTTTGCAGCAGCTTTGAAGGGACGATCACATCGGCGTCCACCGTCCACAGCGGAACTCGCAGCTTTTTTGCTGCCGTGTGTCGCCAGGCCTCAGGCTCGCGCAAGGGATTTTCATCCCCGACCACTAGCGCAGCATTTACCTCCTCGCAGAATCGCAGGAGGCTGTGCTGGGGAAATCGCCGCAGCACGAATCCGATATTTCGTGTCGCGAGTGCGGCAGCAATGTCAGGAATGCCGTCGGCGAGAAAGCGGTAGTGCCGCAGGTTGGCATTCGGATAGAACGGCACCGGCGCGAGAAAAACCAGCACCGGTTTGCGTAGCGCGTTGGCGGCTTCGACGGCCACATCGAGCGCAGGGTTGTCGATCCCACGCTGAGCGCGCTGCATCCAGTAGACAACGCAGGCCCCATCAGGATCGGGCGATCCAGCGCGCCGCACCGTTACCCGTGGGTCGAGCGAGAGTCTGGTCAGATCATCCATTTCAGGCAATCACACGAGTGAACGAATAGTCTAGAACGTTGGCGGGGCCTGGCGAGATGCAGCTTTGCATTGCTCTGAGCGAAGAGAAAACTGACGCTCGATAATTTTCGCCGACCGAAAAACGAAGGCGACCCTGCTCTACCTGGCCTGCAAAATCGCGTCCGCCACGCGCGTCGCTTCCACCGCGGCCTTCACGTCATGCGTCCGCACCATGTGCGCGCCCTTGAGGATCAGCGCGGTCTGCGCCGCCAGGGTGCCGTAAAGACGGCCTTCCGGCGGAGCATCCGTGCCGTCCCTGGCCAGCGTGCGGCCAATAAACGATTTCCGTGAAACGCCCGCCAGCAGTGGAAATCCCGCGGACTGCAATTCGCCGAAACGCCCAATCAGCGGATAATTCTCGTCAAAACTTTTTCCGAATCCAAAACCGGGATCGAGCACGATGCGCTCCCGCCGCACTCCGGCCAGCACCGCCTTCTCCGCCCACTCCTTGAGTTCGCGTTTCACCAGCAGGACGACGTCGCCCGGCGGCGGCAGGGTGCGCCACTCTTCAGGCCGCCCGCGCATGTGCATCAGAACCGCGCCGCATTTCAGGTCGGCGACCGTCTTCGCCATCTGCGCATCCCAGCGGAATCCGCTGACGTCGTTCACGATCTCGGCGCCAGCGCCCACCGCCGCACGCGCCACCGCCGCTTTATAAGTGTCGACTGAGAACACTGCCGCGGGATGCTTCCGCTTCAACTCGACAATGACCGGAAGCACACGCCTGAGTTCTTCTTCGGCACTGACGGCAGGCGCACTGCTCGCCGTCTTGAGAGTCGCTCCCGAACTTTTCTTAGCATCGACTTGCTTCGCAACATCGACGTCGACGCGCGCACCGGGACGCGTCGATTCTCCGCCAATGTCAATAATGTCGGCCCCTTCGTCCAGCAATCGCCCGGCGTGCGCAATGGCCTGGTCGCGATCCAGAAACTGGCCGCCATCAGAAAATGAATCCGGGGTGACGTTGACGATGCCCATGATCAGGGTGCGCTTGCCCAGTTCCAGCGAGCGCGTCCCCAGGTTCCATTGAAAGACAGGCCTCATGCGGCACGATTCTAACTGAAGCGCGCCAGCGAGCGTGGTGTGAGTGCTCTATCCGCGGCGCACCGCGGCCTCACGCTTGCGCGCACTGTAGACAGCGCCAGGCCCTGTCCCCGTCGGTGGCTTGCGCATCCCGTCGAGCAACTCTTTGAGCACTGTCGCGTTATTGTGCGTCTCGTCTTTCGAGGCAAACAGCAGTGTCAGGCGCTTTCTCTTATGGGCCAACTGGTAGAGTCGAAGCAGAGCGTCTTGGGCTTCAGGTTGCGCCAATTCCCTGAGATATTTCTTGCGGAAGTTCGGCCACTGCGAGTCCTGCTGACGCTCGGGTCCGGCATGATCGGCCGGGGAATGATACCAGCGGCGCAGCTCGTCGGAAGGCGCCAGGTCACGCAGCCATTCATCGACCGCGGCACGCGCCTTGGTGAGGCCACGCGGCCACAGACGGTCGACCAGCACGCGCGCGCCGTCGCTGCGCGATGCGGCCTCGTAGACTCGCTTGATCGCCACTGCCATGTCGGAAGGAAAACCTCGCTTTGCCACTTTGCTCTATCATTGTAAAGCGGCTGGCAGCGCCGCGTGTGGCCGACCCGAGCAAGATTACGGACGAGCATGACTCATGGCTCATGAGTGAGGAATGGTGCATGGCATCGAACGGCAACAGATTGATGGGCAGTTGCTGGAACAGGTGGATGGGAAAAGTTCCGAAAAATGTCCGCGCGGGCGTCTTGTTCGGAACGCTTGCAGTTCTGCTGGCGTCTGCCACAATCCTCGCTTGCGACGTCGAGCGCCGCAAGTCCGACGCCGAGCTTGGGCTCAACCCACAACAGTCCGCCGGGCGCAAAATCTACGACTCCAACTGCGACCGCTGCCATGAGCCGTATTCGACCCGTGGCAAGAAGGGCCCTGCGCTCAAGGGAGTCTTCCAGCACAAATATCTTTCTCTCAGCGGGCTTCCCGCCAACGACGAGCGCGTCACCGACATCATTCGCCTCGGCCGCAACGAAATGCCCGGCTACAGCCAGACGCTCAGCTCGCGGGACATTCAGGACCTACTCGCGTATCTGCATACGTTGTAGCTGCGTTCGCGGCCTACGGGAGCATTGCGGCGTTTTCGTGGGATAATCCCATGGGTTAAGGTATGAAGGGTGCGGTGAAATCAGAGCTTCTGCGCGAACTGCCTTCCGTCGACGCAGTACTGCGAATGCCTGCCTTGGAAGCACTCGCGCACGATCATGGAACCGCGCCCATCACGGCCGCCGCTCGCGCCGTGCTCGCGCGTCTGCGGGAGGCGGTCGCCTCCGGGCTGCTGGATCAACCCGGGCTGCACCTCGCCCTCGACGGACTGGACGGCGAGGTCGAGCAACATCTGCGACGGGCGCTCGCGCACTCGCTGCGTCCAGTGATCAACGCCACCGGCGTGATTCTGCACACGAATCTTGGCCGTGCTCCGCTGGCGGAAGCCGCGCTGGCGCACATCCACGAAACTGCGGGACGATTTTCCAATTTAGAGTTCGATCTCGAGTCCGGCGTGCGCGGCAAGCGGGATGTGCATGTCGATCGCCTGTTCCGCAGTCTGCTCAACGATTGCTCCACGGCTCATGTGGCGACGGCCGCCTCGGCTGTCCCGCCAGAGCCTGCCCTGAGCGAGCGCAGCGAGCCGAAGGGGCGAAGCGCGGCAGAACCTTCCAACTCTGTCTCGACGATCGTGGTGAACAACAACGCCGCCGCGGTCCTGCTCGCCCTCAACACGCTCGCCGAGGCCGGCGAAGTAATCGTCTCACGCGGAGAACTGGTCGAGATCGGCGGCTCCTTCCGCATTCCTGACATCATGGCGAAGTCGGGCGCAACGCTGCGCGAAGTCGGCACCACCAATCGCACGCGCATCGCCGACTACGAAAGCGCCATCACCGATCGCACGCGGCTGCTGTTGCGCGTGCACCGCTCGAACTTTGAAATCACTGGGTTCACCGAGCAGGCATCCACCGCCGAACTGGTTACACTTGCTCGCGACCGCGCCTTGCCACTCATGGAAGACCTGGGCAGCGGCGCGCTGGTGGACTTGCAGAATTTCGGCATCAGCGGCGAGCCCAGCGTGCTCGACAGCTTGCGCGCCGGAGTCGCTATCGTCACCTATAGCGGCGACAAGTTGATGGGCGGGCCGCAAGCTGGGCTGATCAGCGGCCGCGCCGATCTCGTGACGCGCATGCGCGCCAACTCCCTGTTCCGCGCCCTCCGCGTCGACAAGCTCACCTACGCAGCTCTTGAGGCGACGCTGCTGGCGTACGTGAAGCGCGACCACGACGCCATTCCGACTCTGAAGATGATGCGCCTGACACCAGAGAAAATCGGTCGGCGTGCCGAATCTCTCGCGGATCTGGCCCGATCACTGAACGCGGAACTAAAATCGCAATCGAAACTGAATATCGACATCATCGATGGAGAGTCGGTAATCGGCGGTGGCGCCGCGCCATCCACCGTCCTGCCCACTCGTCTGCTTGCCTTAAGTTGCGAAGACCTCAGTGCCGACGAATTATCAGCCCGCCTGCGTGCATTTGATCCGCCCGTCATCGCCCGCGTTGAGCAAGGACAAGTGCTGCTTGATCTGCGCACCGTATTTCCCGACCAGGATCGCCTGGTTGCGGCGGCCCTCAATGGAATCGCCTCCTAGCGCCTCGGCATCCAATCCGTCGTGGCCGTTCTCTACACTATCGGACATTCCACGCGCACGATCGATGAACTGGTTGGCGCGCTGAAGGCGCATCGGATTCAGAACCTCGCAGACATCCGCGCGTTCCCCATGTCACGCCGCCTGCCGCATTTCAATCGCGATTCGCTGCAACAAACATTGCCGGCGGCGGGCGTCCACTATGAGTGGATGAAGGGGCTGGGTGGGTATCGCAAGAAGATTCTCGACGAGTCGCCCAACATCGCGTTGCGCAATCAGAGCTTCCGCAACTATGCCGACTACATGCTCTCGCCAGAATTCGAGCAGTCGATGACCGAACTCCTCGCGCTGGCTGAAAGCTCCCGCACCGCCTATATGTGTGCCGAGCGCCCTTATTTTCGCTGCCACCGCATGTTGGTTTCCGACTGGCTCGTCGCGCACGGCCATCAGGTCCGACACATTGATGCCTCCGGTCCGGTGAAGCCACACGCACTGACCGCAGAGGCGCGCATCATCGAAGGCCTTTTGATCTATCGTGGAGATCGCCTGCTGTAAGATTCAACGTAACAGTCCACGTAACAGTTAACGTAACAGTCAACCCAGGTCACCGTCACTATGATCGTAGGCACGGGCATCGACATCGCCGAAGTTCCTCGCATCCGCCAGTCCATCGAGCGCTTCGGTGAGCGCTTTCTGCAACGCATCTTCACCGCCGGAGAGATTCGCTATTGCGATTCCAAGGCGAATCGGTTCGAGCGCTATGCGGCGCGTTTTGCCGCGAAGGAAGCCGCAATGAAAGCTCTGGGCACTGGCTGGAATCACGGCGTACGCTGGCGCGATTGTGAGGTTACCCGCATGCCTACCGGCCGGCCCACCATGACCTTCCACGGAAGGGCCGGAGAATTCGCCGCGAGACTTGGCGCGAAAAATGTGGCCCTGTCGCTGTCGCACACCCAGGAGCAAGCGATTGCACAAGTGATTCTGGAAAGCTGAACCGCCCAGCCAACTGGCGCACCAATCCGTATCCCACCATCTGCTAGACTGTCGCCTCGATCCATTTATGCCCGTCACCACTGCGACCCCCAGCCCGACGTCAAGCAGCACCGAAATCCCCGAAAAAACCTTGCTGGGCGGCCTTGCTCTCACCAGCTTCGCCGCCCTTTTGCTGGAACTGGCGCTGACCCGGCTTTTCTCCGTCGTGCTCTTCTACCACTTCGCTTTCTTGGCAATTTCGATTGCCCTGCTCGGCCTGGGCGCGGGAGGCGTGTTCGCCTACCTGCTGAAGGCCAAGCTGGCCGCTACGGAAACCCGCACCCTTGCCGCGCATTTGTGCATGACGAATTCCGTGGTCGTGCTGGTGGTGCTCGAAATCGTGCTCCATGTTCCGGTCGCGCTGCAGGTTTCGTGGGCAAACTTCGAGCGGCTGACGGCGCTCTACCTGGCCGCGGCCGTCCCGTTCTTTCTGACTGGACTTCTGTTCGCGGTGGTGTTTGCGCGCGAGACCAGTCGCATCCCGCGGCTCTACGGCGCCGACCTGTGCGGTGGAGCGCTGGCCTGCCTGGCGGTCGTCCCCTTGCTGAATTGGGTGGGCGGACCTAACGTGATTCTGGTAGCCGGGGCCGCCATGGCCGCCGCCGGAGCGATCTGGGCCGGGTTCCGTTCGCAGCGCAGAAATGCGGCCCTGCTGGCTGTCGTGTTGCTGGTGCTGATCGGGGCGAATTATTCCGGCCGACTGATCGACGTGGTCTACGCCAAAGGCATGTTCCGCGATCCGGCGTGGGTCGAATTCGCGCGCTGGAATGCGCTCTCGCGCGTGGAAGTCGACCGCCAGGGCCAGGCCAAAGCTATCGTCATTGACGCCGACGCTTCCACCTACATCATGAACGCCGATGTGGCGCAGTGGCACAACACCGAGTGGGAGGACGACCTGATGTCCGCGCCGCCTGCTCTCGCCAACGTGCTGCGGCCCCACGGTGAGTTCGCGATTATCGGACCGGGCGGCGGCGTCGATGTTCTGCGCGCGGTGGCCAACGGCAGTCCCAGCGTGACCGGGATCGAAATCAATCCCATCATCGCGACCACGATCATGCGCGGACGCTACGCCGAGTATTCGCAGCATCTTTATGAGAGGCCTGACGTTCACATTCACGTCACCGACGGCCGGTCGTTTCTGCGCTCTACACCGCAACAGTTCGATGTCGTGCAGATGACGCTGGTCGATACCTGGGCCTCAACTGCGGCGGGAGCCTTCGCGCTCAGCGAAAATAATCTCTATACCGTCGAGGCCTTCCGCGAATATTTCGATCACCTCAAGCCCGGCGGCATGATCGCCATCACACGTTGGGAATTCCGCCATCCTCGCGAAGCCCTGCGCATAGTAGCGGTCGCCATAGAAGCCCTGCATCGCCTGGGCGTGGCCAATCCCGCCGGCAACTTTATCGTCGCTTCGCAGGGAGCGCTCGACGAAGACGGCATCCCCGTCGTCGTGCTGGCCAAGAAGACTCCGTTCACGCCCGCAGAAGAAGCGGCGGTGACCAATCATCTCAGCAAATACCCACAGCTCCACCCGCTGTATCTGCCTTCCAGCCCAGGGCAGAATCCGTTTTCCGATCTGATCGCGAGCAATGATCCGTATTCGTTCGCGCGCGGCTACGCCTACAACGTCGCACCTGTGACCGACAACGCCCCTTTCTTCTTCTTCACTCTGAAGCCCGCGCAGATCCTCGGGGAAAAGGGTTTGCGCGCGGGCATCGACTGGAAAGTGAACCTGGGAGTGCTGGTGCTGCTTCTCGTGCTGGTGATTTCCCTGGCTGCGGTACTCGTATTTCTGGTTCTGCCCCTTATTTTGAGAACCGCGCAGAGGACCCGGAACGCCCGCCAGTCGCCGCTTCCGCTGTTTTATTTTATTGCGGTGGGTCTGGGCTACATCCTGGTCGAGATCGCCTTCATCCAGCGCTTCGTGCTGTTTCTGGGCCATCCCACCTACGCTCTGACTGTTGTGATTTTCCTGCTGATGCTCTCCAGCGGCGCGGGGAGCCTGTTTTCGCGGCTCTGGCTGCCGCGCACGAACCTGGGCTGGGTGCCGCTCGTGCTCGTCATTGTTACCCTTCTCGCCGACGTAGTGTTGCTGCCCGGCCGTCTGGCGGCGCTGGTCGGACTGGACTTCGGCTACCGACTGCTGGTCAGCGGCGTTCTTCTCATTCCTTTGGGATTCGTTATGGGCATGCCGTTCCCCACCGGCCTGCGCGCGATCGCTGCCATGCCCGCTCCGGAATTTCCCGCCGGGCCAGCCGCTTCCGATAATTCGGTCGAGTGGGCATGGGCCATGAACGCGGCGGCCAGCGTGCTCGGATCGGTGTTGGCCATGGTCATCGCCATCCAGTTCGGATTGACCGTTACTTTGACCTGCGGAGCGGTTGCGTATTTTGCGGCGCTGCTGCTGATGCCCGCGCTGCGGACGAAAACGGCCTAGGGCGGGCTCTGGTTTTTGTTATCATGCTGCGGTGGGCGTGCAGCGGGGGGCCGGCGGCGAATCTGAGCTGTTGGCGCGGCCGGCGCATTCGATCCAGTCGGGCATCCCCCAGACTGGCATCATCCAGACTGGCATCACGAGGAAATCATTTGCCTAGCCAGAAGCAGCTCAAGTGGTCGCAACTGCGGGTTGGGATCACGGTGGTCGCGGCCAGTCTGACGTTGGCTGTTCTGCTTTTCCTTATGTCCGGAACCGGCGGACTCTTCACACATCACATCACCCTGAAATCTTATTTCGATAACGCTCAAGGCATACGCGACGGCGCCCCCGTGCGTCTGAGCGGCGTGGACATCGGGAACGTAATCCATATCCGCATCGTGCCCGACAAAGATAAGCAACTCACGCCGGTCGAAATCACCATGAAGGTCAGCTCGAGATACAGTTACGATTTACGCCGCGATTCGATGACCTCGCTCGACACCGCAGGAGTGCTCGGCGAAACCTATCTTGAGATTGAGAGCGCCCAGGCTATCGGCCCTCTGGCGCAGGATGGAGACACGCTGCCCACCCAGGTGCATCCTGACTTCAACCAGGTGGTGCGCGCCAGCCAGAGCACGCTCGAGAACATGGACGCTCTGTTGAAGCGCGCCGACCGCATTCTGGCCTTCGCCGAAAGCGGCAAGGGATCGCTCGGCAAACTCATCTACGATCCCACTCTGTACAACAGCCTCAATGCCACGGTAGCGGACCTGCAGAAAATGGTGGAGCAGGTGGCGAGCGGGCAGGGCAGTCTGGGCGCGCTGATCAGCCGCAACGACGCCTACGAAAAATTCATCGCCACGCTCGACAAGATGAATGGCGTGATCGACGACATCCAGGCCGGGAAAGGCACCGCCGGAAAGTTCGTGAAAGATCCGACCCTCTACAACAACGCCAACGACACCATCGCCAACATCAAGAAGCTGACCGAGGACATCAACTCCGGCAAGGGCACAATCGGCAAGCTCGTCGTGGATGAAGAACTCGCCAAGAAGCTCGACACCACGATGACTAAGCTCTCGGAGTTGACCACCGAACTCGAGGCCGGCCAAGGCACCGCCGGCAGACTCTTCAAAGACGACTCCCTCTTCAACAACGCCAACCAGGCCCTGGTCGAAGCCCGCGACTTGCTGAAGGGTGTCCGCGAGAATCCGAAGAAGTACCTTAGCATCAAGATGCACATCTTCTAATGGGTGCAACGCGACGGATATCTGTACGACGGCTGCCCCATGTCTCGCGCCGTTTGCGAGACGTGGGGATTTTGGATCGGCGTGAGATTTGTGTAGGCGGCTTCTGGTGAGACGTGGTTTTGTTTAGGGCGCGGCTTAAGCCGCGCCATTCGATACGGTAAGGATCGGGGCTTTAGCCCCTGGCGGAGACATTAGTGTTCCCCGATTCCGAACACCAGGCCCAGCATCAGAATGACCAGCACGCCCAGAGAAATCCATCCATACTTCCAGTCCTTCTCCCGAAAGAACAGATAACACGCGACGATCACCCGCACCACCGGCGTGGCCAGCATCAGCAGCACCCCCCCACGCTCAATCTCGACAGGAATGCGCCCGCTGACGAACAACCCCGTGATCAAACCCGTCAGCATGATGAAGAAGCAGCTAAACGCGCCGATGCGCAGCACCCATGCCACCGCGCGATCGAACTCGGGTTCCCGCACCTGGCTCATAACCACCCCCGCATGAGGTGCAGAATCAGGTGGCCCGCAAGATAAAACATCACGCCGACCAGCAGATACACCACGATTTTCGTATGAATGCGCGGAGCCATGCGCGCGCCCAGAAGCGACCCCAGGAACACGCCTACAGCCAGCGGCGCGGCGTATTCCACCAGGATGTCGCCCCGCCGGTAATAGACGATGGCGCTGGCCGCCGCAGTCACGCCAATCATAAAGTTCGAAGTCGCCGTCGCCACCATGAGCGGTACGTTCATGAAAAGGTACATCACTGGAACCTTGATGGGGCCGCCGCCGATCCCGAGCAAGCCCGAGAGCGCGCCCGCGACCAGAGACGCAGCCAGTCCCAGCGGATAGTGCTGCGGTTCGTAAGGTGGGACCACACTTTCGTCAACGATCATCGCGGATTCGTCTTCCAGCGGTTTCACCTTGCCACGCTTGGTCAGGATCGTGATGGAGCTGTACAGAAGAAATGCGGCAAACAATCCTTCGAGAGCGTTGCGATTGAAGTAACCCACCAGATATGCCGTAACCGCCGCGCCAAATGCGGTTGCCAGTTCGAGCGTCATGCCCAGACGAATGTCAGTAGTGTGGCGTTGCAGGTGGACCGAGGAGCTCGCCGCCGAGGTGGTAATCACTGCGACCAGACTCGCTCCAATCGCCTGGCGAATGGGGATGCCGAAGTGCAACGCGAGAATGGGTGTGAGCAGCACGCCGCCCCCGATTCCTGTCAGCGCGCCCAGCAGGCCGGCAAAAAATCCCAGGATCACCAGCAGAACGGTCACCACGGCAGGCGCAGCCTCCGGATGCCGATTTCCTCGATGGGGATACTAAGCCTGCGCGGCGGGATTACGGTGGGATAAGTACGACAAATTTTGACGGGGAAACCCCGACGCCGCAAGCTACGACACCGCCCGCGGCAGCGCAGCAGCATCAGCATGTTCGTGCGCGTGATAACTGGACCGCACCAGCGGCCCCGACTCGACGTGGCGAAAACCAAACCGCAACGCCTGGTCCTTCAGATAGACAAATTCTTCAGGCTCGTAAAAGCGCGCGATCGGCAGGTGATCTTTCGATGGCCGCAGATACTGCCCTACCGTAAGAATGTCAACGCCGCGTGCGCCCAAATCGCGGAACACTTCGATCAGCTCTTCCGACGACTCTCCCAGCCCCACCATCACACCGCTCTTGGTCACCATGCCGGGAGAAAATTTCTTGGCGTTCTCGAGCAGCGTGAGAGTCCGCGCGTAGCGCGCTCCGGACCGTACCGCGCGATACAGTCGCGGCACCGTCTCAGTATTATGGTTGAGCACGTCGGGTCGAGCATCCAGCACAATGCGCAGCGATTCTTCTATTCCTTGAAAATCCGGGATGAGCACTTCGACTCGGCAATCCGGAGTGAGCTCGCGAATCTCGCGGATGGTCTCGGCGAAAATTCTGGCGCTGCCAATATTGTCGTCGTCGCGGTTCACGCTGGTCACCACCGCATGTTTCAGTCCCAGCGTTGCGACCGCCTCCGCCACGCGGCGCGGTTCGTCCAGATCAATCGGCTCCGGCCGTCCCTTCGGCACGGCGCAGAATCCGCAACGCCGCGTGCAGATATCCCCCAGCAGCATGAACGTCGCCGTCTTGTGGTTCCAGCATTCGCCAATGTTGGGGCACTGCGCCGACTCGCACACCGTGTGCAGGCCCATGCCCCGAGCCAGTTTTTTCAGATTGTGGAAATTGTCGCCCACGGGAGCTTTCGCCCGCAGCCACTGTGGCTTCGGCACACGCAGCGGCGCGCCAAGCTCAATCTGAATCAGTTGGGAAGACCCAGCCATCCTTTCGATTCTATCAGTTCAGCCCGTGGACACGGCGGAAAGACCCGCTGCGGCGAAGGAAACGCATAGCACCAGCGGGCGTCCTGCCTAACTTTCGTGCCATCGCAATGGCACGTTCTGGCGTTGACCCACCGCTTCCGTTTGGTTACTGTTGGTGACTGTTGAGACTATATTTCCTCCCTCCTATGCATACTTAATGGGCGTTCTCGAAAAAATTCCAACTTTTTTGATCACGGGCGTGCTGGTCATTGTCTTTGTGTGTCTGAAGCGCCACGCCCGTGGCGGCCGCCTGACACTCTGGACCGTGGGCTGGACGCTGGTGTTCACGCATTTCCTGGCACAACTGCTGGAGCCAGATCGCGGCGCGGCGAATTATTTTCTGTCGGCTATCGATGCCGGATCGCTGCAAGCCGCTGTCGTCGCCTTTCTAGTGTCGGTCTCCTCGGTAGCGGAAGACCGCGCGAAGCGGACCCTCCTGCTGCTCGTGCTGGGTGTGCCTTCCGTGGCCTATGTAGTATGCGCCAGCTGCGGCGTGCAGGCGCGCTGGCCTTACATCCTGTGCCTGGCGGCCTGCTTCAGCGGCGGCGTCTGTTTCTTTCTCGAGCTGAACGAAAAGCTGAAGGGGAAGCTGAGCGCAAAGTTGTCGTTGCTCGTGGCCGCTGCCACTCTTCCGAGCTCGCTCCTCGCAGCGTGGACGATTGCTGCCGCGCTTCGCGGCTCGTTTCAGGAAGGGACGATCGCCTTTATCGGAATCGGGTTCGGTTTAGCGGGGATATTCATTTGCCGGAGCCTTGGGCGACTGTCGCCCGCCACTCTGACCATTGCTGCTGGATTCTTCAGCTGGGGAGCTGCATTTCCCCTCCAATTGCTAATCGATCGCCTCACACACCTGACGATTTCAGCGGAACTGTGGAACACTCCCAAGATCTTCGTCGCTTTTGGAATGATTCTGGCGGTAGTGGAAGACAAGTCAGAATCAATCGCGGGCATGCAGCACAAAGCAGATCGGATCGACCGCCGCTTGGAGCGCTTCTCTGCAATCACTTCCCGGCTGCTGAGTGGTGCGGAACTGGATACGATTTGCCCCGCAGTCGCTTCCGCCATCACCGACGTCAGCACGTTCAGCCTGGCGGTGGTCCAACTTGAGAATGTCCAACCCGAAAATGTCCGACTCGAGAATGCCCAACTCGAAAATTCAGGCCGTGGTCTTCGGGTGGCCGGCGCCAGCGGATTGTTGCCGGAGGCCCTGCAAAGACTGGAAGAGCAAACGCAAGACTGGACGCTCGATCACATTAAGCGCCTGTGTTCCACGGCGCAGCTCGTGGGCAGGAATTCGTACTTACTGCCGCCTCATGAAGCAATCCTGTTTGCGTTGCGCGAGAATCCCAATGCGCAATGGACGACCGGCGAAGAAATACTGATTCCGCTGTGCTCCGACGGAGGCGCGTACCTGGGCTGCATCCGGTTGGCCGCGCCCCGAGATGCGCGGACCATCCATGCGCTCGAACTGTGCCACATCGAGAGGCTCGCGACCGACATTGCCCTCGCCGTCGAACTGCAGTCCTTGCACGCGCAACTGGTCTGCTCGGAAAAACTGGCTGCCCTGGGCCAGCTGCTGGCCGGAGTCGCCCACGAGCTGAACAATCCACTGACCGCGATCATGGGATTCGGCGAACTGATCGACGAAGCCATCGCGGCGCCGCATGCTCGCGATCAACTCGCCAAACTGGTAGGCGAAGCCCGCCGCATGAACCGGATGATCGACAACCTGCTTCGCTTCTCTCGCCGCGGCGCGCGTGAGGCTCAGGCTGCACAACTTTATCCGGTCGTACAGCAGGTGCTCGCGCTCCGCGAATACTACACCCGCATCGGCAACGTCCGCGTCGAACTCGACATCGCGCCGGACTTGCCCCTTCTGGCAGTCAGCGAGGACGAAATAAAACAGATTCTCCTCAACCTGCTCAACAATGCAAGTGACGCGCTGGAGGGAATGCGCGGCAGCAAGCAGATCAATATTCGCGCCTACCGCAGCGGTCCTCGCGTGGTGATCGAAGTCGAGGACACCGGCCCGGGCTTCGGCAATCTGAACCGCGCGCTGCATCCGTTTTATACGACGAAACCCGTGGGCAAAGGAACGGGGCTCGGGTTGAGCGTCTGCTGCGAAATCGTCAGGAAACGTGGCGGAGATCTCGAAATAGAAAACGTGAAGCCCAACGGCGCACGCGTAACCATCAAGTTCCTGATCGCGGAAGCGCCCGCGCCCCCGCTCTTCGCTGCCGTGGCCCGGGCCTAATTTCGGGACAGAATTCGGCAAGTTCGGGGATTTCGATTCCTAACCCACCTCAACCAATCCATACGTGTGCTGCCAAAGCGCTCGCATGTGCACCAGGGCGCGGCTGATTTCCGTGCCAGAGATTTCCTCGTTCGGCCCGGCGATTACCGCGGCCGCCTCGTGCTTGGCTGCCTCCAGCAACTGTGCATCGCGAATAATATTGGCCACGCGGAAGCTCGGAAGCCCCGCCTGCCTCGTGCCAAAGAATTCACCCGGACCGCGCAGTTCCAGATCAAGTTCGGCGATCTTGAAACCGTCGTTGGTTTTCACCATCGCATCGAGGCGCCTCTGGCCCTCCTCGGTAACTTTTCCACCAGTCATCAAAATGCAATATGACTTCGCTGCGCCGCGCCCGATGCGCCCGCGCAACTGGTGAAGCTGTGCCAGGCCAAAGCGCTCGGCGTGTTCAATCACCATCACGGTCGCGTTGGGCACGTCCACGCCGACCTCGATCACGGTAGTCGCGACCAGAATCTGCAACTCGCCGCGCTGAAACATGCGCATGACCTGATCTTTCAACTCGGCGTCAAGACGCCCGTGCAGCAGTCCAACTTTCAGATCGGCAAAAATCTTGCCGCTGAGGTCCCGATACATCTTCACTGCGGCCTTCAGTTCGCTCTCTTCATTCTCAGCGGTCGTCTTCTCTGAAATCACGGGGTACACAACGTACGCCTGGTGCCCCGCAGCCACTTGTTTGCGCACGAACTCCCACACCTTCAGCGACTCGTCGTCGCCCCCGCAACGCGTAACAATCGGCGTGCGCCCAGGCGGTAGTTCGTCAAGCACACTCAAGTCAAGGTCGCCATAAAGCGTAAGCGCAAGGGTGCGCGGGATAGGCGTAGCCGTCATGACGAGCACGTCCGGTTCGCCAAGGCTAGTGAGGGAAGGGTTTACCTGGGGAGGGTTTATGTGGGGACGGGCGCCTTCGCCCGTCCCGCCGAGCGCAGCGGGGCCGGTTTCCTCTCCCTCACCCGACTTCCTCATCAACTTCAGCCGCTGCAACACCCCAAACCGATGCTGCTCATCCACAATCACCAGTCCCAGCCGGGCAAACTCCACTTTCTCTTCCAGCAGCGCGTGCGTTCCAATGACCAGCTGCGCATTCCCCTGCGCGATATGCCGCCGCACCTCGCGCTTGCGGTCGGCTTCAAGGGAACCCGTCAGCAGGACAATGCGGTATCCCGCATTCTCCAGAATCCGCCGCGCCGAGAAATAATGCTGCTGCGCAAGAATCTCCGTCGGCGCCATCAGCGCCACCTGGCAGCCATTCTCGATTGCAATAATCGCCGCCTCAAAGCCCACAATGGTTTTGCCCGACCCCACGTCGCCCTGCAGCAAACGCCGCATGGGATAAGGCTTTTCCATGTCCGCGGCAATTTCCTTCAACACCCGCTTCTGGGCAGCTGTGGGATGAAACGGCAAAATTTTCTTGATCGCCGCCCGCGCCCGATCATCCAGGCGAAATGCGATCCCGGTCTGGGCTTTCTGCTCGCGCCGCTTCAACTCCAGTCCCAACTCCACAAAGAAAAGCTCGTCGAAGATCATCCGAATGTGTGCGGGCGTGCGCGACGACTGCAGGGCCTCAAAACTTTCGCCCGGCTCCGGCCAGTGCACGTTCCACAGCGCCGCGCGCGGCGAGATCAGCCCCAGATGCGAGCGCACCGCCGCGGGAATCGGGTCCGGAAGGTCAGGCGTCAGATTGTCGAGCGCAGTGCGAATCGCTCGCCGAAACCAGCGCGGCGTAAGCCGTCCGATCGCCTCATAGATTGGAACGATGCGCCCGATCTCCAAAGACTCAGCCGCTTTTTTCTCGGCGCCGTCTTCGCCGGAATCAGTGGGATCGCCCAATATCTCGAACTGCGGCTGAACGATCTGCAACTCGTGGCTGCGCTGATCTTCCTCGACTTTGCCGTACAGCGCGATCATCTGGCCGGGTGTGAATTTGTCTTGCAGATAGGTCGCGTTGAACCACAAGCAGCGCAGCCGTGCCCGCCCCTGTCCGACGGTCAGCTGAAAAATCGGCTTGCTCCGCGTGCGAAACAGTCCCGAATTCCGCACCTCGCCGACCACCGTGGCCATCTCGCCCGCCCGCAACTCCGAAATCCCGCGCGGGTTCAGCCGGTCTTCATAACGAAAAGGCAGATAATGAAGCAGGTCGCCGACCGTGTGAATCCCCTTGCCGGCCAGGACTTCCCCAATGCGCGGGCCAACGCCCTTCACATATTGGACGGGGGTAGAGAGTTCGAGCATGTTTCAGGATTCCGGGCGCGGCAAAGAGAATGGTAGCAGGAACCAGCGGCCCGCTCCTGCATTCCAAATGGTCGACCGAAAGGTTTTGAGTTTAGGCGTGATAGTGCCAACCATCAAGCTTAAGTGCGAAGGATAACCGGACGGACACCTGAGAACTAATGACCGAAATACGAATCCTTCATTTGCCGCCTTGGACGGCGAAGTGCGCCGATCCCAACAGCTTGTCTTCTTTGAAGAGCAGCAACAGTCTCTTGGCGCGCTTCGCATCCTCAAAATCGGCGCTCGTGAGCGATGTACGGAGGAAGTGGCTGAATCCGGGAATTTGAATGGTATCGGGCGCATCCAGGTCGTGAAAACCCATGGACCAGTCAGGAAAATCCCGCTGGGGCGCAACTCCTTGGAACAGAGTGGTGAGCTGATCGTGCCGTGAATCTTGCGCTATTTTCTGGTAAAGGGCGACTACGGTTTCTTGGTTTCCTTCCAGGACCTGCAGGAAGTTTCCACCCCGGAACAACAGCATCCCTGTGACTCCCAGCCTGGAGTTGTTCTCTCTCGCCTTGTCGAGGAGTTCTCGCAGATCCTTTGCGGAGAACGGAATGGTGCCCTTGCTCAAGTAAAGCAGAGAGAAAATGTTGCCCGTGTCCGTCATGCCGACCTACCCCCGTGTGAAGAATTAAAGCCTTCGAATCAGAACATGGCGCACTTCTTCGACTGGTCGTCCTCACTGGTCAATCAAGGTTGAATCGCTGGCCACACATACCCAACTCTCACTGCGGCGGACCCACGTGTCGATGAAGCGTTCCCGCAGCAGGTATCGTTTTCCATTCCTTACGCCATCTTCGCGATACACGCCGCTAACCACGGCAGCCGCACCGTAAAGCTGCACATTCATAGATTCGCTGACGATCCGCGTGGGATGCACCGTCGGCGACCGGACGCTGGTGAGATATTGAGCCCTGTTCATCAGTTTGCCGTCGGACTCGATATACACCAGTTCCGGCCCGAGCAGCAGCTCAAGTGAGGCTGTGTCTTTTGTTTGCACCGAATTGTTCCACGCATTTTCCAGGGTCACGAGTCTGGTCTGTTCGTCACCGGTCTGGCTCCATCCCAGCAAGCACGCCAAACTCGCAACTGCCAGAACCAGGACCTTCGTCCGCATGGAATATCCCTTGCAAATACAGGATCGGCACGCGGCCATCCTTACTTGAGCCGCAGCTTAGATTCTGACGAGATGCGTCGCGTTATTGGGTCCCGCGCACTCAGCCTGTTGAACCTTCGCAATTGCAGTCATTGGCCCAGAGCGCGCCCTAAAAAGATGTTGTGCCGGGCGCCGCGGGGCTGCGCTTTGCTTCACGCAGAAGGGTTTCTGCTGCAACCTACTTGCAGAGAAGGGGTAACCCGCGTAAATAGAGGGCATCCGGGGATCTCATCCATGGTGTCTAAACCATCGGTGCTCATCAATTTTCTCCAGGCCCTGCTGGCGATCATCCTGGGCAACGTGGTGTATTTCGTTCTGATCCCGTCGCTGCCGCCAGCGGCGCGGCATCGCCCCCTCCATCTGGACCTGGGCATGGTTCTGGATTTCTGGTTCTGCCTGGTCGCCTACGGGCTGATCCGCACCGCAAGAAGGTGGCGCTAACTCTTGGTGCAGCAGCCTTCTTTCGGCAAGCTGGCTTGAGAGCGCTAGGGAAAACTGGTTACTTTCGGAACCTCGGTAACCGCCCGCCCTCAACGTACAATTCTCTCGACCATGCCGAAACTTGCGGTCCTCTACGAAGCGGGCCAGGCCGTGCTCTCCACCTTTGATTTGGACGAGGTGCTGCAGAGAATACTGGCCATCGCACGCGATTTTTTTCAGCTGCCGAACGTGGCCATCCTCCTTCTCGACAAGGAGGAACAGAAATTGTGCGTCCGCTCGCAGATCGGCTGGGATGCCGGCAAGGACCAGATTTCCCTCGGTTTCCACGACGGAATCACCGGAGCCGCAGTCTTAAAGAAGCGGCCAATCTATGCCCCTGACGTGACCAAGGACCCGCGCTATATTTGCGCCGCTTCATCCACTCGCTCCGAGCTCGCGATTCCGCTCATGGTGTGCGATGAAGTCGTCGGCGTGCTCGACTGCCAGAGTGACCGCATCGATCGCTTCGACCACGAAACGATCGAGGTGCTGACTTTGTTTTCGACGCAGGCTTCAATCGCGCTGCAAAATGCTCGCTTGTATTCGCTGGAGCGGCAGCGGGCGCGGCAATTGGAAGCCATCAACACCATCGCGCAGCAGAGTACCGCCGTCATGGAACTGGAAGACCTGCTCACCCGGGTTTGCCTGGTGATTCAGCAGGCCTTTCAGGTCTCGCACGTGTCGCTGCTCTTGCGCGAGGAGGGCGACCTCGTCATGCGAGCGCATCAGGGGACGCTGACGCCTTGCATTCCAGCGGGCGGGCGTTTTCCGGCCACCCAGGAGCCCTGGTCGCGCGTGATTGCAACCACCGGCACCATCATCGAAAAGGATCTGAGCGGCACGCCTGAGCCCTTGCGGCTCTTCAAAGAATCCGCCTCGCGCATGAGCATCCCGCTGATTTCATTCGGCCAGACCCACGGTGTGCTCACGCTGCACAGCGTGCGGCCTAACGCATTTCGCGAGAGCGAATTGCAGTCACTCGAATCGGTGGCCGACATTTGCGCCAACTCGATCCAGAACGCGCACTACGTGGAGCGGGTCAAGCAGCTCGCCTACCTCGACGGCCTGACCGGTATTTTCAACCGCCGCTTTTTCGAACTCCGGATCATGGAGGAAATCGAGCGCGCCCGCCGCTATGGTACCGGCATGGCCGTAATCATGGCCGATATCGACCAGTTCAAGCGCCTAAACGATGAGTTCGGTCACCTGCTGGGCGACGAAGTCCTGCGCCAGGTCTCGTCGCTCTTCCACCAGCAGTTGCGCAAGATTGATGTGGTGTGCCGCTACGGCGGAGAGGAATTCGCCATCCTGCTGACTCAGACGAATGAGCAGCAGGCCCTGACCATCGCGGAAAAACTGCGCCGGATGGTGGAGGGCTTCCAGTTCCCGGGAGTGCCCCGAACAGTAACAATCAGCGCCGGCGTTGCGGCTTTCCCCGCGCACGGCAAAAGCCGGGATGACATGATCCGGGCAGCCGACGACGGACTCTATGCCGCCAAGCAGATGGGACGGAACCGCGTCTGCCTCACCAGCCTCACCCGCGCCGCGAAGGCTCGCTAATCGGGCTAACTCAGTTTGCGAATCCGCTAAATATCCAGCCAGCGTCCCCGCAACTCACGGGGCAGTTGCTCCAACTGCATCTTGAAATTTTCCTGGTCCTTCTTGAATTGTTTCTGCTGGAGCTTCGACTGGTTCTTGAGCTTCTCGGCCTGCCGGCGCATTTTGTCATGCTGCGTGCAGAGATCCTTTTGAAGTTCACCGATCGAGGTTTGAGCGTCGTCGACGGTGAGCTCCATCTGTGGCTGCAGTTCGGCTACTTCCTGCTGTAAATCACTCAGTTCGACCGCCGAATCGGCATCAATCAGAGAATCGTCAGAGCTCTCCTCTTCAATGAGATCGCCCGATTCCTTGCGATCGGGCAAGGTTAGATTCAGGTTCTGTTCCTTCCTGTCGCGGATGACGCCCACGCTCACCGACCCTCCGTTGCGCGTACGCACAGCGTGCGCGAAGTCGCTGGTATCGTGCACGGGCTGCTCGTTGATCTTCACGATCACGTCGCCCGCGCGTAAGCCCGCTTTCTCGGCGCGGCTGCCTTTCTCCACCGAGCGCACCAGCACGCCGTTCCCGTTCTTCACGCCGAAGAACTCCCCCAGCTGCGGGGTAATGTTTTCCACCATCAGTCCGCTGCGTGCCGAGGAGGTGGTCATCACCATGTTGATGGCGGGAATGTCGATGTCCGGAATGTGGATCTCGGGAATATTCACATGAAAGTCCTTCAAGTCAGGACCCACGAACTCCTTGTGCTTGTCGGCCAGTTGCACTTTGATGGTCAGCGGCTGCCCGTCGCGGCTCATTCCCAGCGAAATGATGCGGCCCGGCGGAGTTTCGTGGATCATCCGCTGCAACTGCGCCTTGCTCTCGACCGTCGCGCCATTCAGAGTGAGGATGACGTCATGCTCCTTGATGCCGGCCTTGCCGGCCGGAGCATCCTGGTCAACCATTGTTACCTCGACACCCTTTTCTTCTTTCAGCTTCAGGGCGCTCAAGCGTTCCGTGGTGACGTCCGAGATGTCGACGCCCAGGTAGGAATTGGTGCCGCCGTCTTCGCTGGAGAATATCCACGTCCGGTTCGGCGAGTCCGTCGACATGTTCTGCGCCGCGTGCGAAAAGGTAAGCAGCAACGGCAGCAACATGATGCCAGTCATAACGTATTTACGCATGGTCATTCCCCCACTCGAAAATTTTTGATTGTTGATTTTTGATTGCTGATTGAAAAGCGAACTCGAGAATCGGGGTTTCAATCAGCAATCAGAAATCAACAATCAGAAATCGCTTTACCTCGCGCGCCTGATGCAGATGTCGCCACTCGAAGTACGCACCTTCACTGTCGGGCCGCCGCCATTCAACTTGCCTTCGGCGGTGAGCGTCTTCGGTCCCCACTGCTCGCCTTCGCTGCTGATGTGGATGTCGGGAAACTCGGAAGTAATGCGATGTCCGCTGCCCACATCCACGCTGGCACGCACGTTGACAGCGACATCGGCGGCAATGTAAACCGTGATGTCACCCGCGCCGGTTTCCAGATCCGAATCGTTGCGTTCCGCCCCGGTATTCACCAGCTTCACCGTAATCTCGCCTGCCCCGGTCTCGGCATGGGCCGAAGGCACGCCGAAAAGCTCAATGCTGCCGCCACCGGTCTCTGCGCGAACATGCCCCTTGGACGAGGTGAGCCGGATACTTCCTCCCCCGGTCTCGATCTCCGCGGGACCGCCAATATCGCTCAACTCGACGCTGCCGCCGCCCGTCGATGCCTTGACCTTTCCATTGCAATGGCGCACGGTGATGCTGTTGCCTCCGGTCTCAATGAGCGCGCCCTGCGCGCAGGACTGGATCTCGATGCTCCCGCCACCGGTTTCAGCTACCAGTTTCCCGTTGGCCTGGCGCACTTCGATCGAACCGCCACCCGTGTGCAGTCCGAGATCGCCGCTGACGGTTCCCACATCAATCGACCCGCCTCCGGTCTCCGCATTCACTCCTCCGCCAATATCATCCACCCGCATGCTGCCGCCGCCGCTCTCAGCCTCCACGTGGCCCATCACTCCCGTGGTTTCCACGTTGCCGCCCTCGGTTTCGAGCTTCACCAGCACCATTTCGCGCGGCACGGTGATGTTGAATTCACCGGAGGAATGTCGCGGCCGTCTTCCACCCTGCCAATCCCCCACGATCCACGCCGTGTCGCCTTTCACATATGCGGTGATCTTGTACTGTTCAAACTGCCGGCGCGCCTCTTGCTCTGAAGAAGAACTAAAACGAGTATGAATAACGTAATTAATCCCCTGCTGCTGGCTGCCGTGCACCACCACCGCGCCCATGTCGACTTTCACTCGCAAATTCTTGACCGCCACCAGCGACCCTGTGATCTGCTGACCCCAGTCTCCACCTTCGCGGGACATATGTGTTTCCTGCGCCCAGCTCCTGGTAAGAAAGACCGACGGCACAAGCAGGGCCAGCACTCCAGCCAGCCCAACGACTTGTAGCGAACGTTTCAAAATAGTCACCTCATTCTCGCCGCATCTCAGCGACGTTTTTCGATCTTCGGTTTTTCAGATCTGCGGGTCTTCTAATTTCAGACCCTCGATTACCAGATCTTCAATTTTCTAGATCTTCAATTTCCAGATCTTCAATTTGAAGATCCTCAATTTGAAGATCTTCGATTGGCAGCATTCTTCGATTCGTATCAGGGTATGCCTTCAGGCATACCAATCGTGCCGCACAATCACCCGCGGCTTTAGCCGCTGCAGGACGACTTAATCAATCTCCGGCAACTGCGCCAGCATGGTCCGCGCCTGCGACTTGATGTACGTGCTCTGATCCTTCGCGGCCAGCGCCATCAAAACCCCGCGCACGCTGCCGTCGGCCTTCACCGGCTCGATCAGCCGCAGCGCCTCGATGCGCACCCCGGAGTTCGTATCGTTCACCAGCGCCCGCAGCACAGCATCACGCACATTCGTGTCGTTCTTGACGTAATTCCCCAGCGCGCCCAGCGACTTGAGCCGCACTCCCGGATTCGTGTCGTTCTGCAGCGCATACATCAGCGCCTCGCGAACCTGCATGTCGCCAGTTTTCTGCGCCAGCAGATCGACCGAATCCACGCGCACGCCGGAGTTGTAGTTATTCCGCGCCGCGTACAGCAGCAACTGCTGGATCTTCTGATCGTTCAGCGACCCCTGCGCCTCCTGCGTCGATACCGTGTTGTACTTGATACTGACCTGATCGGTGCCGGGTACCGGAGTCACAGAACTGATACCCGAAATCGAAGCCTCGGAGGGAACACCCGTCTGGTTCGACGCGTTCGTGATCCCCGCCGTATTGGCGGCACGCGTTCCGTAGATTTCGCGCATGGTTCCAATTCCACCCACGAAGCCCAGAATCAGAATCGCCGAAGCCAGCGCCGGCGAGAACTTCACCTGCCGCAGCCAATTCGCCGGATCAAACGCCAACCGACTGAAGAAACTGCCTTGCTTGGCCGTCTCCAGCGCTTCCTGCAACCGCATCCGCGAAGCCGCCACCAGATTGGGCGAGGCCTCCGCCGCGCGATCCTGCGCCAGCAGCGCATGAAACTCCTGCTCCGCCTTCAGTTCCGCCGCGCAATCCGCGCAGCGCGCCACATGCTGCTCCAATTCGTGCCGAGCGTCATCGGCCAGTTCGCCGTAAACCTGCAGCACAATATTTTCTCGAACCCATTCACATTTCATCGTTGCACCTTCGAGTCCTGAGTCCTGAGTCCCGAGTTGCGAGCGATCGTGACTCACCGCTCGGGACTCGAGACTGATTCACCGCATATCCGCCAGCGCCCCCCGCAACTTCTGCGTAGCGCGAAACAACGTATTCTTCGCCGTCTCTTCCGTAGTCTGCAAAATCTCCCCCACCGTCCGCAGCTTCAACCCGTGGTAATGCTTCAACTCGAACACCATCCGCTCCCGCGGAGTCAATTTCTCGAGCGCCCCCGAAATCCGCGCCCCCAACTGCCGCCGCATCAAATCGCGCTCCGGATTCGCTCCCGCCCGCACATCCGGCACCTGGTCGAGCAGATCGTACTCCCCACCCGACGAATCCTTCGCAACCGGCGCGTCTTCTTTCCGCACATTCCGCTTGCGCAAGTGATCCAGACACAAATTGGTGACGATCCGGTAAATCCAGGTGTAGAAGGAACACTCAAACCGGAAACTGCCGATGTTCTTATAAGCCTTGAGGAAGGCGTCCTGATAAACATCCTGCGCGTCATGCTCGGTCCCGGTCAGATGCAGCGCCAGCCGCAACACCGCCTGATCGTAATGGCGCACCAGTTCCTCGAAGGCGGCGCGGTTACCGCGCTGGGCCTCCCGGATAAGCATCGTGTCATCGATGCGCCGATCTTGAGCTTGACGATCTAACCCAGCCATGCGGCCCCGCGCGGGGTCCTGGTTCCTAGTAAATTCGTTCTTAGTAGTTTCTGTCTGATGAGTCTTATTCCCAGTGAGCCCGTCTTCGCTGGCCCTCGGCACCCGCTCGCTCTTCGCTTTCGAGTGGGCCCCTCCGCCAACCGCAAATGGAAATGCCAAAACACCCGCCGGCATGTCTTGTCGTGTCCTCTACCTGCCCGATGGTTGAAGTCCTACCCGGGCTTGCACAGGAATAGACGGGTTATCCCCCGAACCGTGAGCAGAAATTATAGGCCGAGCAGGGATTTTTAGGTGACCTAGGTGACTCAGGGACAAAGATTTAGAGCGAAACAGAACAGTGGCCCACAGGGGGCAAAGCCAGTTTGGAAGAAAAAATGCCCTAATCGTAGGGCATCCGCCTGACGAGCTACCTCGAATGCTCCTACCGGATAGACGCAGACAGAAGACAGCCGCGCAGTGCGTGTATACTCGCAGCCGTTCGCGTTGTGTTGAGTTCAGTCTCGAAGAAAAGCCGAAAGAAGAATCGGGAGACGAACATGACCATACGGCTCGCAAGCAGATCCAACATTTGCTTGTTGATTTTGCTCGGAATTTTGGTTTTCCAGCCCCTGCACCTCTCAAGTCAGATCTCTGCCAACGCCCTCACCGAGCAGCAGGTTCGCGACAAAGCCAGCGCCCTTCTGCGGCAAATGACGACGGACGAGAAAATTGCACAGCTGTCCCAGCTCCCCGGTTTCGCCGCTCCCGAGTTCCGCGAGAACGTCAGCCAGACCATGGAAGAGATCTTGAAGAAATATGGAGCCGGTTCCGTCCTCTGGGTGTCCGATCCCAAAGAAATCAACCGGCTGCAGCACGTGGCAGTCGAACAATCACGCCTGCACATTCCGGTTTTGTTCGGGCTGGACGTGATTCATGGCTACCACACGATTTTTCCCGCGCCGATTGCCATGGCCTCGTCATGGGATACGAAAATGGTCGAAGCCGCCCAGGCGATTGCGGCTCAGGAGGCTCGCGCGGCGGGAATCGAGTGGACGTTCGCCCCCATGGTGGACATCGCGCGCGATGCGCGCTGGGGACGGATGGTCGAAGGCGCGGGCGAAGATCCTTTCCTCGGGGCCGCGATGGCGCGCGCCCAGGTGCTGGGATTTCAAGGCAAAGAACTGGGCGCACCCGACCGGGTGCTAGCGTGCGTCAAGCATTTCGCTGGATACGGCGCCGCCGATGGCGGACGCGACTACGATTCTTCCTACATCCCGGAAGAAGAAATGTGGAACATCTACCTGCCACCGTTCAAGGCCGCGCTGGACGCAGGCGCCGGCAGCGTAATGAGCGCTTACATGGATCTCAACGATGTGCCGGCCAGCGGCAATCCGTGGCTGTTAGATGAAGTGTTGCGCAAATCATGGGACTTTCAGGGCTTCGTGGTGAGCGACGCTTTTGCGGTCAGAAGTCTCGTGACGCACGGTTACGCTCGCGACAATCAGGACGCCGCTCACAAAGCCTTCACCGCCGGCCTGAACATGGACATGGCCAGCGGAGTTTACCTCAAGTATTTGCCCATCGAACTGCAACAGGGACATATTTCGATGGAGCAGATCGACCATGCCGTGCTGCCGATTCTCGAAACCAAATTCCGAATGGGGTTATTCGAGCACCCCTACACCGACGGGTCGCGCCTCGAACAGGTACTGAACGATCCCGCGCATGGCCAAATGGCGCGCGCCACCGTGCAGCGCTCGACCGTCCTGCTGCGCAACGACGGAGCGTTGCTGCCTCTGGATAAAACCGGCCTGGGTAAAACCGGCAAGACGCTTCATTCCATCGCAATCATCGGCCCGCTGGGCGATGCCGATGACGACCTGCTCTCGATGTGGGGCGCGATGACCAAGCCCGGTCAAACGGTGAGCGTTCTGCAAGGCATTCGCGAAAAGGTAGGTTCGGCGGTGAGCGTTGCCTATGCCCATGGCCCCAACCTCACACGGCAGTTCCCTTCGCCGTTTGAGAATTTATCCATGGTCACGATGAAGGAGCAGCCGGCTCAGACTCCGCAGGAAGCGCAGCAATCGATACAAGATGCGGTTGCACTCGCCCGCCGGAGCGATGTAGCCATCCTCGTGTTGGGTGAGATTGACTTGATGAGCGCGGAGTACGCCTCGCGATCTTCACTGAGACTTTCGAACGGCCAGCAGGAGTTGCTTGAGGCAGTGGCGGGCACGGGAAAGCCCGTCGTGCTGGTCCTGATCAACGGCCGTCCACTCGACATTTCGTGGGCCGCCGAGCATGTCCCTGCCATTCTGGAAGCCTGGTACCCGGGCAGCGAAGGCGGCCACGGCATCGCTGACGTGCTGTTTGGCGACGCGAATCCCTCCGGCCACCTGCCCGTCAGCTGGCCGCGCAGCGCCGGACAGCTTCCCCTTTACTACAACCACAACCTCACACAGAATCCAGAGACGGCGCCCGATTTCAAGTCACGCTATTGGGACCTTCCCAGCACACCGCTGTATCCGTTCGGATTCGGCCTGAGCTACACCACGTTTTCGTTCGACAATCTGAAAGTAACTCCAACCGCTCGAGTCGGGGGGACGATCGTCGGGGAGACGAGCAAAGAGACGATCGAAGTGTCGGCAGACGTCACTAACACCGGCGGCCGCACGGGCGACACCGTGGCGCAGCTTTACATCCACCAGCGCGCCGGCAGCGCCTCGCGCCCGATCCGGCAATTGAAGGGTTTCGAGCGCATCACGCTGGAACCCGGCGCGAAACGCACCGTGCATTTCACGCTGGCAAAAGATGAACTACAGTTCTGGAGTCCGATCGAAAAGAAATGGGTAGTCGAGCCCGAGCAGTTCGATATATGGGTCGGCGAAGACTCCAGCGCCAAACTGCACGCGGAGTTCCGCCTGACGGAGTAAGGCGGCAGCCGGGAAGAATCTTAAAACCTACTCCGCGACCGCTTCCTTCTCAATCACCACTTTCAAGTGCGCGGTGACGTCCTTATGCAGCTTCACCGGGACGCTAAACTCGCCCACGGTCTTCAGCGGCTCGTGCAGCTGAATCTTGCGGCGGTCGATGTTGAAGCCCTTCTTGGTCAGCGCGTCGCCGATGTCGCTCGACGTGACCGATCCAAAGAGCTGATCGTGCTCGCCCGTGCGCCGCTGAAACGCGACCGACACGCCCTCAAACTGCTTGGCCAATTCCTCCGCCTGCGTCTTCTCCTTGGCGGAGCGCCGCACCGAAGCGGCCTTCATCTGCACAATGACGGCCTTGTTGCCCTCGTCGGCCTGAATGGCCAGCTTGCGCGGCAGCAGATAGTTCCGTCCATAGCCTTCCGCGACCTTCACCACGTCGCCGCGCGACCCCAGTTTCGCTACATCTTCTTTCAGAATGACTTCCATGAAATGACTCCAGTTTCAGAATTCTTTGCCACGGATTCACACAGATCAACACGGATAACCCTAATGATTTAAGAAGCCTTATCCGTGAAGGTCCGTGCAAATCCGTGGCGAAAATGTTGTTAAGACGCTCGCCCCGCAAACGGCAGCAGTGCGATATTCCGCGCCTTCTTGATGGCTGCCGACAGCCGGTGCTGGTGCGGCGCGCACACGCCGGTCAGGCGCCGCGGCACGATCTTGCCGCTCTCGGCCACGAACTGCCCAAGCATGCGGTAATCCTTGTAGTTGATGTCTTCGATTTTCTCGACGCAGAACTTGCAAACTTTCTTGCGCCGGAAAAACTTACGCCCGCCGCCGCCCTCGCGCGGAGGACCACCCGGCCCACGTCCGCCACCACCACCGCCAAACCGCGGACGATCTCCACTGGGACGATCTCCGCCGCCGAAACGCGGCCTCTCACTCGGCGTCGCCTGCTCTGCTGCTTTCGTTTCTTCAGCCATAATTCTCCTCTAAAATTCTTGGGCCACTGATTGGTTCAAACTGGCCTTGTCATTCCGAGCCGTTCCGCAGCCGCGTAAGCGGCGAGGACGCGTCGAGAGCCTGCCCTGAGCGAAGTCGAAGGGATCCTGCTTTTCGCCAACGTCATCGCGGAACTCGCGCGCGTTACGCAGTCGCCGGAGTTTCCGCCGCCGGAACAGCTGGTGCCGCAGCCGGCGCTTCCGCCGCAACTGCAACCACTGCGACCGGGGCCGGAGCCACAGGCTGCGCGCTTACCTTCTTGCGCGCATCACGCAGCGCCTTCACCTTGTCCAAGCGCTTCTGCTCCTCATCCGTGCGCACCGTCAGGAATTTGATGACCTGCTCGGTCACACGCAGGCGGCGCTCCAGTTCGTGAATAACCTCGCCTCCGCCCTCCACGACCATCAGCACATAGATGCCTTCGTGGAACCGGCGCACAGTGTAGGCCAGACGGCGCTTGCCCATCTTGTCGACCTTCTGCACGCTTCCGCCCGAAGCCGGCACCACGCCGCTCAAAGTTGCTATCAGTTTGTCCAGATCCTCTTCCGTCATATCCGGACGAACAATAAACATCAGTTCATAAGTACGATTCATTCGTCATCTCCCAAATCTTCAGCCGCGAACCCGGCCACGGATCTCACGGACTAACACGGATAAACCAAAAAGTTCTCAAGGACTTGATCCGTGAGAATCCGTGCAGATCCGCGGCTAATCTTCTTGCTCCGGCTCCTTGCGGTTGAAGCGGTTCATCGCCGCCGCCGGACCTTCTTTCAAAATCACTTTCACCGCTTCTTCGACAGTGTCCAGAATCCCGTCCACCACCGCCAGTTCCTTCTTTTTCATCGGCGAAAGCAGATACTCGGCGCCGTCCCCGACTTTGCGATCCGGTGCAACCCCAATACGGATGCGCAAAAAATCCTGCATGCCCAATGCCCCGATAACCGACTCGATGCCGTTATGCCCCGCCGAACTCCGCCGCGTATGGATCCGCAGCGTCCCCAGCGGAAAATCCAGTTCGTCCTGAATCACAATCAGGTCCGACTCCGGCTTCGC
>JBELAE010000020.1:0-25013 GCA_049509155.1 Candidatus Sulfotelmatobacter sp.
CTTCGTCGGCGGCGTTGACGGCGTGGCGCAAGATTGCCGGTCCGAAGGTGCGGTGGGTGAATACGTATGGCCCGACCGAGACCAGCGTGATTGTGACTTCCTTCGAGCCGAAAGCGGACGAAGAAATTCCGGCAGTGCTGCCGATTGGGCGGCCCATCGCTAATACGAAAATCTATATTCTGGACAAAAATCTGCAGCCGCAGCCGGTTGGTATTGCCGGAGATTTGTTCGTCTCTGGGCCGGGCCTGGCGCGGGGATATTTGAATCGTCCGGAAATTACGGCGGAGAAGTTTGTGCGCGATCCGTTCAGCAACGAGCCGGGCGCGCGCATGTACAAGACCGGAGATCTGGCGCGCTATCTGGCGAGCGGTGAAATCGAATTTGCGGGGCGCACCGATGACCAGGTAAAGATTCGCGGCTATCGCGTCGAGCTGGAAGAGATTGAGGCTGTGCTGGGATCGCACGCCGGAGTTCGCGAAGTGGTGGTGGCCGCGCGCGAGAATGCGGCGGGTGAAAAAACTTTGGCGGCGTACGTTGTGCCGGCGCGCGAGCAGGTGCCGACTACCAGCGAACTGCGGCTATATCTGAAACAGAAGCTGCCGCACTACATGGTGCCCTCGGCTTTCGTTCTGCTGGAGGCGATGCCGAAAACTCCTAACGGCAAAGTCGACAGGCGCGGCCTGCCTGCTCCGAAGGCGTCGGATTTCGCGGAGCCGCAGGAATTTGTTGCGCCCACCGACGAACTGGAAACCCAGCTGGCAAGGATCTGGGAAACGGTTCTCGATAAAAAGCCAGTTGGCATTCGGGATAATTTCTTTGAGTTGGGTGGACATTCTCTGCTGGCCGCGCGGCTGATGCATCGCATCGAACAGTCGCTGGGGCAGAGGCTTCCGCTGGCGGCGTTGCTGCAGGCGCCGACGGTCGAGCAACTGGCCGGGCTGCTGCGGCAGGAGAAGTGGTCGAGTTCGTGGTCGTCGCTGGTGGAGATTCAGCCGGAAGGTTCGCGGCCTCCTTTTTTCGTTGTGCATGGGGTGGGGGGCAACGTGGTCGGGTTTCGCGACCTGGCGCTGCATCTTGGTGCAGATCAGCCGTTTTATGCGCTGCAGCCGCAGGGTCTCGACGGCAAGCGCCCGTGCCTGACCAGCATTCCGCAGATGGCGGAGCGCTACATTCAGGAAATCCGGCGAGTGCAGCCGGAGGGGCCGTATCGCATCGGCGGGTACTCGTTTGGCGGGCTGGTGGCGTATGAAATGGCGCAGCAACTCGAAGCGCAGGGTGAGGACACGGCACTGCTGGCGTTGTTTGATACTTATCCCGGAAAAGTGGAATCGCGCGGCTCGCAGCTGAAAAATCTCGCCGGCCTTCCGCTGAAAGAACAGATCAGTTTTGTTTTGAAGAAGGGAACGTTTGTGCTGATGACGCTGCGCAAGCGACTGGAATTGCAGATGCTGCCCCGAGCCTTACGCAACGTGAAACAGGCGTGCTCGAAGGCCGCCGGTGAATATGATGTGAAGCCTTACAGCGGCCGCGTCACACTTTTTCGCGTGAAGGAAAAGTCGGTGGGCAGTTTGCATGATCCCTATGCGATCTGGTGGCGAGTGGCGGCTGGGGGAGTGGATCTGCGGGAAATCAGCGGCGACCACCTGAGCCTGTTGAAAGAACCGCAAGTGCGGTTGTTTGCGGCAGAGTTGGGCGACTGCCTGGAGCAATCGCTGAGCGAGCCGGTTCTGGTTGCGACGGGCACATAGAGCCGCGGGCGGCGGCTCGCGAAATCATCATCATCATCATCCTATGAACTCATCCGATACCGAACAGTTGCTCGATCCCGCCTACGTCGAAGATGCGGCTGCAGTCGCGCAATCGGACGCAGGCGACGGAGTCGAACCAGGTGGTTTCGCCCGCAAGCTGGCGCGGTGGACCACCAAGGGCGGCCTCGCGATCCTGGATCAGGGACTGATTTCGGGATCGAACTTCGCCATCAGCATTGTGCTGGCGAATTTGCTGGCGCCCGTGCAGTACGGAGCATTCTCGCTGGCATTTTCTGTTTTTCTTCTGCTCTCCTACGTCTACCAATCACTTCTCTCCGAGCCGCAGGGAGTCTTCAGCGGATCAGCCTACAGCCAATGTCTGCGCGGGTATCTGAAGGCCTTGCTGGGCATTCAGGCGATGGTCACGATTTTCGGCATTGTGCTGCTGGGCGGTTCGGCCGCGGTCGTCTATTTCATGGGCAAGGCCGACGGGTTGCCGGGAGCGCTGGCCGGAGTTGCGATTGCGTCGCCCTGCATTCTGTTTTTCTGGCTGTTGCGGCGCGCTTACTACATGAATCTCGCCCCCGCACGAGCGGCGGTGGGCGCTCTTATTTATTGCGGGCTGGTGGCGGGCGGGCTGTGGCTGGCTTATAAAGAGACGCTGGTTTCTCCGTTCTCGGCGTACCTGATGATGGCGATCGGGGCATTGGGCGCGGGATTCTACCTGCTCAGCCAGGTGAATAAAGTGCTGCCGCCGGATACGGTGAAGGCGCCGACGGCGGGACAGGCGTGGCATAAACATTGGGAGTATGGGCGGTGGGCGCTGGCGGTTTCGGTGGTCACCTGGATTCCTTATTACATGTATTACCCGCTGGTGAGCGCGTTCAACGGGATGGCGCAGGCCGGGCAGCTGCGCGCGCTGATGAATCTGTCGCTGCCCATGGAGCAGACCTATACCGCGCTCTCGATTCTTTTTCTGCCGTATGCGGCGAGAGTCTGTCGCGAAAAAGGGATCGGCGCTTCGGGCCCGCTGGTGCGGCGCATCACGCTGCTCTTTGTGGTGGGTGCGGCGGCATACTGGGCGGTGCTGATTCCGCTCAAGGGGTACGTGTTCCACGTAGTGTACCGGGGCAAATACACTGAGGTGGCACACTTCATTCCTTACGTCGCCCTGGGAACGACGCTGTGGGCGGCGGCGTTTGGACCTGCGATTCTGCTGCGCGCGATTGAGTCCCCGGATTCCATTTTTTATGCCCGCGTCGTGGCCAGCGCTTTGTCGCTGATTGTGGGAGTTCCGGCTACGCGGGCGTTCGGTTTGTGGGGAGTCGTCGTCAGCATCATCATCGCCAACTTCGCGGCATTCCTGATCTCGATGTACATACTCTACCGCAAGGCGCATTCGATTTCGTTACCCAGTCCGGTTCTGCAAGGGGAAAGCTAGATATGAATACTCTGAAGCAACTTCGTTTCAAGGCTTCGCGCACCAAGCTTCGCCTCCCCCAGGCATGGTGGCAACATCGCGGCCTCAATGACAAGGACGTCCTGTTTGCGTCGTTCGAGCGCTCCGGCAACACCTGGCTGCGCTTTGTGTTGATGGAGATCCTGACCAAGGACAACGCGGGATTCCTCAACGTGAATCAGATCCTGCCGGAAATGGGCACGCACCGCGAGTCGAAGCCTGTCCTGCCCAACGGCGGACGGGTGATCAAGACGCATGAACAATACCGTTCGGAGTACAAGCGGGCGATTTATCTCATGCGCGATCTGCGCGACGTGATGCTTTCCAACTGGGCGCGTGACAAGGAGATGGGCTTCTCGCAGTACTTCGACAACGGCCAGGGAATGGATGGATATATCGAGTCGTTTGTGAAGGGAAAAGTCACGCGCTTCGGATCGTGGCAAGCCCACGTGGATTCGTGGTTGAACTGTCCGCTGGCGAAGAATGGAAATCTGCTGGTGGTGCGGTACGAAGATCTGCGCCGGGATACTGAGACCGGGTTGCTCGAGATGCTGGAATTCCTGGGCATTCCGGGAGACCGGGAGCGTGTGCGCCACGCGATCGAGAACAACTCTCTGGGGGCCATGCGGGAGAAAGAAGACCTGGCCAAGACTTCGGGAGCCACTCTGGGCAAGGGAACTTTGTTGCGCAAGCATCGGCTCGACCGCGAGGATGCTCGCTTTGTGCGTACCGGTTCGGTCGGCGGCTGGCGCGCGAAGTTGAGCGAAGCGCAGATTGCCATGGTTTCGAAGTATGCGGGAGAAGCGCTGGTGCGGGCGGGATATCCTGCGGACGCGGCCAAAGACAATCGCGGGGAAGAAGTGGCTGCCGGAATCCGAGGGTAGGTCGAAGCGGACCAGGCTCGCGAAGTGAAGTTCGAAGCTAGAGTCCTTCAGTAACCCCCCAGAGATGACGCAAGTACTCAAGCCAACGGGTTGGATTCTCGCGATGATACTCGTGCTGGTCGTACTGACTCTGGTTCCGTGGGTGGCGGCGCAGAAGGCGACGCAGAAGAACGATGCGGGGGCTTCCAACGCCGGAACGGACAGCGAGACGTTGCGCGGGGCGGCCGAGCCGCTGGGGTTCTGGGTGGGAACAACCATTCAGGGCAGGATGTGGAATCACGATCCGGCCTACAAGCCGGTGATGGGGCGGGAGTTTAACGCAGGGGTTTCTATCGTTTTTCAAGGGATCACGCAGCCGGAGCGGGGACGGTTTAATTTCGATCCCATGGACGAAGCCATGAGTTTCGCCCGGCAACACCAGATGAAGCTGATGGGACATTGTCTGGTGTACAAGAACGCTACGGAAGCGCCGTGGCTGCATTTTAACGGGGAGTCCTGCGGCGGCTGGTCCGCGAAAGATCTGGACCAGATCATGAAGGAGCACATTCAGACCGTCGTCCGGCACGGCGGAGATACTTACTACGCGTGGGAAGTAGCGAATGAGCCCACGCAGCAGATGCATAACAGTTGCTGGGCGCGTGTGCTGGGCGAAGAGCAATACATGGTGAAGGCCTTTCAGTACGCGCGCGAGGCCAATCCGAACGCGATGCTGTTGCTGAATGACACGTTCGGGCAGGGTGGAATCGACAAGCAGCGCGCCGACGATTTCTTCGCGCTGGTAACCCGGCTGAAAGCGGCGGGCGCGCCGATTGACGCCGTAGGCACGGAGATGCACTGGGAGATGCCGGAACTGCGGGCTTCTTACCTTGAGGAGTTCAAGGCTTTTCTCGACAGCGCGCGCAAAGCCGGCGTGAAAGTGCACATCACCGAGATGGATGTTTATCAGGGGCCGGAAGATTCCGCCGAAGCGTTTGCGAAACAGAAAGAAGTTTTCTACAACGTGGTCCACACCTGCTTGAAGGATTCCAACTGCATCGGTTTCATGACCTGGGGAATTGCGGATAGGTATAGCTGGCTGCGCACATCGGATTGGAAGAATATGCCCAACGCCAAGCCGGTTCTGTTCGACGACAGTTACGGAAAAAAGCCCGCCTACTATGGCGTGCTGCAGGCACTGAAAGAGGGGCGATGAACTACAGGGAAGAGGGGCGATGAGTTACAGCGTTCTAGAGCGGAAACAAACCGGGCCGGGGTTGGAAGCAGCCGGGGAAGGGCGCGGGATCGGGATCCTCCGGGGCAACCCGGGGTGGCTGATCTCGCTGTTCATCCTGGTGGGCTTTTCCATCTCGGTGGGAGTTTCGCTGCTGGCTGGTTCGTCGCCGTACGGAGTGCTGATCGCCGCCGGGGTGATCCTCGCGGCCATCCCGTTAATCGCCCTGATGATCCAGGCCGCGCCCCAGGCTGTGGCCAGCGCGCGGGAACTGGCGGGGAACTGGACGTGGTGGCATCCGCTGTGGTTTTTCATTTTCTTCAGCATGCTGGTGTTCCGCATCCGCGACGTGGGCGCGGCCCAGGCCAATCCGCTGGACGCTTACGCGATGCTGCGGGTGATTCCAGAATCTTTCGTATTTTTGACGCTACTGGTTCGCCTGGCTTTGAAGAAGCCGAATTGGCTGGGGGCGCTGTTTCAAGGCATTCCGGGGGCGATGGCGATTTATTGCCTGATTTGTCTGGCTACGACGGCGTGGTCGGTGAACGCCTCGTGGACGGCTTACAAATCGCTCGAGTTTCTGGCCGACGTTTCGCTGCTGGCGGCGGTGGTGGCCAGCGCGGAGGGCTTCGTCACCTACAAGAGCCTGGTGGATTGGACGCTGGCGTTCTACGGGCTCTCGCTGCTCGGAGTGTGGAGCAATCTTCCCATCTGGCCGACCGAGGCGATGGACGGTGGACGACTCACCGGAGTCATTCCGGTGGAGGCGTCGAACAGCGTGGGCACTTCGGGAGCGGTGCTGTCGATCATCGCGCTGTGCCGCCTGATGCCGATGTTCGGCACGGTGAAGAATCGCGCCTGGTATTTGCTGTTGCTGGTGTTTGGCATGGCCTCGATGATCCTGTCGCAGACTCGAAATGCGGAGGCGGCGTTCCTGCTCGCGCTGGCCATGATCGTGTTCTTTTCCCCGCGATTGCGCAAGATTGCGATGTGGGGCGGGGTCGCGCTGGCTCCGATCGTGACGGTGATTATTCTTTTGGATGAACGGCTTTTGACCAAGGGCTGGGATCTGGTGGTGAATGTAGTCGCGCGCGACCAGTCCGATGCCGCGATTGGTTCGCTGAGCGGGCGCACGGCGTGGTGGGCCTACGGCATGGAGCAGTTGATGCATCATCCGTGGACCGGCTTGGGGGCGTACGCGGCCGGCCGTTTTGCGGTTCTCGGCAAGCTGGGCGTCGGCTCGGCGGCCATGATGCACAGCGACTGGGTTGAAATTCTCATCGGAACCAGTTTTTGGGGCTTGATCCCGTTCGCCGCCGCACTGTTTGCGGCCTGGTGGCTTTTGTACCGTTGCATCCGCAGCGACGCGTTCTCTCCCGATCAGCGCCAGCTGGCGTTGGAGCTTTTTGCTCTGCTGGGAATGCTGACCATGCATTCCTTCTTTAACGACGAGTTGAGCTGGCACTGTCCGCTGCTGTATTTCGCCATTCTGGGATATGCCGAGTGGGTGCGGGTGCAACGCAAGGCGCAGCATGCCTACGCCCAGGTGCGGCGTCCGTTTTAGTTGGGGAGTTGTAATTCTGGATGTGAGTGATGATGTTCCGCGGTGAAGATGTTCTGCTGAGAAAATGTTCCGCAAGGTTTCGCAATCGGTAGATCGAAAACAAAAAACTACTTTCTTGGGGGAGTCAACGCAAATGGCAAACAAATCTCGGATTCTGGTAACGGGTGCGGGTGGGTTTATTGGTCATCATCTGGTCAAGCGGTTGAAGGCCGATGGTCACTGGGTGCGCGGGGTCGATCTGAAATACCCCGAGTACGAAACCTCAGCCGCGGATGACTTTCAGGTTTTGGACCTGAGGGTGTGGGAAAACTGTCTGACGGCCACACAGAACATCGATCAGGTGTACAACCTGGCCGCCGACATGGGCGGAATCGGCTACATCACGTCGTTCCTGGCCGACATCTCGAAGAACAATATTCTCATCAACGCGCACATGCTCGAGGCCGCGAAGCAGAACGACGTGAAGCGGTATCTGTTCTCGTCGTCGGCCTGCGTGTACGCACAGTCGAAGCAGAAGTCGGCGGAAGTGACTCCGCTGAAGGAAGAAGACGCGTATCCCGCCGATCCGGAGCCGGGCTACGGGTGGGAAAAGCTGTTCGCGGAAGAACTCTGCCGCTACTACTATCACGACTACAAGTTCGAGACCCGCATCGTGCGCTTCCACAACGTGTATGGGCCGCTCGGCACCTACGATGGTGGCAAAGAGAAGTCTCCCGCGGCAATCTCGCGGAAGGTCGCCAAGGCCACTGACGGGGGCAGCATCGAGATCTGGGGCGATGGCGACCAGACGCGCTCTTACATGTACGTGGACGATTGCGTGGAAGGCCTGATCCGGCTGATGGCTTCCGACCATCGCGACGCGCTCAACCTGGGCACCGATGAGATGGTCAGCATCAACCACCTGGTCGACATGATCTGCGGCATCGCCGGCAAGAAATTGACTAAGGAGCATGACCTGACCAAGCCGCAGGGGGTTCGCGGACGCAACAGCGACAACACGCTGCTGCGGAAAGTGCTGGGCTGGGAGCCTTCCATGCCACTGGAAAAGGGTCTGGGCATCACTTACAAGTGGATTGAAGGCGAAGTGAAGAAAAAAGAAGTGGGCGAACTCGCCGAAGTCACGGGTGACTAATTTTGACCAGGGCTTTGACCATTCCCAATCTAACCAGCGACGGTTGCGTCAGCATTCTGGGCGTGAAGGTCCATGCCACCAGCATGGACCGCGCCGTCTCCCGGATCGAATCTCTTGTGGCCAGCGGTGACAAGGGCTATGTGTGCGTCACGGGCGTGCATGGCATCATGGAATCGCAAGTCGATCCCAACCTCAAACGCATCATCAATCACGCCGCTCTCAACATTCCCGACGGGCGTCCTACAGTGTGGGTGGGGTGGCTGCGGGGATTTTTCCAGATGCGCCAGGTCACCGGCCCCGACATGATGTTGAAAATCTTTTCGCGGTCGGCGGAAAAGGGCTACACCCATTTCTTCTACGGCGGAAACACGGGCGTGGCCGAGCAACTCAAGGACGAACTCACCGAAAGTTTTCCGGGAGCGAAAGTGGTGGGTACCTACACGCCTCCGTTCCGGCCGCTGAACTCCGAGGAGCAAGCGGAACTGATTCGCACCATCGGCGAACTGAAGCCCGATTTCTTCTGGGTGGGACTGAGCACGCCGAAGCAGGAAAGGTTCATGGATGAATACCTGTCGAAGCTCGACACCAGGCTCATGTTGAGCGTGGGCGCGGCCTTCGACATTCACACCGGACGAATCAAAGACGCTCCCTACTGGATGAAGTTCGTAGGGGTGCAATGGTGCCACCGCATGTACCAGGATCCATCGCGGTTGTGGAGACGGTACTGCATCAATAATCCCAAGTTCCTTTACCACCTTATGCTGGAGTTCCTCGGCCTGGCAACTTACGAAGGGACGGAGGGGCGGCAGCATGAATCTCGCGCATGAAGGTTCTCCTGGTTCACAGCGCGTACCAGCAGTTTGGCGGCGAGGATTCAGTGGTACGCGCCGAGACGGAATTGCTGGAGAAGCACGGCGACGAGGTTTACCGCTACACCCGGCACAACGACGAGATCAAACAGTTTAGTCTCGTAGATAAGGCGGCGTTCCTTCCGCAGACGATTTACTCGTGGAAAACCAGTGGCGAACTGGAGGACGTGGTCCGGCGATTTAAGCCGGACGTGGCGTTCATTCATAACGTTTATCCGCTGATTTCGCCATCGGCGTATCACAAGCTGCATGCGCTGGGAGTGCCGACGGTGCAGGTGCTGCACAACTTCCGTCCTTATTGCCCGAACGGCCTGTATTACATACAAGGGAAAATCTGTGAAGCGTGCCGGGGCGGCAACTACCTGAATGCGGTGCGCAAGCGCTGTTACAAAGACAGTTATGCGTTTAGCGGGCTGTACGCGCTGACTCTCGGTCTGAACCGGCTTGGTGGAGTGATCGGTAAGATTTCAGGGTTCATCTGCCTGACGGAATTCTTTCGGGTCAAGATGCGGGAAGCGGGAGTTCCGGATTCCAAGCTTTTTGTCAGGCCGAATTTTGTGTATGCTCCGGCGCTGCCGGTGGGCGAGATTCCGGGCAATGGCTATGTGCTGTTCATGGGGCGATTGTCCGCGGAAAAGGGCTGCTGGACGCTGATCCGCGCGTTCGAAAAGTTGCCGCAGGTTTTGTTGAAGATCATGGGCACCGGGCCCCTCGAGCAGGAGTTGCGGGATTATGTCCGCGAAAAGGGCATGCGCAACGTCGAGTTTCTGGGTTTCAGGAGCGGTGCGGAGAAATGGGAAATCCTGCGCAACTCCTTATGCCTGGCACTGCCCTCGGAGTGGTACGAGAATTTTCCGGTGACGGTGCTGGAGGCTTTCATGGCGTCGAAACCGGTAATCGCGGCGCGGCTGGGCGGGTTGCCTTACATTGTGGAAGAAGGGAAGTCGGGGCTGCTGTTCGAGGCCGGGAACGTGGGCGAGCTGGCGCAGCGGATTCAGTCCCTGGTGGACCAGCCGTCAGAAGCAGTACGGATGGGCGAATGCGCCCGCCGGCTGAGTGAAACAAAATACGGGCCGGATCAGGGCTATCGCAATCTGATGGAGATTTTCGCGCGGGTTCGGGCGGCGTGAGATTGGCTCGGGAAGTAATGTTTGGTGCGGTATTAAAAAATAAGGTAATAGGCGGCTCGGTATTACTCGATTCAGTACCCAATGATTAGCGAACAGCAAATTTCGGAGCCACAAAATTCGCAAGCCCAAGGTTCGCCGGCTCAGAATTCGCAATCCGCGAATGCGCAGCGTCCGAATTCGGGAGCGATGAGTGCTGGACCTCTGTTCGTGGTTGGGATGTGGCGCTCCGGGACTTCGCTGTTGTACGCGTTGCTGAACCAGCATCCGCAGATTGGGCTGATGTACGAGTCTGACATGCTGACTCTGTCACCGCTGTTCTGGCTGCCGCGGAAGAGCGCATGGTGGCTGAACAAGGTGGATTCCTGGAATGGGGCGCTAACCCGCCACCAGATTGATCCGGCGGCGATTCCAGAGAACATCAGCGACCTGCCAGGGGCCTTTCGCGCCGTCGCCCAGCAGTATGCGAGAAAAAAAGGCGCGACCGTGTGGGGCTGCAAGTCGCCGAGCTATTACGACTGCATGACCGAACTGGCCGGCTGGTTTCCCGGGGCGAAGTTTATTGTGATCTGGCGCGATCCAGCGGATGTTTGCCGAAGCATTGTCCGCGCGGCCGAGAAGTCGGCGTGGTTTGCGCGTCCGGGCACGGATCTCCGCGCGCTGTTGGGTTACCGCCGGATGAAAAAAGAAGCGGACGAACTGCTGCGGCGGGGAGCAGCGATTTACCAGTTGCAGTATGACGATCTGGTGCGCGATCCGGCGGCGGCATTGACGGCGATCTGTGAGTTTGTGGGCGTGCCGTTCGATCCTCGGATGACCTCTCTTGAAGGAGCAGACCGTTCGGCGGTGTACACGGGCGAGCACCACTCCATGGTGAAGAGTTCAAGCATCGTGGCCAAACGCGAGCGTCCCGAGGTGCTTTCTCCGGAACTCAAGAGCAAGGTGGAGCGCTACGTCGTATTCTGGCGTAAACAGTCGGGCGGAAATTGGCCCGCGAAGGCCGCAGTCAGCGACGGAACCAAGGCGGCTTCCTGGTTCGAGCGGACCGCGGATCGGGCGCGGCATAGCCTGCTGCGCTGTCGCGATGGAGCGGCAATCTTTCTCTATTCGTTCGTGCCAGTGTCGGTGTGGAAAAGATATCGCCAAATGAAGTCCCGGTACTACCAACCCGTTGCACCTAAACCCAGCAGCAGTGAAGTAGTGTAGGCACTATTCCCCCTAAGCTGCTAAATCTAAAACACATACAGTAGCCTATTTTTGGGCGGATTGGAACCTGACATGCATCCTCACAGCCGTACATTTATGCCCACACTTTCTAGCAAGGGGTTCAAACTTTTGACTTTACATGCCAAGCTGGTCGCAGTTCTCGGGTGCATGGTGGCACTGCTGTGCGCTTCAGGGTTTAGCCAATCAGGAACCATGAGCACCTTTGCCGGACTGAATACAGTTCAGTACAGGCTGAACGGGACGGCCACGCCCGACCCTACCATCGCCGTGGGCACTCTGGAGTATTGCGAGCACGTCAACAGCGGTTACCAATGCTGGTACAAGAGCGGAGTCAACGCCAACCAGCCGGTAACTTTTCTGGGAAGCAACGAACCCAAGTCGGATGCCGGCCCCTGGAGCCAGAACGGCAACAACAGCGGGAACACGACGCACTGTCCGACGGCTTTCACGCCCAACTCCCAGATCCTGCATGACAATGTTTACAACTTGTGGGTCATGGAGAAGCGCGTCACGTATGCGGCCACGGGCCATAACTACATGTGCGTGGCCATCAGCAACGTGGAAGACATTGGGTCGACGTCTCCGGCCTTCGCCTGGTTCGCCTTCGAATACGACCTGGACACGGTGATTCCAACCAATTCCGAGGGGAATTTCTATTATCCCGATTATCCGCAGGCGGGATTGTGGCAGACCTCGACTACCACGACTCCGCCCTACACGGCTGCTTCCGACCAGGCGATGTGGATTACCTATGACTTGCAGGATGTTAACAATCAGGACAATATCAATGGAGTACTGGTATGCGCGGTTGACCTGGCGGGCCTGCGAAACAGCACGTCGAGTCCGTATGTAAACAACTCGAAGACTCCGGCCTGCGCCGTGGCCCACACGCTGACCCCGTACAACCAGCGGCGCAGCTGGGTTCCGGCCAATAACTCCGATACGACTCCCCCGATCTCGGGAGACGGAGAAATGTTTACCAACCTGGTCGAGCCGGCCGAGGGCGGCTCGAGCTATCTGACGTCCCCCACTGATACGCAGGAAGTGGAGCAGTGGACGATCGACTGGACGGCCGGAACGCCCTCGCCGAGCTACCTGAACACCTGGGAACTGCCTTCCACGCAACCGGCTGGCGACCAGTTAGGCTGCTTCTTTCAGGCAAATTATTACGACACGGTCTGCATTCCGCAGCCCTCCACGGCGACGACCGGAATCCACATCGATTCCGTTGCCGACCGCATGCAGCAGTTCTTTCACTACACGTCGAATGGCGGGCAGGGAAGTGTTTGGACATCGGCGCACGACATTCAGATCGTGCCGAGCAATACCAAGCTCACTCAGACCGAGGCCGACATCCGCGTGCTGAAGAGGAATGCGGGAGCTGGGAATGCTGTCTACGTGGCCGCGGATTATCCGGTCATTGATCCCGTGGACTCGGCTGCCTATGTCTTTCTGCCGAGCATAGTCCGCGACAAAGCGGGCAATCTTCAGGGGATTCTGGGAATTTCGGGAAGCGGAACGGATGAGCATCCCGGCCTCGACAGTTTGACTTTCAATCCCGCCACGCTGGCATCAGGAACCTGGGGATACATCGCGAGTCCGCTGACCGACGGAGATGCCGAAGATACCGACTCCCTGAACTATCGCTGGGGTGACTGGTACAGCGGAGTGCTCGACCCAAGCGACTCGTGCACGGTCTGGGTCGCGGGAGAATACCTGCCGGAAAATCGGACCAGCGAACCCTACTGGTATACGGAAATTGCCAAGCTGCCTCCGGTCGGCACGTGTTCGGGCGGGCCGGTGCTGCTTTCGGACGTCAGCCTGAATTTTGGAACTCAGGCGGTGGGAGTGAAGAGCGCGGCGCTGGTCGAGACTTTGACCAACAATCAGACCACGTCGCTGAATATCACGGGGATTTCCACCGGCGGAGGCGTGTTCCAGCAGAGCAACACTTGTGAGAACGCGATCGCTCCCGGCGGTAATTGCACGATCAGCGTGTATTTCACTCCGTCGGGAACGGGCACTGAAACGGGAACGCTCACCATCACCGACGGCGCCACTGGCAGCCCGCAAAGCGTGGCTCTTTCCGGGATTGGAGGTTCCGCTGCGGTTGGAACAGTTGCAGTCTCCCCGACGACACTCGCTTTCGGCAGCCAGGTTCTGAATACGGCGAGCGCGGGACAGGCGATCACCGTCACCAATAGCGGTTCTGTGAACGTCACGGTAAGTTCGGTAGCCGCAAGCGGCGATTACTCCGAGACCGACACTTGCACGGGCGCGACGCTCACTGCGGGACAGACCTGCACGATCACCGTCGCCTTCAAACCGGTCGTCCCCGGATCGATTTCGGGTACGATTACGATTAACGATAACGCCACGGGGACACCCCAAATCGTTACCCTGAGCGGAAGCGGACTGGTGGACGTTTCGTTGTCGGCAAACCTTACATTCCCGACTACGGCTGTGGGCAGTTCCAGTGCGTCCCAGACCATGACACTGAGCAACAATCAGAGTCAGAGCCTCAGCTTCACGTTCGCCACGAGCGGCGACTACTCGGCGGTGGGCAGCGGCACAAGTCCGTGTACCGGAACGCTGGCGGCAAAATCCAAGTGCACGTTTGCCGTGACCTTCGCGCCGACTTATAACGGCACGATCAAAGGCGCGCTCACCGTGACGCATAACGCGGTAGGAAGTCCGGCGTCGGGCGGGCTGAGTGGAACTGGCGAGGACGGTACAGCGGTGCCGCTAACGTTCAGTCCAGCGAACCTTAACTTTGGCAACATTGCCTTGAGCGCAGCGTTGACCAAGACGGTGACCATCAAGAACGTGAGTTCAGCGACGGTGACCATCACCAGCATCACGGGCAGCGGCTACTTCATCGTAAAATCCGGTGGCTCCTCGCCCTGCGACGGCGAGCTGCTCTCGGGCAAGACCTGTACGTTTAACGCCACATTCTCACCGCTGGTGACGGGAAGCTACCTCGGCGGCGTCACGGTGATCGATGACGCGACCATCGGCACGCAAGTGCAGAATGCGGCGGGCACTGGCATTGAGCCCGTGATCGTTTCTCCCACCACAATATCGTTTGGAACGGTGGCGGTGGGGTCGACGAGCCCGGTTGCGGTCATTACGGTCACCAACTACCTGAGCACAGCCGTTGCCATCGACAGCGTGGTGGCGAGCGGCGACTTCATCTCCACGTCAGGTGGAACCGCTCCCTGCGGCACGAGCATTCCCGCGAAGAGCACCTGTGATCTGGGAGTGGAGTTCAGTCCCACGGTTGCGGGGGCGATCAACGGCGATTTGACAGTGAGCTTTGCCGCCGGGGATTCGCCGCTGGTTGTGAGCCTGTCGGGTACGGGCAGCAACTGAGGCTGGAACTTGTGGGCGCCGGCTGCGCGTTAGCTACTAAGCGGCGCAGCCGGCGCTTTTCATTACTGCCTTTGCCTCTCTTCGCTTCACCGTTCGGCAGAGCTGCCGTCGTGAACTCTTCCAGGAGTTTCGCCGGAGGCTTCATCCTGGACTATTTCGTCCCTGACTGTCCCTGGGAGCTCGGCGGAGATCTTGCGGAGTAATTCGAGCACGGGTCGCTGACTCTTCATCAAGTGCGGTTCGAGTTCGGGCGCCGTCATCCAGCGCGGCGAACCCTCCCAGGAGTCCTTTAACTCTCCGCTGGCTTCAACCTCGAATACTGAGATGGTGCAGGGCACGTCTGCCGTGCTGGAGTAGCGCATTCTCAGTTCCTGCCCAGTGACGTTGAGTCCGGTTTCTTCAAGGACTTCCCGGCGCAGCGTCTGTTCTTCGGTTTCCTTCCGGCCTGCGATTCCGCCGGGCAAGGAGAGGCCACGGCCGTCATTGCGCTGGATCACCAGAACTGTCTGGCCGCGGCGGATGATGCCAATCGAAGCCCGCAGCATCCCGAAGAGCGGGAACCATCGATAGAGCGTGAAGCAGGTGCGGGCGAAGATCCAGAATCCACGACGCTTGAGTTTGTCGATCATGTTCTGGATCATGTTCTCAAAATCCTGTCGTGGTGCAGTTTGAAAAAGATTCGTATCGGGGCATCGCTTCAGCGATGCCTACAAAGGCTCAGGGACGAGCGGCTTTAGCCGCTGCGGCTCACCACGGCCCAGCGGCTGAAGCCGGTTTCAAACCGCACCGAGCCGGCATGTCTGAAGGCATGCCCCGATACGAGTCTTTTTTCAAAATGCACCACTACCCAAAATCCTCTAAGCAGGGGGCAAGTCTAGCACGCGGGTTTCGGGGTCGTGACCCGTCTTGACATCGAGGCTTGACCCGGTGTCGTTCGACTTTCGACCAGGACAGGCTCCAGTCGCGTAACGACCCCTGCCCGGAAATCAGTCCGAATGTACTACCGGGTCCTCGGACCAATTGACGGCGAAAGGCCGATGGAGTAAGCTTCCCGCCGGTCTGTTTATCCCTGTCCGACGGCCCGCAGCACGGGTTTTCGAGTTATCTCAGAGTTCGATTTATCACACAGAAGGAAATTCCAGCCATGAAGTCCCTCGGTATTGCCTGCCTTTTCGCTGCGACATCTCTCTTCGCACAGTCGCAAACGCTTCCCCAGAATAGAATCGCACCGAACGCGGATGTGAGGAATCGTGATTCGATCAAGCATGATTCGAACCATCTTGATGCGGCCTCACATGCCAGGATCGTCGAGGGCTACGGCAAGTTGCCCTTGAGTTTTGAGCCGAACCTTGGGCAGAGTGACCCCAGTGTGCGTTTTCTTTCGCGCGGAGCGGGTTACACGCTGTTCCTCACCAGCGATGAGGCGATTTTGTCGCTACTCCCAGCTAATCGATCGAATAAGTCGGCAATACAATCGGAGAGCAGTGGCAATCTTCTTCAAGAAGAAGGTGGAGACCGCGCGAACAGGAATGCTAAGCGCCAGACAGACCCGATGCAGGCCGTTCGCATGCAGTTGTTGGGGGCCCGGCGTGACGCGAGTGTCACCGGAACTGATGAGCTGCCGGGAAAGATGAACTACTTCCTCGGCAGCGATTCGAAAAAGTGGAACACCAGCATCGCTACCTTCGCGAAGGTTCGCTACCGGAACGTGCTCGACGGAGTTGACCTGGTCTACTACGGAAATCAGGGCCAGTTGGAATATGACTTTGTGGTAGCTGCGGGAGCCAAGCCCGGAGATATCCATCTCGCGTTCAACGGCGCTCGCAGGATGTACGTAGAGAAGCAGACTGGCGATTTGGTTTTGAAGATTGGGAAAAGCAATGGCGAGGTTCGCTTTCGCAGGCCCGTCGCCTATCAGGACGCAGCGCCGCATAACTTAGCGCAGCAAAACGATGGGTCCGCCGATGCGATGCAAAAGGCAACCGCCAAAGGAACTGGCAAACAATTGGTCGCGGTAAATTACATTGTGGATTCGCGAAATCACGTCGGCTTTCAGCTTGGGTCCTATGATCACAGCCGGACGTTGCTGATCGATCCGACGCTGAGCTATTCGACTTACCTGGGCGGCATTAGCAACGACTACGGAACCAGCATCGCGGTCGATAGCGAGGGTAACGCCTATGTGACGGGATATACCAGTTCAATGGGATTCCCCGTCACCCCGGGGAGCTTTGAAATCAAATGCGGCGGAGCCTGTACTGGGACGAACACGGATGCTTTTGTTACCAAGCTCGACGCTACCGGCTCAGCCTTGATTTTTTCGACCTTCCTTGGCGGAGCTAAGAGTTCGATCGGGAATGGGATCACTTTAGATCCGGCCGGCAATGTCTTCGTGGTCGGACAAACGTTTACGACTGACTTTCCGGTAACTTCGGGTGCTTTCCAGACCAGTTGTGGCGGCGGCACTTGCGTGGGCGGCGATGCCTTTATTACAGAGTTGAATCCGAGCGGTTCGGCGTTGGTTTACTCCACGTATTTGGGGGGCGCTGGTATTAATCAGGGCAATGCTATCGTTCTGGACTCCGCGGGAGACGCCTACGTAATGGGTTACACGGGGTCGATCGACTTTCCCGTCACCAAGGGAGCCTTTCAGACGACTCTTGCAAAAAATGATGACGTGTTCGTGACCGAGTTGAATCCGGAAGGTTCGGCGCTGATTTATTCAACCTATCTGGGAGGGAACGCCAAAGACATCGGGTACGGCATCGCCTTGGATTCCTCCGGCGACGCCTACGTTACTGGATTCACCCAGTCCACTGATTTCCCTACGACGTCAGGAGCATTCCAAAGGGTGCTGGAAGGCCCCTCTGCAGCGTTCGTGACGAAATTGAACTCCACTGGTTCGGCCTTGATCTATTCCACCTATTTGGGCGGAAACACGACCGTTACGACCCCGTGCGAAGCCTGCGGGACGAGCATTGCTATTGATAGTGAGGGAGACGCCTACGTGTGCGGCTTGACCGCGGAGGCAAATTTTCCCGTCACTCCCGGAGCGTTTCAAACCACGTTCCTGGGCCACTCCAATGGGCACGACGCTTTCGTCACGGAACTGAATCCGACAGGGAGCGCGCTGGTTTACTCCACCTACGTGGGCGGGGATGGAGATACGGGAGCGACCAGCATCGCGCTGGACCCGTCCGACAATGTGTGGATCAAGGGCAATACGATGTCGGCAATTTTTCCGGTCACGCCGGGCGCGTTTCAGACCGTGTTAGCAGGCAATTTCGATGCCTACGTCGCGGAACTCAATTCCACCGGCTCGACCCTTCTGTACGGGTCGTACCTGGGCGGTTCAGGAGACGAGTATGGTGGCGCCACCCGCGCGCTGGTTCTGGATAATCAGGTGCCGCCGAACGTCTACATTACTGGCTATACCGATTCGACGAACTTCCCGACTACCACGGGATCCTTTCAACCCAAACTGGCCGGAGAAAACGATGCGTATGTGGCCAAGTTTGCTCCCAGTCCAAACGCGGGGTTATCTCCCACCAGCCTTAGTTTCGGCGACCAGAACGACGGAACCACCTCTGCTCCTCAAACCGTGACCCTCACGAACACCGGGAACGAATCTCTGAATGTGACCGACGTCAGCATTACGGGAACGAATAGCGGCGATTTTGGACATACCAGCGCTTGTGGTGAGTTGGCTCCCAGTGCCACCTGCACGATCAACGTAACCTTCAGCCCCACCATCAATGGGGCGGAGACTGCGGATCTGTCGATTACCGACAACGCGGCGAATAGCCCACAGTTGGTGCCGTTGAGTGGCACGGGCGTAGCGAGCGGGGCCGTGGTGGTTCTTTCAGCCACCAGCCTGACGTTCGGTACTCAGCTCATCGATACCACCAGCGCTGCCCAGGTGGTGACGCTGACCAATACCGGTAGCGGAACACTGACCATCACGGGGATCGTCACCAAAGGGGACTTCATTCAAACCAACACCTGCGGATCAAGCGTGGCTGCGGGGGCGAACTGCACCATCAGCGTCACGTTCCGTCCCACTCAGATCAACAGCCGGTTTGGCAGCATAACCCTCACCGATAACGCGCCTACAAGCCCGCAGGTCATATCGTTGACGGGAGTGGGAACTTCCGTGTCGCTTTCGCCGGCGAGCCTGAACTTTGGGACGGTAGGGGTGGGAAAGTCGAGCGCACCGCAGGTCATCACCCTTACGAACGAGGGTAACGTTTCGCTGCGCATCGGGGGTGTTTCGGTAACCGGCACCGATCCAGAAGATTTCACCCAAACCAATACCTGTGGGACGAGCGTGCCGGCTAAGGGCACTTGCGCAATCACCGTAACGTTTAAGCCTACGGCAAGCGGCGCGCTGTCAGCGAACGTGTCGATCGCAGACGAGGGCGGCGGCAGTCCGCAAACGGTGCCGCTCAGCGGAACCGGTCAATAAGAGATTTGGCAGGCTGTCTTGCGCAGAGCCGGACTCGCTCAATGGTTCCCAATCCGGAGCAGGTTCGGGAGCTGTCTAGCGATGGCCCCGAAAAGGGCTAATTGCGGGATGGGCCAACGTCTAGGGAAGGTCTGATTAAGTTCGCCGAAACGAAAAGCAGGTTTCTCGACTCCGCAGAATTGCCCCTAAACCGGGCAATTCTGCTCCGCTCGAAATGACAGATTTGAACTTAATCAGAGTTTTTCTAGCGTCGCATTATGCGGACGGGTAAATCGGCGCTGGGAATCAGCGGCGCCGCAGGGGGCTCTTTCTTGGAGGGTGCCGGGGACTCGCTGCCAGCCGCGCCCGAGTGATTGCCCAGCGCATAGAGCACAACCTCAACCCGGCTGGAGACTCCCAGCTTGTCGAAGATGCGGAACAGATAGTTCTTGACGGTGTGCTCGCGGAGGTTCAGCCGCTGCGCGATTTCGCGGTTGCTGAGCCCCTCGGCCACGCACCGCACCACATCTACTTCTCTCGCCGACAGCAGGGAATCCCCGCTCGCGCTGAGGAATTTCATGGGCACTGGTTCGACCATGGCTTGCAGAACGAACTGCAGTTCGTTGCTGTTCGCCCATATCTGGCCCTCGTGAACACAACGAATCGACTTGGCGAGTAACTTGAGCGACTCGGTGCGGCAGAAAACCCCGCGCGCCCCGGCGCGGAATGCTTCGACCACTGGCGTTCGTTCCGACGTGTCCAACAGCATGATGACGCGGGTGCCCGGAGAAGATGAACAGATCTCGCGGCTCAAGACAAATCCGCCGCGGCTGTCCGTACCCTGGCGCGCGCTGATCAAGGCCACGTCCGAGCGCTCGCGCTTAACCACGGCCAGAATCTCGGCCTCTTTGGACGCCGGACTGGCCACATTGAATTGGCTGTCGCGGGCCAGCGTTTCCACCAGCAACTGAGTGTTCATCGCCGTGTTGTCGGCGGCGAGGACGCGGATGCGGTCTTGCTGAGGAAAGCTGGTCAATTGAGCCATGATGATTGGGCCATGTGGGTCGAACTTATTCGGTCGAACTCGATGGCTGAGCTGTGGAGAAAGATCCCGCGCAAAAAATCGTTAGGGAACCCTTTGGCTCCAAGCGTTTTCTATTGTTAATCCAACGGTTTGAACAGGTACTGAGGGAGGAACGGATGCAAAACCTAAGTTACGGGCCGGGAGTCTCTAACTCCTGGCATTCGTCCCGTTTCCGAGGCGAAGTCTTCTGGTGACAAGGTATTAGGGCCGTCTAACCCGGTAAATGGCACTTTTGTGCCATTATTCAAAAGGTTACGGGCTGCATCACATGTTACTAAATAGTTAACTTTAAGTCACGCCGTCACAGCAGTGTGCAAGATTCTTCACGGAGAAGATGGTCTCATTGACGCCGTTCCGGCTCTGTACTAGGGTACCGTGAGTAGAAAGCCAGAACATGGCGGGAAGTTCTGCCCCCCCGAAATTTCCTCGCAATACTGCCGCCGAAGGCGGCCCAAACGCAATCGCAAGCCCTGAGAACAGGATCAAAATCCATGCAAAGATTCGAAAGTTTTCCCAGCTCAAATCCTAGCGAAGATCCCAGCCAAGCTCCGAGCCAAGCCGCGAGCCGAGATGCTGGCAAAGGGCCGGCGGGAGTTCGATCGCGTCGCCTCACGCCTTACTATTTTGCGCTGGCGATCCTGCTGGTTCTGTCCGCGGCTGCGCTGATGTCGCGGCCGGCAGTGGTTCACGGCGCAGTGACGGCCCAAGACCCCGGTCCGCGGCCGCTTCCCGCCGACGCGGGCAATTTCTATTCGGCTCTGAACGCCGATCAGCTGGCCATCACCCAACGGCTGACCCAGATTTTCACTGAGGTGAACTTTGTGGCGGGTGGGCCGCTGGTGAAGACGGTCGGACTGGGACCGCGATTTAATTCGAATTCCTGCAACAGCTGCCACGCCTATCCTGCAGTGGGTGGATCGAGTCCGCCGAACAACCCGCTGTTTTCGATCTATCAACTTGAGGGCGCGACCAACACGATGCCGTATTTCATCACGCCCACCGGGCCGGTGATCGTGGCGCGCTTCCCCTACTTGTTGGGCACCACGACGCCAGACGGCGGCGTGCACCAGATGTTTACGATTTCCAATCGCACAGACGCTCCTGGTTGCACGACCGTGGTCCAGCCCGACTTCACGGCCCAACAGGCTGCCAACGATATTATTTTCCGCCAAGTCACTCCTACGTATGGCACTGGGCTGATCGAACTGATTCAGGAAAGCGCCATCCTCGCCAACATGAATTCCAACTTGCCGCTGAAGCAGTCGCTGGGAATCTCAGGACATCCCAACTACAGCGACGATGACGGCACGATCACACGCTTCGGCTGGAAAGCGCAGAACAAATCGCTGCTGTATTTCTCGGGCGAGGCTTACACGGTGGAAGAAGGCGTGAGCGACGAAGCTTTCCCCAGCGAGAACGACGAGGCCATTCCGAGCTGCCTGCCGCCGTTCCCGGTACCGCCCGGAACCAACCACACCAAGGGCGTTCCCGACGATCGCAACGACACGGGTGAGGCGCCGAAAATACCGGTGAACTTCCCTGGCGACCTGGAGCGTTTCTCGCTGTTCATGCGTTTCCTGGCGCCTCCAACGCCGGTTCCGCCGAATGCTACGACGAGCAACGGGCTGTTGCAGTTCAACGCGGTCGGCTGCAATCTGTGCCACACCAACTCATTCACCACACCGAATGCCACCATTGCCGCGTTGAGCAATGTGACGGCGAACCTGTATTCGGATCTTCTGGTTCACGATATGGGACCGGGCGACGCGGATAACGTTACTCAGGGCAACGCGACTGGCGATCAATTCCGAACCGCTCCGCTGTGGGGCATCGGCCAGCGCATCAACTTCCTGCATGACGGCCGTACCAGCAACATTGTCACGGCGATTGAAGACCACCAGAGTTTCGGCAATGGCACATATCCGAATTCGGAAGCCAATCAGGTCATCACCAATTTCAACAATCTGAGCCCGACGAATCAGCAGGACCTGGTTGACTTCCTGCGCTCGCTGTGAGCTTTCAGGACACGAGCAGGGTGAAGGGGAACTCTATGTCATTGTGGAAAGAGAAAAATCCAATGCAGGCTCAATCGAACCAGACTGATCCAAACCAGACTGATCCAAACCAGACTGACCCGAAACAGGGTCGGTCGAGTAAGGCGAAGGTGATTCGCGTCGTGCTTCCAGTGGCCTTGTTGCTGGCGATATGCACGGCGGCGACGGCCTACTTTCCGAAGAGCGCGACGCCGGAGAAGCCCGCGGCTTCAAGCCGGGCCAACGTAGCTCAGCCTGCGAACGTGACCGCGACCGATCCTGGCCCGCGGCCGCTGCCCGCGGCTGCCGGCGGTTTTCTGCCTTTGCTGAGCGCCAACGAACAGCAGATTGAGCCCAGCATCACCACGGAATTCAATCGCACCCATGACGTCATCGTCACGTCTCCGACCGATGGCGGACTGGGGCCGCGATTCAACGAGAATTCCTGCGCGAGTTGCCATGCGTATCCTGCGGTGGGAGGTTCGAGCCCGCCGACGAATCCTCTGTTCTCGATTTACAACTATGCCGGCGCGACCAACACCATGCCGTCGTTCATTACTTCGACGGGACCGATTCTCGAGGCCCGCTTCATTAACCAGCCGGGCACTACCATTCCCGATGGAACGGTGCATCAGCTTTTCACCATCACGGGCCGCACGGACGCGGCCGGCTGCAACATTTCGCAACCTGATTTTGTGACTGCGGGATCGCAGGGCAATCTGGTGCTGCGGCAGGTGACGCCGACTTACGGCGCTGGCCTGATGGAAGTGATTCGCAACATCGACATCGTCACCAACTGGAATGCGAACCCGACCCAGAAGAAAATGCTGGGAATCAGCGGGCATCCGAATTACAGCGGGAATGATGGCAGCATCATGCGCTTCGGCTGGAAGGCGCAGGTTCGGTCGACGCTGTTGATGGCGGCCAACCAGATGAACGTGGAAATGGGCGTCACCAACGAAACGTTCCCCAACGAAATCGATCAGACTCCGGGCTGCGTCCTCAACCCGGTGCCAGAGACGGTTTCGAACTTCACTCCGGGCATTCTGACGGAAATGTTCCCTGGCGATGCCGAGCGCACTGAATATTTCACCCAGTGGCTGAACCCGCCAACGCCCGCACCGTCTACCGCTTCCACCAGGAACGGGCAGGTGCAATTCAACGACGTGGGCTGCGTTTACTGCCACACGCAATCATTCACAACGCCGGCGACTTCGCGGCCGGCACTGGGTGGCATTACGATCAATCTGTATTCCGATATGTTGGTGCACCAAATGGGACCCGGCCTGGCCGACGGCCTTCCGCAAGGGCAGGCTGGTCCGGATGAGTTCCGAACCTCGCCTCTGTGGGGCATTGGACAGCGGCTATGGTTCCTGCACGATGGCCGCACCAACAACATTGTCACCGCGATCGAGGATCACTACAGCCTGGGGAACAGCCTGTACCCGGCCTCGGAAGCAAATCAGGTCATTACCAATTTCAACAGCCTGACCCCGAAGAACCAGCAGGATCTGGTGAACTTCCTGCGGTCGTTATAGTCGGGGAAGATAGCGAGTAAGGTTCGCGAGTAAACGAACTCCAAGACGAGCAGCAAACCTTAGGGCGCCGCAATCACGGTTGATTGCGGCGCCTTTTGTTCTTGCGGGCTGGTTTAGTTCTGCGCAGGCTTGAGAATGCGCTGCGCCGGTGTCGCTACTTCGAGCCGGCGGCTTGGGCGCGGAGCCGGGCCTGTCCGGCTAATGTGGTTCGGCCCTGCGCTTCGTAGAGGTCGGCAAGGCCCAGCCAGAGTTTGGCGTCGCCAGGAGCCAGTTTTACGGCCTCTTCCTGAAAGGTTGTGGCCTGCGCCACATCTCCCAGTTGGTACCAGGCTTTGGCGCGGCCGGTCGCGATAAGCGAGTTGAAGCTGGCGCCGAGCGATTCTCCTTCCGCGCTGAATGGGCTTGAGTCTACGGCCTTGTCAAACGCCTCCAAAGCCGGCTGCGGCTGGCGCATCTGCAGGTCGGCTTGACCCAGCATCATCCACATTTCATGCGGACGCGAGGAGGACTCGGCGGACTGCCGGAAGACTTCAGCGGCGTCCGCGTAGCGTTTTTGGGTCATATAAAAAAGCCCGAAATCGAACCAGGTTTCATCGCTCGGTTCGAGGCGGAGGCTGGCGCGAAATTCTGCTTCGGCTTCGGCGGCGCGGCCGGTTTGCTGGAGCACGAGCGCGCGCAGAAGATGAACGTTCGCGTTGTCGGCAAAAACGGATTGCGCGCGATCGAGATAGTTGAGCGCCTCAGGATATCGCTCAAGGCTGTATAAGACTCCGCCGGCGTTGGCCCATGCGTTGAACAATTCTGCTTTCGCTCGATAGGACGATGACGCGGACGAAGAAGACCGCGCAGCGCTTATGTCTGGCGTCGGGTCAAACGATTTTATTTCGCAGTTCACTTGCAAACGGTCGATCAGCTCGGACGTCTGCGGAGTGCGCCGCACAAAGATAGCCGAGACTTCATCCAGATACACCGGCCGCCAGAGCTGGCTTCGACAAAAAGAGTGGAGCTGCGGGAATAGCGTCATCCCCTGATAACGTGCCAGCGGGACGAGAATCGTGTTGATGCCGCGAGCCTCGGCTTCCTGCTGCCACGCCGGCGAGTCGGGCGGCTCCGCGCTTAGATCGTAAGAGCGAAAGAACAGTTGCGGGCCGAACGGCAGCGCGCGGCTGTCGATATAGTCGCGGTAATCGGGGTACAAGCGCCAGGTTAGAAAGCCGCCGAGGCTGTAGCCGTTGAAGACGTTGCCCGGCAGGTGTTCTCGCTGCAGAAATTCGACTGCGCGTTCCGGATACCACCAAGAAAGTCCCGCTCCGAATAACGAC
>JBELAE010000200.1:0-8863 GCA_049509155.1 Candidatus Sulfotelmatobacter sp.
CACCGGCACTCTACGCTGGAAATGGGAGCCGCTGCCGCCCAACAATCCCGAATCAACGTCCTCCGCAAAACCCTGGCGCACCGGCGCCGGCAACGCCTGGTCCGTAATGGCGACAGATCCCGACCGCGACCTAGTCTTCGTCCCCACCGGCAGCGCCAGCCCCGATTATTACGGCGGCCTCCGTCCCGGCGACGACAAATGGTCCGACTCCATCGTCGCCCTACGCGGAAAAACCGGAGAATTCGTCTGGGGCTTCCAGCTAGTCCATCACGATCTTTGGGATTACGACTCCGCCTCGCCCCCACTCCTGACCACCGTGCAGCACGACGGAAAAACCGTGCCCGTGGTGATTCAAGGCAACAAGACCGGCTTCCTCTATGTGCTGAATCGCGACACCGGAGTCCCCGTATTTCCCGTAGAAGAGCGCCCCGTCCCGCAAACCGATATCCCCGGAGAAGTCACTTCGCCCACCCAGCCTTTTCCCGTTGCCCCACCAGCTCTAGTTCCGCAAAAACTTTCCCCCGACGATGCCTGGGGCATCACTCCCGAAGACCTCGAATTCTGCCGCGAGCGTCTCAAAACTCTCCGCAACGACGGCCTCTTCACCCCGCCAAGTCTGCGCGGCACTCTCTCCGTCCCCGGAAACGTTGGCGGAATGAACTGGAGCGGCTACGCCTACGACCCGCAACACGCCTTGCTAGTAGTCAACACCAACAACCTCCCCGCCCGGATGGGTTTGATTCCGCGCGATAAATATTGGGACGAAGTAGACAAGGACACCGAAGACGCCGATTACACCGAGCAGTCCGGAGGCCCCTACGGCCTGTTTCGCACCCTCATGTTCGCCAAAGCCCATCATCTCCCCTGCATCCCACCACCCTGGGGAACATTGACCGCCGTCGATATGACCGCCGGCACCATTCGCTGGCAGGTCCCGCTAGGCTCCCTGGCCCCCGGCAATCCCGCAATCCCCGTGGGCGCACCAAGCCTAGGCGGCCCCATCGTCACCGCCGGCGGCTTAGTATTCATCGCCGGCACAATGATCGACCCCGCCCTCCGCGCCTTCGACGTCGAAACCGGCAAAGAACTATGGAAGACTCAACTCCCCACCGCCGGCGGTGCCACTCCCATGACCTACCAAACAAAAAAAGATGGCAAACAGTTTGTAGTAATCGCCGCCGGAGGCCACAAGGGCGTGACCGAAGAACCCCAAAACGACTCGATCGTAGCCTTCACACTCCCCTAGCATTCGGCCGAAAAACTTCCAGGTGGGGTAGATTTTGGGTGGCGCAGCGCTTCCAGCGCCGCGATAAGTTCTCACTTTTCGGAAAGGGCTTTAGCCCCTGACGCCACGAACCTTTCAACAAACTCCGGGCCCTCCAGCAGATTGCAAACCCGGATCACAAATAACAATCGTCAGAATCAGCTTTCCCGCTGAAAGCTCAACCCCCCGGCAGCCAGAAAACCCCCTAAAATCGGCCCGAAAACGAAAGTACCATGACCCCAAAATGTGCAAATCTCAAAATCGGAAAGAAATCAACCCCACCTAGCCCCCGGTCATGTTAATGTCTCGTGAATTGCATAACTGGTTACTACTCATGGCTTTAACACCCAGCCTCGCGCTTTCCCAAAACCGCCCGCCCGGTCCTTGCCGCCAGAAATCTTGAACACGGTTTTCAATTCCACAACCTTTTCCACAGGCCAGCCTACCTTTCCCGGCCTCCAATGCAAGCCCAACTCCCTAAGGCACTTACCCCGACACTCTACAGGGTTCCCTGTACCCCCGCCCCGCACCATTCCGTCGCCCACCAAGCCCCCGAACCCTCCCTGGCTCAGATCGTCGAAAGCCCTAGGGCCCCGTTAGTGCCGTTCCAGTCTCGTTAACACCACCCGCGTGATTTCGAGAAGAGCACGATCCAGGCAGCAAATATTTCTGTTCTTTAGGCGTCAAATTCCGCGCTCGAATTCCGCGGATATGGTTAGATAGAGGGCGATGAAATACTGCCGATTTCAATTCAATGGCCAGCCCCAGTACGGTCTGGTCGAGTCCGTTGGCGGGCGGGACGCGATTGTGCGCGTGCTGCTCAACGCTCCCGAAGAAGCCGACGGAGACATGGAAAGCCTGCGCACGCGTCGGATTGAGGCCATTCCGCTGGAGGGAGCGTCCCTGCTGCCTCCGGTGCGTCCGTCGAAGATTGTGTGCGTGGGGAGGAATTATCGCGAGCACGCGGCGGAACTAGGCCACGATGTGCCGACCGAGCCGCTGATTTTTCTGAAGGCCACGTCGGCGCTGCTGGCGCCGGGAGGGATTGTGCGCCGTCCTAAGATTTCCGAGCGTGTCGATCTTGAGGGCGAGCTGGGCGTGGTGATTGGCAAGACGTGCTACCAGCCGGCGCCGGATGCGGATATTCGGCAATACATCTTGGGCTACACGTGCGTGAATGACGTGACGGCCCGCGATCTGCAAAATAAAGACGGGCAGTGGTCGCGGGCCAAGGGTTTCGATACGTTTTGCCCTGTGGGGCCGGTGGTGACGGATGAAATAGATCCGTGGGCGGGTGTCGGTGTGCAGACGCGGGTGAATGGTCAGATCAAGCAGGATGGCAACACCCGCGACTTTATCTTTGCGCTGGACGTGGTGATCCGGCATATCGCGCAGGCCATGACTTTGTTTCCGGGAGACTTAATTCCTACGGGCACACCTGCCGGCGTGGGGCCGCTGGTGGCGGGGGATGTCGTCGAGGTCAGCGTAGAGGGAGTGGGAACGCTTAGGAATTCCGTGGTGGATGAATAAGGCGTCGGTTGACCCTCTGCTGAGTGGCGTTGGTGACACAGATGTCTAATTTCGAGGATTATTTCCGACTAGCCCATCGGGCCATCTGAATGCTGGATCAAGCCATCCGGTCACCTGGAGGTTTCGCCTTTTGATCCGAAATTTGCCCAAACCTTGGCAGCAGCGCTACGTCTAACCCTCGACGGAATTTCAAAAGCGAATCAAATGGAGCGATCTACCATGAAGCGATCTTCGTTTGCGCTGGTTGCGGTCACGCTGTTTGCTGCCGTCGGAATGAGCCTTCACAGTCAGGCCCAAACGCAAAGCCAGGCTCCGAGTCCGGCGCGCTCTCGATCCGATGAGATGTTGGAGCGGTGGAATGACATTGGAAACAAGCTCGTCGCAATGGCAAAGGATTTTCCGGAAGACAAATACGACTTCAAGCTGCAGAAAGACCAGCGCACCTTTGCCCAGAATCTTCTCCACGCCGCTGCGCTGGATTTCGTTCTGATACGCCGGGTTTCCGGATCAAACGTCGGGCCTGACTTCGGCGAGGGCGACAATCCTTCGCGCGATGCTTTCAAGACCAAAGCCGACGTTGTGAAGTTCGTGCAGGAGGCCGTCACGGACGGAGCTCAAGTGATTCAGCAGCAGGGCGATGCGGGGCTGGACAACACAACCAAATTTTTTGGGAACCGGATGGCCCACAACTCCATGATCTGGACGTTCGCCATCGAGCACAGCGGCGAGCACTATGGCCAGCTTGTGGTCTACTATCGGGCGAACAACCTGGTGCCACCGGACTCGCGACGCTAATACCGCATTTGCGATTTGGCATCGGAAACGCCAATTAGATCGACACCATGAGACACCTCGCTTCAGTCCTCGCCATCTCACTAGCGATGGCGGCGCAGCCTGTCTCGGCGCAAGCGCCAATCTCTTTTCCTGACCGCATCGATCGAGCTGCAAAGTTCTACCGCAACCACGACGGCTTTTCGGGGATGGTGGCCGTCGCGCGCGATCACCAACTCATCTTTCAACGCGGCTACGGCTACGCCAATCTCGAATGGCAGATTCCCTTCACGCCCGACACGCGCTTCCGCATCGGCTCCCTTTCCAAGCAGTTCACCGCCGCCGCCATCCTGCTGCTCCAGGAGGATGGAAAACTGAAGACGAGCGATCCCATCAGCCGCTTTTATCCGAACTCGCCCGCTACATGGAGCAATATCACGCTGCGTAATCTGCTGACTCATACCTCCGGCATTCCAGACGTGGACTTCGGTCTAATACTGAAATACTCGCCACACACTCCGGAAGAGCTTATGAAAGGAATCCCAGAAAAGCCTCTCGAGTTTCAGCCCGGCTCGAAGGTCGAATACGCCAACATCAATTACATGCTGCTCGGACGAGTGGTTGAACAAGCGAGCGGAAAGCCCTACTGCCAGTTTCTTGAGGAGCGCATCTTCCAACCGCTGCAACTCACCGAAACCGGTTGTGATTGGAACTCCACCCTGGTCCCGCACCGCGCCTACGGCTATCACCCATCTGCCCGCGGTCCAGTCGGAGTGGAAGACGACGATCTTTCAAGCCTGGCCGGAGCCGGAAATCTCTACTCCTCAACCGGCGACTTGATTCGCTGGACTGAAGCCTTGCACGGCGGCAAAGTACTCTCGCAGGCCTCGCTGACCGAGATGGTGACTCCCTTTCTCGACGGCTATGGCTACGGTCTCCAGATCGATGGCGAAGGCCCAACTCTCGATATTTTCCACAACGGCACGGTGGATGGTTTTTTCTCCTGCCTGGATTACATCCTGGCAACAAAGACCACCGTCGTCGTCCTCTCAAATCTAGTCGCCGACGGCAACCGGACAACCCCAGGCACCCTGGCCCTCGACACAGAAGTTGTGGATCTCGCCATGAACGGCGACGCCATTCTTCCCTCGGAGGGCAAGGAAGCCAGCGTAGCGGAGAAGATCCTGCGCGCCTATGCCGGCCGCTATCGATCCAGTAATGCAGAACATCCACAGTTCGTGCTCCTGACTTTTGCCGACGGTCATCTTTACGTCCAGAATGAAGGCGCGAAGACCTTACCCGCACGCATGATGGCGGAAACTCCGTCGAAGTTCTATCTCACCAATCAAGAAGTTGAGCTGACCTTCGATCCCAGCTCCGGCACCCTGCAGATCATCGACTTCTCCGGCATCTGGGGCGACGCCTATACCCGAGTTCCCGAGTCCCAGGCGCAGCCTATCAAGCGGGGGCAGAACTAAGGCGGCCAGTCGATAACGCTACCATTTCCCGCCCATTCCTAGAGTGCTTTGGTAACCACTCCGCCGATTACCGCTGTGACATTTACCTACCCCGCGCGCCCTCGTACTTTGTAGATCATGCGCCAGTCTGCCGCGGTAATGTGTCAGGACAAGCGATCTCTTGAAACGTTGAAAGACACTCTCGAAGAGCTCGAAATCGACTTGGTGAAGAGCCCGTCCGGGCCCGAAGCACTGGAGCTGGTCATGACCGGCTGCTGCTCCACCCTGATCGTCGACTTCGATCTGCCCGGCGCCGAAGAAGTCATCCGCATGGCCGCGTTGCTGCCGCCCATTCAGAAACCCACGCTGCTCGCCGTAGCCAGCCGCGCGTGGCCCGGCACTGGTCAGGCTTTCCAGTCCGGCGCCAACCGCATCCTGTATCGCCCGCTCGAAGCCGAGCAGATTAAAGACGCCATACACTCCGGCAAGAAAACCAGAAAGCCCAGCCGTCGCAAGACCGCGCGTTACGAACTAAAAACCCTCGTCTATCTCGACCTCAAAAGTGGAACGCTTCCCGGAGTCAGCATCGACATCGGCGAGCACGGCCTCGCCGTCCAAGCGACCGAGCCCGTGCCCATGAGCTCGAACCTCGCCTTTCGCTGCATTCTTCCCGGCACAAACCTCACGCTCCACGGACACGCCGACGTGATGTGGGCCAGCGACCAGGGCCGCGCCGGACTCTTCTTCTCCAAACTCGCCCCCACCGCGCGCAAACATCTCAAGCACTGGCTCCACAAGCGCAACGCCCACAACAGCTCTCATAAAAAAGACAAGCACCCCGTCTGCGATCTGCTCCCCCCCGAAGACGCAAACGTTTCCTTCGCCACCTCGGAATAAAGGGTCTCGAAAGGCATCCGCCGGGCTCCAGCCGCGAAGCGGCGAAAGACTACAGCCCACGGCGCAAGTCGTGGGTCAGAGATTGCGGAGAGAGCGAGCCCCGAAGGGGCGAAAGAATTATTCTCATGCACTTTTCGTAGCCCGCGCTGGGCCGGCCTAGGTGCCCGGACATTCCGCTTAACACTTCTCGCTCGCGCTGCCTTAAAATCATCCGATCTGCCGAGGAGGCTCCCCCTGCCCACACCCGAAACCACCCTCGCCTTCAACGGACACTCCATGGTCGCCCCGCTGCTGCGCGTCCTGGTCTGCTCGCCCCGCCTCGCCGGATGGAACCAGCCCGAGCACGCCGCCCGCTGGCGCGACCTCGGATTCCACCACGCCCCCGACTTCGCACAAGCCCAAGCTCAGCACGAAGCCCTGTGCCGCGAACTCGAAGCCGCCGGCGCGGAAGTCATCGAAGCCCCGCCCTCCCCGGAACTTTCCCTCGATGCGGTCTACACCCATGACGCTTCCCTCGCCACCGATTTCGGCCTGATCGTCATGCGTCCCGGCAAACCCAACCGCGTCGCCGAAGGCCGCAACCATGGCTCATTCTGCACGCGCCTCGGCATCCCCACCCTGGCCAAAATCGTCGCCCCCGGCACCACCGAAGCCGGAGACATTCTCTGGTTGGAAGGGAAAACGCTAGAAGGGAAAACCCTCGACGTGAAGACGCCGCAGACGAAAACCCTGCTCATCGGTCACGGCTATCGCACCAACGCCACCGGAATCGCCCAGCTGCGCGTCCTGCTCGCGCCCAGGGGAATCGAAGTTCTCTCCGCCCCGCTCCCCCACGGTCCCGGCCCGTCGGCCTGCCTGCATCTAATGTCATTGATCAGCCTGCTCGACGAGCAGACCGCGCTAGTCGATCTCCCCTGGCTCGCCGTCGAAACCGTCGAGCTCCTGAAATCCCGCGGCTACCACTTCATCGATATCGATCCCTCCGAGCGCGACACCCTCGCCTGCAACGTACTCGCGCTAGGCGCAAAACGCCTGCTAGCGATCGAAGAGAATCACAAAACCAACGCCCGCCTCCGCCAAGCCGGATTCGACCTCCGCACCTTCCCCGGCACCGAACTCTGCATCAACGGCAGCGGCGGCCCCACCTGCCTAACCCGCCCGTTATTGCGAGCATAAAATCCCAGGGCAAGGCACGACTCATGCGGGAACGATGCTCATGTGGGAACGATGCTCATGTGGGGACGGGCGCCTTCGCCCGCCCAGCCGAGCGCAGCGCGGCGCGTCCTTTGCGAGAAGTGGGGATTTTGATCTTCAACCCGGCTTCCGCCACCCCGCCCCACTCCTGCTAAAATTAACAAGCATGCTTCTTCCCTTCGTCCGCGAACTCTTCGCGGACGTAGAAATGCTTCCCGCCTTCACGCGTGTAGCCTCCCACCTGCGGGAGGGCACGGGACGCATTGGTGTCTCCGGACTCTCCCCCACCGCAAAAGCCCTGCTGCTCGTGCTTCTGCGCCGCCACGCCGACCGCCCGCTCATCCTCGTCGTCAACGACAACCGCGCCGTCGAAGATTTCGTCCCCGTCCTCCGCGGATTCTGCGAACTCACCGCCGCCTGCGATCCCGACTCCATAGTCGCCCTTCCCGCCCGCGATGTGCTCCCGTTCCAGAATCTTTCCCCGCATCCCGAACTGCAAGAAGAGCGCGCCACCGCTCTCTGGAAAATCGCCACTGGCAAAACGTCGATCTTAGTCACTCCAGTAGCAGCCACGGCGATCCTCCTGCGCTCCGCCGATTACTACACCGACCTCGCCCGCATCCTCCGCCGCGGCGAATCCTTCGATGTCGACAACCTCCTAGCCCACCTGAACACCGTCGGCTATAACTCCGCCGACGTGGTCGAAATGCCCGGCGAATACGCTCTCCGCGGCGGCATCCTCGATGTCTATTCCCCCGAAGCCGAACGCCCCGTCCGCATCGAATTTTTCGGCGACGAAGTCGATTCCATCCGCCGCTTCGACCCCACTTCGCAGCGCTCGTCGAATCCCCTGGATGAAGCGCTTCTGTTGCCGCTCACCGAAACCCCCGTCAGCGATCATCTTCTCGGCGCAATCCACACCCGCCTCTCCGGCAAACGGATATCTGGAACCGAAGAAATCGTCGAAGCCGCCGTCCGTTCCGGCGGAGTCACCGTTTTCCCCGGCTGGGAGTTCTACGCCCCCGTCGCCGGAGCCGACCGCAGCGTCTTCGACTTGCTTCCCCGCGCCGCCGTCCTGCTCGACGAACCCGATCTGCTGCGCACCGAATTCGACCGCTTCTGGACCCGTGTCGAAGAAGCCCACGAGCGCAGCGGCGTCGGCAATCTCGTGCGCCCCGCCGACCTCTACGTTCCGCCAGACGCTTGGTGGAAAAAAGTCGCATCCATCACCGGAGCCGACGTAGAACATCTCGGCATCACGCGAAATGAAAGCGAAGCTGCAGACTCCGTAACCTTCCTGACCCAGCCCACTCCCCGCTTCCACGGCGCGGTTCCGACCATGCTCGAAGAAGTCCAGAAACTAACGACCCAAGGCAATCAAGTTTTGTTCTCGGTCCCCAACACCGGCGAGGTCGAACGCCTGGCCGACATCTTCACCGAATACAACGTGAGCTTCCGCCTGGGCAGCCGCACCCGCGGCGGCGAAAGCTACGCCGACGAAACCAGTTACTTCGCCGGCGAAGTTCTCACCACCACGCTCGCCAAAGCCTACGTCCCCGATGGCGTCATGTTCCCCGACGCCCACCTGGCCATCTTCGGCGCCCGCGACCTGTTCGACGAATCCGACACCGTGACTGCGCGCCCGCAACGCCAGAAGTCGAAAGTCTCCGCCTTCCTCTCCGACTTCCGCGACCTCCAGGTCGGCGACTACGTCGTCCACGTCGAACACGGCATCGGCCAGTACCAGGGA
>JBELAE010000201.1:0-8863 GCA_049509155.1 Candidatus Sulfotelmatobacter sp.
GGAAGAAAGCGTGCCGTGTCACGCCCTTCAGGAGGACCATGTCTTCGCTTGTTCCACGATCGCGTGCCGGCTCAGTCGCGAAGCCCGACCCTACCCATCAACACTGGGGCATGCTGCTGTTTGAAAGCCTTTCGGCGGGCGTGATGGCGGTCGCAGTGGGCATGGCTGTCGTGCTCATCGTGGTTGGCGTCTATGTGCTAATCGTTTGGCCGCTCACCTTTTGGGACCTCGCCAGCTTTGGTGGGGAGAGCTTTAGCTCGTGGTCCGACACGGTATTATGGTCGATCTTCGCCGGCGGATCGCTGGCCGGGTTCTGGTGCTTCAGTGGCGCCGCCTTCAAGAACAAGCCCAAGGCCAAAATCGCCGTGAGGGCCGGAACCCGCAAATAGGCACGCACGACACTACCGACGGACACACGACTGCGCTCCGTCTGATAGAAACACATCTTAGTAGAAATAGTTTTGTGCACTTCTTTATGCGCCGGCTGCGTCCCAGCGACGCCCGGTGCAATGTTTTTGCAAGTGCATCTCGGGCTGATTCCTCCGCATCGAAGGAATTAACCAGGTGGTTAATTCGTAAAGATTCGTCAACGGGTCGGAGGTGACCTTTATGGCAAAGGGTGAGGCAACAGGAAAGAGGACTCTCTTGAAAATGCTGGGAGGGCTTTTGGCAGTGGGGCTACTGAGCGTGAGCGCAACGCTGATGGCTGACTCCACCGCGGCTTCCCGGTACGACAATCAAATTCAGACAGCGGTATCCCAGAAGCTGGCCGCCAAGAATCAGTTCCGCGACGTGCAGGCGAGCGTGGAGGACGGCATCGTGACCCTCACCGGCACGGTCGATCTCTACCAGGGCAAACTGGACGCCGCCAAACTAGCTCGGAAGATCGCGGATACGCAGGGCGTGCGCAACTTGATCACCGTAACCGGGCCCGATGTGCCGGACGCGAAACTCGAGCAGAAACTTGCAACCAAGCTGCGCTACGTGCGCGTGGGGTATGACAGCACGTTCGACTTCTTCGCGCTGGGAGTGAAGGACGGAGTGGTCACGATCGAGGGTCAGGATCGGACTGGCGTGGGCCGCGACGAAGCTCTGGGTGACATCGCGAGCATGCCCGGAGTGAAAGACGTGATCGACAACGTTTCGCTCGAGCCGGTTTCGCAACTCGACGACGGGCTGCGTTTGCGGGCGATGCGCGTCATCTACAGCGACCCTTTCCTGAGCAAGTATTCGATGGATCCGGCGCGCCCGATTCGCATTATCGTGGCGAACGGACACGTGACGCTCTACGGGTCGGTCGACACCAAGACCGATAAGGAAGTTGCCGGAATCCGAGCCAACCAGATCCCCGGCGTCTTCAGCGTAGACAACAGGCTGAGAGTCGAATAGAAGTCGGCAACTGTGAAGTCAATGTAGCGGTGACAGAGAAACGCGAGGCGCGGTTTGCTCAGTTTCGTAGCGAGCGGGCCGCGCCTTTTCTGTGCTGCATCCCACAGGTTCATTTCGGGGATTAGTTACGGTAAGCGGTTTATCAGCGAGGCGACGTAGCCGGCGCCGAATCCGTTATCGATGTTGACCACGCTGACGTTCGAGGCACACGAGTTGAGCATGCCGAGCAGCGCGGCGAGTCCTTTGAACGACGCTCCGTAGCCGACGCTGGTGGGCACGGCGATGACGGGAACGCCGACAAGGCCTCCGACGACGCTGGGCAGTGCGCCTTCCATGCCGGCGCAGACGATAACCACCCGCGCCCGCGTTAGCGCTTCGCGGTTTGCCAGCAACCGGTGAATGCCGGCCACCCCGACATCGTAGAAATGTTCGACTGCGTTGCCCATGATTTCGGCGGTCACGACTGCCTCTTCAGCAACGGGAATGTCGCTGGTTCCGGCCGAGACCACCGCGATGATGCCCTTGCCATATTGCGTCGGGTCGCGCTGCAGCACGACCGCGCGGGCGAGTTCGTGAAATTCCGCGGCGCGCACTTTCTTCTTGACGGCGGCAAACTGTTTTTCGCTGGCCCGCGTGGCCAGGATGTTGCCGCCATGTTTAGCCAGGCGCGCGAAGATTCCTGCAACCTGCGCCGGCGTCTTGCCTTCTCCGAGGATGACTTCAGGCATGCCGGCGCGCAGGGCACGATGATGATCGACTTTCGCGAAGCCGAGATCTTCGAAGGGCATGTGGCGCAAACGAGAGACCGCGTCGTCGGGCGTGAGCTTGCCTTTGCGTACTTGGTCGAAAAGTTTGCGGATGGATTCAGCGTTCACTCGGCACTCAGCACTTAGTGTTCTGCATTCAAACCGGGCGAGGTCTAGATTAGCATTTCGTGGAGGGCCAAGTTCAGGCGTGCGCAGAGCGCGACAGCGGGCGGGAGACGACGCGGAGTTTGGCGATTACGGCGATGCAGACTTTGCGGGCCAATCCGGGCTCGTCGAGATGAGCCAGGAAGAGGCGGCGCAGGCCGCTGGGCGCGACTTTGCCGGCTAGATAGGCGTCGTAAATCTGGCTTCCTATGCGGTAGCCAAGCTCCTGTGCGGCGGATTCGCATTTGTTCTTGTCTTTGTCCGAATCTTTGTTCACGTCTCGGCGAACGGCTGCCTGGGCCGCTTTTTCGCAAGCCGCGCGCGATGGCGGCGACGCGTCGTCGGGAGCAGGCCGCGAGGGAGTGAGCACGCGCGATCCAAAGTAAGCGACCGCGTGTTCAATAACGCGGGCGTAGAAATCGTCGATCGCACTTTTGCGGCCGCGGGTAGCATTGACGAGGCCAGCTTCTTGCGAAGGTTCGTTCGAGTGCCCGTTCAGCCTATGCGGCAAACCCTGACAGGCCTGATGCAGGAAGCGGGTGGCGTCTTCGGCTGCGTGACTCATCTGGAATTCGCGGACGTAGAACGCATTCACCTGCGGTAGATAGGCGCTGCCGCGTTTCTCCACGCTGGTCAGCAGGGCTTCGCGTTCTGGCTCACCGATGCCTTTGCGCGTCAGCAGGCGGCGCAGCATGGCGTCGGACGGGCCGGCATAAACTTCGGGCAGCAGGTCGACCAGAAACTTCGGCTGCGTGCCGTTGTGCGGCGAGTAGCGGTTGATCTCGAGGAATCGCGCCAGACTGTCAATCAGGTTGTAAATCGTCGGCGCGAAATCGGGACTGTCGTCGCAGCGGCTCCACTGGTCGAGAAACAGGCGGTAGCTTTCGTATTTCTCGAGCGGCGTGGCGTTGAAGACGCAGAGCACGTCTTCGTTGACACGAACGCCTTCCACTTTGTCGGCGCGCTCTCCGGCGGCGCGCCAGTAGAGCGCGTCGATGTTCTGCAGTACGGTGAGAATTTTTTCTCCGGGCATCTGCTGTTGCAGGGCGCGCGGCAAATGTCCGGGAGCGAGGTGCGACTCGCCGAACAGCACAAAGATGACAGCGTTGGGATGGTGCTCGCGGATTTCGGCGATCTTGGCCGCAGCATGCCGGTCGCGGGCGCCGATCTTGCGCAGATCTTCGCGCGGCATGCAATCCAGGCCGTAAACCGCTTCGGCGTGATCGCGCGCGGTGACCAGCAATTCGTGAAATGCAGTCCAGTCGTAGCCCCAGTCGAGGTCGAAGCGGATGCGCTGGCGAAGTTCGTTCTCGTCAATATCGCGACGCCACCATTCGTCGAGAATGTGCTGGTCGCGGGCAAAAATGGTTTCGACACCCAGCACCACAGGACGGTCGCCGGCCAGCGCGCGCTGCTCCATCAGCGATGCGGCATGGCGCTGCGCGGCGGGCAGCGCGTGGTAATCGCCGATAAGGATGACACCGGCGGAATGCAGCGCGCTCTGAATCTGATGCGAATCAAGAACGGAATCGTAGCTGCGATAGGCCTGGTTGAACTCGCGCAGATATTTTCTGCGGTTGTGCGAATCCTGGGCGCGGATTTCGCGCTCCACTCCCTCGAGCGCATGCAACTGGCCTGCGCTGCGGCGGGATCGGAGATTCGTGGTCGAGGACATGATCAGCTCTTAGCTTCTAGCTCTTAGCTACTAGCCTGTTCATCTTGACTTCCGGTTCATTGGCTCCCTATGCTCCATTGGGGTTATGCTCCAGTCTTGCCATCCGGAGAAACTTTGCCGAATCATCCGCCACAGAATCTGACCGTCGCGACCACCGGGGCCAGCGGGGCCATTTTTCTGCGACATCTTCTTCTGGCCGTCACGCGCGACGAACGCGTCGCGACTGTCAATTTCATTGCCTCCGACAGCGCGCTGCGCGTCATGGCCGAAGAGTTGGGCATCAAGGGACGGTCCAACTTGATCGGCCGAATCCTCGGCGCTGCCGCTGGATCTTCGAGCGAACGCGCCTCGCGCAGAATTCAACTGCACAAGATCCAGCTTCACAAGATCAAAGAGCAATCCAACGCCGACATCGGAGCCAACGTGGCCAGCGGTTCTTATCCCGCCGACGCCATGGTCGTCATCCCATGCAGCGTGGGCACCTTGGCCCGCATCGCGAACGGCGTCGCCTCGCAACTGATCGAGCGCGCGGCCGACGTCTCTCTCAAAGAGAAGCGTCCGCTGGTGCTGTGCGTGCGCGAGACGCCGCTCAATAAAATCCACATCCGCAACATGTACCGGGCCGCCGACGCTGGCGCCACCATCTTTCCGCTGATCCCGGCCTTCTATTACGGTCCTGCTTCGTTAGATGAAATGGCGCGCGAATTTGCTTATCGCGTGCTGGCTCATCTGGGCCTACCGCAACCTGACGCCTTTCGCTGGAAAGGCTGACCGATCAATAACTTGGCTGCCTAGGGGAAATTCTCTCTTCCCTCGGGAATTCGGCACCTCGAGGGCAGAATTTCAGTGTAGAGAGCCGAAGGTTCAGGCGGCAGATGCCCGCCGGACATGTACGGGTGGGGACAAGCGTTTCCTATTTCTTCAGCGGCCGAGATTTCCAAAGCTGCAATCCCGAATCGATGGGGTAGAATGCGGCCAATTCCTGAAAGGTGAATTCATGTTCAGACGATGGTGCATCGGATTCGTGTTTCTGGGAGTCATGGCTCACGTCGCGGACGGTCAAAACCCCCTCGCGGGCGATCCTAAGGCGGCGAAGGCGGGCGAGTTTCAGTTCCGCATCAACTGCGCTCTGTGTCACGGACTGGGCGCGCGCGGTGGAGGGCGCGGGCCCGACCTGACGCGGGCGGTGAAGAAGCACACGCACTCCGACTCGGACATGTTTCAGGTAATCAGCAACGGCATTGCCGGGACTGCGATGCCGGCGAACGGGACCAACGGCCAGGGCGTCGGCATGACCGACGAGGAGATCTGGCAGATCATCACCTACATTCGCAGCCAGGAGGTGAAGGCTCCAGCGCAACCGCTGGGTAGCGCGGCTCGTGGCAAGGAACTGTTTTACGGCGACGCCAACTGCTCGCTCTGCCACATGGTCGAGGGCAAGGGCGGAAGGCTAGGGCCAGAGTTGACCGGCGTGGGCGGGTCGCGCACGAGGGAGGCGATTATCGATTCCGTGCGCAATCCCAGCCGGAGATTGGCCTGGGGACTCACCGAATCGACGAAGGAATTTCCGCAGGAGTACGAGAGCGTCACCATCGTGACTGCGGACGGCAAGAAAATCAAGGGCGTGACCCTGAATGAAGACAGCTTCAGCGTGCAGATCATGGACATGGGCGAGCAGATTCATCTACTGGAGAAAGCCAAACTGCTGGCTTTTCAGAAAAGGAGGGAATCGGCGATGCCGAAGTACGGCACCGACATTTTGAGCGACAAGGAACTGGAGGACATCGTGGCTTACCTGACCAGCGTGGGGGCGAAATGACGGAGCGAGGTTGTGTCGATTCTTCTGAAAAGTCAGGGCAACCGTGGAGGAGCGGCGCTTCAGCGCCGCGTCGCGGGGCCTTACTGGGTGAGGCCTTCGGGCCCTGCCTCGCCCTGGGGCTAAAGCCCGTCGATCTTTTCTGCGCTTTACGCGGCGCTGAAGCGCCGCTCTTCCACGGTGAAGGCCAATGCGCGGCGGCAATTCTGGCAATCTGGTTGGTCGTTAGTTTTCTTGCTGCGCCCCTTCACGCACAGGTCACCTTCGAGCGGCTGGTGAATTCCGCGAAGGAACCACAGAACTGGACGACTTATTCAGGCGACTACTCCGGAAAGCGCTTCAGCGGCCTCGATCAGGTCAACATCACGAACGCGCGCACGCTCGTCGCGAAGTGGGTCTATCAGACTGGTGCGACGGGAAAGCTGGAAACTACGCCGCTCGTGGTCGACGGAATTCTATATGCGACCGCGCAGGATGACCGCGCCTTTGCGCTCGATGCCCGCACTGGGCGGCCCATCTGGATGTACCAACGGCAGATTCCCAACGACATTCGTCCGTGCTGCGGGCATGTGAATCGCGGGCTGGCGATTCTCGGCGACAAAGTTTTTATGGGCACGCTCGATGCGCATGTTATGGCGCTCGACGCGAAAACCGGCGCGATGGTTTGGGACGTGGCCGCGGCAGACTATCGCACGGGATTTAGCTTCACGGTTGCGCCGCTCGCGGTGAAGGGTCTGATCGTGATTGGCGTTTCTGGCGGCGAGTACGGCGTGCGCGGATTCATTGACGCCTACGACGCCGACACCGGTGCGCGCAAGTGGCGGTTCTACACGGTTCCGGGGCCGGGTGAGCCGGGACACGACACGTGGGAAGGCGACTCATGGAAAGTGGGCGGCGCTCCGGCGTGGAACACCGGGACGTACGATCCGGTGACAAATCAGATTTTCTGGCCGACAGGAAATCCTGCGCCGTCCAATCGCGGCGAGGGACGCGTCGGCGACAACCTCTACAGCAATTCCCTGCTGGCGCTGAATGCCGACACCGGAAAGTTGAACTGGTACTTCCAGTTCACCAGGCACGACGAGCACGACTGGGATGCGACGCAGATTCCGGTCATGATCGAGGCCGGCGGCAAGCAACTGATTGCGCAGGCTAACCGCAACGGATATTTCTACGTGCTCGATCGCACCACGGGCAAACTGATTTCAGCGAATGCCTACGGCAAGACCACGTGGAGCGACAAGAAAGACGCAGAGGGACGGCCCATAGCGAACAAGGAAGCTTCGCCGACGCTCGAAGGGCATACCGTGTGTCCGGGGGCGCTAGGTACGACGAACTGGTATCCGCCGACTTTCGATCCGCAGACAAAACTGCTCTACGTGACGGCGCGCGATCAATGCGACATTTTCAGTACCGCTCCGCAGCCCTATGAGGCAGGTCACGCGTTTTATGGCAGCGCGTATTTTCCCTCGGAAGAGGCTGAGCCCTATCGCGGATTCCTGAAGGCGATCGACCCGGCGACCGGAGAGATCAAGTGGAAGTTCGAACACACTTCGCCGACCTGGTCAGGCGTACTGTCGACAGCGGGCGGACTGGTGTTCAGCGGGGACGCGGAGGGAAATTTCATAGCTTTCGACGCGGAGGCGGGCAAGCCGCTGTGGCACTTCCAGATGGGAGGCGCGGTCTACGCCGCGCCCATGGCGTTTGCGGTGGAGGGGAAAGAATACGTGGCCATCGCGGCGGGCAGCGCGCTGTATGCGTTTGGGCTGCAGTAGCAACGAGCCGAAGTGAAGACCGCCGGCGATTATGCCGATCTCCAAAGGTAAGGATCATGAAAGAGATTACGATCACGGAGTTCAGAACGAAATGCTCGGCCATCCTCTCGCAGGTGCAGAGGACGAAGAAGCCAATCAGAATAACGCGCCTTGGCAGGCCGATCCCTGAAGTTATTCCGGTTGATCCGCTCAGGAACAGGGATTGGATTGGCTCGATGAAGGGCAAGATCAAGATTTTGGGCGACATCGTTTCTCCCGCGTGCGACGCGAGCGACTGGGAAGTTCTGCGGTAGCCGCCTCGTCGGGAATCTCTTTCTCAGGAATCTCAGTGGTTACCGCCGGTACTGTACCCGGTTGACGCACAGGGCGGTTTCGTACTAATGTGCGAATTACACCGGAAAGGAGGTGGTCGGATGACAAGTTCTGAAGGCAGTAGTTGGACGATCCAAAGACCAGGTGAGGTGGCTGAGACTTAGAGCGGTTGCTCTAAGCGGGGCTTCGGGACGCATAACCAAAGCACCACGCGCCGAAGCTACAGCCCGCACACTAACCGGTGAACACAGATTGATTTCCTGGCGCAGGTCGGTCAGAGGAGTCGATCCGCGGGAGTAAATCCCCGACCCGGGAGTTGCCGTAGAGGCCACGTTAGAGTGACCACCTCTTGGTCAATCCCAAACAGTCCACCGGGCGGCCCGCAAGCTTGCGTTGATTCGATCAACGGGCTTGCGGGCCGTTCTGTTTTCGGAAAACATTTGACCAAGGATTAACCGGGATTCTCGCGAGCTTGATGGAGTATGATTTCCGGGCCATGAGCATGATCGATCCTGAGCAGGAAAGCCGGCGTCTGGCGGAGGTTTATTCTTCTCAGTCGGATGGGGAGCTGGCACGAGTGGCTGAGCAACAGTCCGAATTGACGGATCTGGCCCGAGAGGTGCTGCGCGCGGAGCTCAGCAAGAGGGGCATGTATATCGGACAATTGCAAGAACCCGCCGATTCGAACCCGCCCGAATTCCGCGACCTGGTTCCGATCCGCGCTTTCTGGAACCTGCTGGAGGCTCAACTTGCCAAGGGATTACTCGAATCGGCGGGAATCGAGGCATTTCTGTTCGACGACAACATGGTGCGGCTCGACTGGTTTAACGCCAACGCGCTCGGCGGGGTGAAATTGCGGGTAGACGCCGACAAAGTCCAGGAAGCCACTCAAGTTCTCGATGAGAATATTTCCGCCGACGCTCCTCCCGAAGAGGAAGACTCCCCGGCCTAGCGTCCGAAATCTCTTGCCACGCCGCCAGTCGCG
>JBELAE010000202.1:0-8851 GCA_049509155.1 Candidatus Sulfotelmatobacter sp.
GCCTTGGCCGCAGCTGCCGCACCGTTCGCGGGGCGCGAGGCCTGTGCCGCCGGCGTCAGCAATGACCGCCGTATCGGCGGACGCCGGTCCAGTTCTTTCTTCAGCTTTGAAACCCGGCGGAATTTCTCAAATGTGCTGCCGTAGTCGGCGTCCAGCAATTGTTTTTCCTGAATCGCCGCCACATGTTCCACTGTGACTTCCACGCCGTCGACTGTCGTCAGAATCGTTCCGCCCATTTCTTCGAGCGCTTGTCCGAAGGTCTTAATCTCGCCCAACGCCTTGGCGAACAGCTCGTCGAATTTCTTGCCGAAAGTCGCGTTGTAGGCGGAAACCGTGGCCAGCACGCCGGGATGATAAAACGACGCATCCAGCCACTGTTTCAACTCCCGCACGCGGCCGATAATGCCAGAATCGATGAGCGTGTTGAAGTCGCGGAAGCGCGCGATCTCCTCGCGCAGCGGATCGAAGCGCCGCAGCAGTTGTACGTGTTCTTCGGGCAGTGATGGCACATCGGAGTCGGCCAGGATTTCAATCAGAGCAATTTCGAAAGGCGACAGCGGCAATGCTCCATCGAGCCCGTAGCCGGTTTGCTCCCATTGTCCGGGCACGCGCGGATGACGGTACAAGAAAGTCGCAATCAGATCGGTCTTGTCGCGGTTGACGTCGCTGGGCTCGCGGCGTCGCACGAAATAGCGCAGCAGAGCCTCGGCCACTTCGGAATCGGTGTCGGGTGTCAGGGCCTGCCGCACCATGGCCGGCGTGATCGCCATATCCAGCAGGTGCAGCCAGCGATACATGCGCGAGAGCGTGGCCGGAAGTTCGCGCTCGGAATGGCGCAGCGCGTCCTCGTCGAGACCGCTCGGAATGGGGACGTCCCCGCCGAGCGCGTCCCGCATGAGCTTCTGGTAGAAGCCCTGGACGGTCGCCAGAATGGCTAATTCAAACCGAAGATCTTCGGCCAAACGTGCCCCCGAGAGCAAGAATTCCTTTCTGAAACTTTACTAATGTTTCCAGTAAAAACGAAAAGTTACTATTGGTGCAAGTTACTACCGGAGCGATACTTCACGCGGAGAAAAGGGTTCACCGGAAGTACATGGACTTCCGCGCGGAGCCTGTCGGGAAGAGTAGAACTCAGAAGACAACGGTCTTGTTGCCGTAAACCAGCACCCGGTTTTCGACATGCCAGCGCACCGCTCGCGAGAGCACGACCTTCTCCAGGTCGCGGCCTTTGCGAATCAGGTCTTCAACGGTATCGCGGTGCGAAACCCGAACTACATCCTGCTCGATGATGGGGCCATCGTCGAGCACCTCGGTGACGTAGTGGCTGGTTGCGCCAATCAGTTTCACCCCGCGCTCAAACGCCTGATGGTACGGTCGTGCACCCACAAAAGCAGGCAGGAACGAGTGATGAATATTGATAATCCGCTGCGGATAGCGATGGACAAACTCGCTGGACAGAATCTGCATATAACGCGCCAGCACCATAAAGTCCGGCTTCTGCTCATCAATCAGCGACTTAATCTTCGCCTCTGCCTGACTCTTGTTGTCTTTCGTCGCGGGAACGATCACATAAGGAATCCTGTAGAACTCGGCAATCGCCTGATTGTCAGCGTGGTTGGAAATGATCAGCGGGATGTCGCAGGCCAGTTCGCCGCTCTTGTGCCGATAGAGCAGATCGACCAGGCAGTGGTCGTACCTCGAAACCAGGATAATCATTCGTGGCCGTTGTGACGATTGCGCCAGCCGCCACTTCATATTGAAGCTTTCAGCGATGGGCGAGAACTGCCTGCCGAAATCAGCAAGATCTTTCTGTGAAAGATCGATGTCGAAATCTTTGGGATCGAACTCCACGCGCATCAGGAAGAGTCCTGACTCTTCGTCGGCGTGCTCGTCGGCATGCAGAATATTTCCGTTGTGCCGGAAGACGAAGTCGGCGATGGTAGCGACTTCACCCTTGCGGTCGGGACAGGAAATGAGGAGGATGGCAGAATTCTTCATGAGTCAACGCTGGCATTACTTCTTCAATTCTTTCAATATTTCACGGGCGGCGTTCGCGCCTGAGCCGCCCGTGAGCCCTGCCCCAGGATGGGTGCCGCTGCCGCACAAATACAGATTCTGAATCGGCGTGCGGTAGCGCGCCCAGTCGAGCAGCGGACGCATGGTGAAGAACTGGTCGAGCGCGAGCTCGCCGTGGAAAATCTGTCCGCCGGTCAGCCCGTACTTTTCTTCAAGGTCGAGGGGCGTGATGATCTGCCGCGCCAGAATCAGTTCCGGCAGATTTGGCGCGTACTGCGCGAGCGTCTGGATAACTGTCTGGCCGAGAGACTCGCGCTGTTCTTCCCAGCTCCCTTTTAGTTTGTAGGGTGCATACTGCATGTAAATTGAGATCACGTGCTTGCCTTCGGGCGCAAGCGTGGGATCGGTCAGCGAAGGAATCGCAACTTCGAGATATGGCTGGCGCGAGAAGTTGCCGTATTTCGATTCGTCGAACGCGCGCTCCAGATAGTCGATCTCGTGGCCAATATGAATTCGACCTTTCAAGGCTGCGCTGTCGCCGCTTTTAAGGGCCGTAAAATTCGGCAGCGAAGAGAGCGCGAGGTTTACCTTGGCCACCGTGCCGTTCCCGCGATAATGCTGCAACTTCTGTACAAAGTCCGGCGAAAGATGTGTGGGATCGGTCAGCTTGAGCAGCGTGCGCTTCGGGTCGGCGTTCGAGATGATCGCGCGGGCTTGAATTTCTTCGCCTGTCGAGAGCAGCACACCCGTTGCCGCTCCATTTTGCACACGAATCTCGCTGACCTCCGCACCTGTACGAATTTCCGCTCCCGCGGCTTTTGCCGCCGATGCCATGGCCCGCGTAACCGCGCCCATGCCTCCAGCGGCAAAGCAGGCCGAACCCGCGGGATGAGGATCCGCAGCCGCGCGGATTAACAAGACCAGCGCGCTTCCGGCCGACCATGGTCCAAGGAATGTTCCGAAAACCCCGCGCGCCGCAATCACCGCCCGCAGCAGTTCGGTCTCGAAATATTCCGAAGCTAAGTCGGCCACGGCCATGGGCCCCCAGCGCAGCAGGCGAAACATGTCTTTCTTGCCCAGCTTGCGAATCGCGCGTCCCGTCTTCAACATGCTCCACAAATCGCCGCTACTGGGATGGTCAATGTCGGGCGGCGTGGTGGCCAGCGCCTCACCAATAACTTTCCCAATCTTGCCGAGTGACTGCTCGAATTCCGGATACTTCGCTGCATCCTTCTGCGAGAATGCCGCGATCGCCTGCGCCGATCTCTTCGCATCCTGATAGAGCGAAAGAGCGCGCCCATCGGGCGAAATCGCTGTCACGCAAACTTCTGGCGTAATCAGCTTCAGCCCATGCCTTTCCAGTTGCATATCACGTACGACGCTCGGCAAAAGCGGTCCGGCCGTGTGTGCTAACGTCGAACAACGGAATCCGGGATGAAATTCATCGGTGACCGCGGCCCCTCCGACCTGGGCGCTGCGCTCGAGAACGAGAGGTTTGTAGCCTGCCTTGGCCAGATAAAAAGCGGTGATCAGCCCGTTGTGGCCGCCGCCAATAATGACAACGTCGCGCTGGTTTGAACTCGCTTGGGTTTGGCTCGCCTGAGTTTGTGCCGACATGCTAGGCCGCTCCCTTGATGTCTTTCAGAATTTCCAGCGCCGCGAGCCGACCATTCGCGCCCATGATGCCGCCGCCGGGATGCGTCGCCGATCCGCACATATAAAGATTCTTGATAGGCGTGCGGTACCGCGCCCAGCCGGGCACGGGACGCAGGAAGAAAAGTTGCTCGAGCGAAAGTTCGCCCTGGAAAATGTTGCCCTCGCTCAGTCCCCACTCGCGCTCCAGATCGAGCGGCGTGATCACCTGCTTGTGAATGATGATGTCTTTGATGTTCGGCGCATACTCGGCGATGGTGTTGACGACGGTGTCGCCGAAGGCTTCCTTCTGATCATCCCAGGTGAGTCCGGGCCGCAATTTGTAAGGCGCATACTGCACGAAGCAGGACAGCACATGTTTTCCCGGAGGCGCAACCGAAGGATCAGTCAACGAAGGAATAACCATGTCGATGTAGGGATGGCGGGAGAAGTTGCCGTATTTCGCGTCATCGTAGGCGCGCTCCATATACTCGACCGAGGGTGAAATGGAAATTGCGCCGCGCAAATGTGCGCCCGGGCCGGGCATACATTTGAAGTTCGGCAACCCGCTGAGCGCCATGTTCACTTTGCCGGAAGAGCCGCGGAACTTGTAGCGATTGATCTCCTCGAGAAAGTCGCCGGGTAGATGTTCGGCGCCCATAAACTTGGTGAACGTGAGCCGCGGGTCGACGCTGGAAGAAACAACTTCGGCGTAAACTTCGTCGCCGTTGGCCAGGACCACGCCTTTGGCCTTGCCATCCTTCACGATGATTTGCGAAATGGCTGCTTTGGTGCGAATTTCGACCCCTGCTTCGCGAGCCGCATCGGCGATGGCATTCGAAATCGCTCCCGTGCCTCCGCGGGCAAATCCCCAGGCGCGGAATGCTCCATCGATCTCTCCCATGTAGTGGTGCAGCAGCACGTATGCCGTGCCTGGTGAGCGCACGCCGAGAAAAGTTCCAATAATTCCCGAGGCCGACATCGTCGCCTTCAAGACGTCGGTCTCGAACCACTGATCGAGAAAATCAATGGCAGACATGGTCATCAGTTGAACTTGGTTGTATTTGTCGTAACTCGACATGCCCTGAAAACGGCGACCAATGAAAAGCAGTTTCATGAGTTCGCCTGGATTCAGCGTGGTCGGGTCGGGCGGCACCATGCTCAGGATCGGCTTCACGAAGCGGCACATGGCCTGCATCGCCTTGCCGAACTCGTCGTAGGCTTCGGCGTCAACCCGCGAGTGGCGGGCGATTTCCCGATGAGTCTTGCCGTGATCGTTCACGCGCCACAGGTAATCGCCGCTGGGCATGGGCGTAAACGTGCCATCGAGAGGAAGAATCTCGAGACCGTGACGGGGAAGATCGAGGTCGCGAATAATCTCCGGACGCAGCAGCGACACCACATAGGAGCAGACCGAGAACTTGAATCCGGGCACAATTTCTTCGGTGCAGGCCGCTCCGCCGAGGACGTGGCGGCGCTCGAGGACCAGCACCTTCTTGCCCGCGCGCTGCAGGTAGGCAGCATTGACCAGGCCGTTGTGGCCGCCGCCGATGACGATTACGTCGTATGAATTGGAACCAGCCATTCGCTCAACTCCTAACCCTTAGCTTGGACGTTCGAGTGTGGGAAACGCAATGATACGCGCGCAGGGAAACCGGCGGACAAAAGATCAGAGCCCGCTGGGAAGGACGGTCCAACTTCGGAGGATGCCGCACGAATTGGCCATGAAGATGCGCATAGGTGACCGGGAGTCGAATGCCATTCTATCGGGAAGATGGTGTTTTGTCTGCATATTTGCGGCGCGGCTGACTGCAGGTCACGCGCAGCGCGAGGTTGCGGCGCGACCGCGCGGATGGAATATAATCCGACTTCGAAGTTTGCCGTCGAAGTCGAGGAATCCATCTTGCCCATCGGAACCGCATTTCACGAGAGAACGTTTTCGCTTTGCCATAGCCTGAACTATCGCGAGTGGTCGGGCTACTACACGGTGAGCGTGTATGAAGTTCACCACGAGCATGAGTACAACGCCATTCGAAACGCGGCTGCGCTCATCGATATTTCACCGCTCTATAAATATCTGATCACGGGCAAGGACGCGACGCGGCTGGTGAACCGCGTGATTACGCGCGACATCAACAAGGTCAAAGTCGGGCAGGTGATTTATTGCTGCTGGTGCGACGAAGAGGGCAAGGTCATCGACGACGGTACGATTTCGCGTCTCGATGAAAACGTGTATCGCTGGACGGCCGCCGATCCGAGCTTGCGATGGTTCCGCCAGAACGGCCTGAACATGGACGTGCAGGTCGAAGATATTTCAGAGAAAGTCGCGGCCCTCGCCCTGCAGGGCCCGACCTCGGCCAAGTTGCTGAAGGCTGTTGCGGAAGTCGATATCGCGAATCTGAAATATTTTCGCGTCACTCGCGGCAAGATCGCGGGCGTTGCCGTCGACATTTCGCGCACTGGTTACACCGGAGATCTCGGCTACGAAATATGGGTGCCGCTGAACAATTCTGCCGACGCCGTGAAAGTTTGGGATGCGCTGGCGGAAACGGGCAAGCAGTTCGATCTGCACGCCGCCGGGATGCTGGCGCTCGATGTGGCGCGCGTGGAAGCCGGATTGCTGCTGATTGAAGTGGACTATACGAGCTCGAAGAAGGCGCTGATTCCGTCGCAGAAGTTCTCGCCTTACGAGCTGGGCTTCGCGAAGATGGTGCACCTCGACAAAGAGAACTTCATCGGCAAGCGGGCTCTCGAGCAGGACGCGAAAAATGGCGTGCCTCGACAACTGGTGGGCCTCGAAGTTGATTGGACTGATATCGAGCAGCTCTATGATCGCTACGGCCTCACTCCGGCAGCGCCGGCGCAGGCCTCGCGCGTCGCAGTGCCTGTGTACTCAGGCGATAAGCAGGCTGGCAAGGCGACCACGACGAGTTGGTCGCCGGTTTTGAAAAAGTTGATTGCGCTGGCCAGTGTTGGAACGGAATACGCGAAGCCGGGAACGTCGCTGCAAATGGAGGTTACGATCGAAGCGATGCGGCTGAAGACGAACGTCAAGGTGACGAGCCTGCCGTTCTTCAATCCTCCGAGAAAGACCGCGACGCCGGTATAGGTCGCGTAGGAGCGGAGGCATTCCTGCGCCCGCAGGATGTGAGTGACCCGGACGAATGCGTCCGGGCCTACGTGGCTCGAACTTGTCCGCGGGCAGCCCTCCGCTTGCCTGCGACATAGAGCCACGCCCCGATCAGCACCAGTGCTCCCGTTCCGCCGATGATCTTGAGCAGTGCCAGCGGTTTGTTCGGTTCATCCGGCTGCGGGATCAGTGACAGTACGATGGTCAGCGTCGTAGTCAGGAATCCGACGGTTGCTATTAGCTTTGCCACGATCGTTCCCCCGGGCGCACGAATCACATCCGGTCCGGCCGGTTCGCGCTGTAGTTTTATCATTGCCGCGAACAAATACAGATACGGAATGAAATACGTGATTACTCCCATGCTGACCAGAACATCGTAAGCGCCTTTCACACTCGTGCCGGCCTGCCCTAGAAAAATGAACACCACGCCGAGGAAGAACTGCGTCAATAGCGCGACCCACGGCGTTTTCCATCGCGGGTGCAGCGCCCCGAATGCCGGAGGTAGAAAGCGATCGAGGCCGGCGACGAAGGGAAGCCGCGCCACTGCCGCGAGGTAAGCTCCTGCCGCGCCAATATTGCTGAGCGCAATCAGAAATGCGGCTAGCGGCAGTACTCCCGGATAGCCCACACGCGACGCGGTTTTCGACACGGCCTGCACCAGGCCCTGCAGGCTGTTGACCTCCGTCGAAGGCAGAGCGAGCAGGACGCAAACTGTTCCCAGTATGTAGCAGATCGTCACCGTGATTCCGCCGGAAAGCAGCGCGAGAGGAATGGTGCGCCGCGCATTCTTGATTTCTTCGCCCATGAAGGAAGCTGTTTCGCAGCCCCCGAACGCGAATGTCAGCACTGACCAGAAGATCAGGTCGTTGATGTGGGTGCTGGGAGTCATAGAATGCAGGGTGAATGAGGTTGCTGATCCAAAGCGATGCCACGCCACAAACCCCATCACGATGACGATGCCCACCGGAATCCACATGGCCAGCGCACCCACGTTGTGCAGCCACTTGCCCACGTCGAGTCCGACGATATTCATTAGCGTGGCCGCACTCAGCGTGAGCAGCGCGAAAATGATGTAGAACGTGGCATTGCCCGAAAGGTGCTGCCACCTCGCCTGCCGCATGAAGAGCACATTGCTGGCCGCGAAATAGAGCACGGCAGGGAAGTAGGGCAGATTGCTGGTCCAGTAGGTCCACGCTGCCATGAAGCCGGAAAAATCTCCGAAGGCGCGCTTGCTCCAGACGTAGAGGCCGCCTTCATTGGGATAGCGCGAGGAAAGTTCGAGCACTGAGAGCGCCAACGGCGTGTAGAAACAAAGCCAGGCTCCGACCCAGACGACGATAGAACTCGGTCCTGCAGCCGCGGCGGTCGCGATCCAGCGCAGGCTGATGCCGGTGATGACATAAAACAAAACCAGGTCGCGGAAGCCCATGACCTGCCGCGGGCGATTGGGATCTTCGGCTTGGGCGATGGAAACTCCGGGCCCCAGAAAACTAGCTCTATCCGCTGGCTGCTTCGAAATGGATTCTGCCAATGGCGTGTCCCGGGGTCAGAGTGGCGCGTGCAAGAAGAAGAGGAATAACACCGCCAGGCGTTTGCGGCAAGGTCAAAGTCCTGGGCCAAGCCGAGCTATCAGATGTCAGGATGTTACAGCAGGAGGCCCAGCAGAAGGTTGTTTCCGGTTGCCGCGCTTCCAGTACAAATATCCCGGGACGCCGACGAGCACAATCGCCATGCTCCAGAAGCTCTCCATGGGCCGCCGAATGGTTGTATTCAGGATCCACGCCACCCCGATCAGCACATAGATCGCCGGCAGCCATGGATATCCTGTACAACGATACGGCCGCGGAATCTCAGGCCGCTTCCAACGCAGCCAGAACAGGGCGATCACCGTCAGCGTGTACGAGAGCACCATGCCGTAGATCACGTAAGTATAAAGCTGATCGTAACGCCCGCTCAAAGTGAGGGCCGCGGCCCACACGCCTTGCCCAATCAGGCTGAATGCGGGCGTTCGCCACTTGGGATGGATCACGGCCATGCGCTTGAAGAAAACGCCATCCTGCGCCATCGCCATAT
>JBELAE010000203.1:0-8828 GCA_049509155.1 Candidatus Sulfotelmatobacter sp.
GCGGACAAGATTCTGCATCACGGCGGCCAGGAATTTGCGTCTCTGATCGGCTCGCACGATCTGGGAGCGGTGCGGTTGGGAATCCTGATGGGCGCGGCGGGCGTTGGGGCATTGTTGGGCGCGCTGACGCTGGCCTTGCGCTCGGGTGTGAAGGGGTTGGGCAGGTGGGTCTCGGTATGCTGCGCCGGGTTTGGCATCAGCCTGATGCTGTTTTCGTTTTCGAAATCGTTCTGGCTCTCGGTGCTGCTGCTGATGCCGGTGGGATATTTCGTGATGCTGCAGATGGCGTCGTCGAACACGCTGATTCAGGTGATGGTGCCTGACGCTCTACGCGGGCGGACGATGGCGTTGTACTCGATGATGTTCATGGGGATGGGGCCGATCGGAGCGCTGCTCGGCGGCGCGTTGTCAGACCGGCTGGGCGCGCCGCTCACCGTCGCCATTGGCGGGTTCGCGTCGGTGATGGGAGCGTGGTGGTTCGCGGTGCAGCTGCCGAAGATCCGCGTGGAGGCGCGACGGCTGATTATCGCGCAGTCGATGGCGGGCGGAGAACCTTCGGAAGAGATGACGGCGCCGGTGGCGGAAGAATAAAAAATAGAGTCATCGCCGCCAAAATGTTGGGTGGCTTGCCGCGAAACCGCCTTAGGGGCAGGTGAGTTGCGCGGTAGCCTGAATGGTGCATCCTCCGCCGCAGGCAGTGCTGGCTGGACAGCTGTAAACTCCGGGACCGAGCGGCGCGGGATCGTTCGCCCAAACGGAGTAAGTACCTACCGTCCCGCTCGCGCATTGCGCCAATCCTGTGCTGCTAACCGACACTGCAGTCGTGGCCGCGAATTGGGAACACGTACCCCAAGTGGCAGTGAGTGGAGTGACCGTGTGGGAGGGATCGATGTAGTAGCCGCTGGCGATAAACTGCACCTGCCCGTTGGGATAATCCTGTGCGTCGGCAGTTGCCGGGCTTATGGTGACTGATTCGAGTGGATCTTGACTCTGCGACTTTGCGCCGCAGGACAAGCTCAGTGTAGCGACCACCGACAGAGCGATCAGGGAAAGAGCGAGGTCAAGCTTTTCCATTGCCATAACGCCCCCTTATCGAGTACGAACCCAGGCGCAGGCGAAACGTTGTCTCTCAGTATACGGATTCTTGTCGTGGCTTCCCGCGCGCTGTCATAATCACGCCATGTTCTCGACGCTTCTGCAGGATCTGATTTTCGCGGTGCGCCAGTTTCGTCGAAGCCCTGGATTCACGGTGACGGCGGTCCTGACACTGGCACTTGGGGTGGGAGCAACGACGGCAATTTTCAGTCTCGTCGATGGCATCCTCCTGCAGCCGCTACCGCTCCCTCAGGAAGACCGGCTGGTTGCCGTCGATACTCTGGAGTTCCCGCCGGGAGCCTCTCCCACAAACATTGCGGCGGCGAACTCGCTCGGCAATTCCTATCCCAACTTCTTTGACTGGCGGCGGCAAAGCCATACTTTCGAGTCGCTCGCTTCTTACGACGACATCACCCGCCTCTTCAGCAGGGCGAATGGCGAAGGCGCGCGAGTACTCGAAGGTGGCCGCATCTCCGCAAATCTGTTTTCGACGCTGGGTGTAACTCCCGCGCTCGGCCGCAGCTTCACCGAGGACGAAGAACTTCCCGGTCATCGCGTCGCCATTCTGAGTCACGAACTCTGGGTCTCAGACTTCGGGGCGTCGCCCAAGGCGATTGGTCAAACGGTAAAGATCAGCGATGAACCGTACACCGTGGTTGGAGTCATGCCGGCCAGCTTTCACTATCCTGTCGGCATGCCGGCCAGCTATTGGTCGACCTACGCGATCGATGCCGAAGGTCGCAATCCGGTTACGTCGCAACGCGATGATGAAAGGCTATCCGTCGTCGGCCGTCTCAAGCCCGACGTCAGCATCAAGCAATCTCTAGCGGAACTGAACACCATTCAGCGGGGGCTGGCACAGCAGTATTCCGAAAATCGCTACCGCTCCGGCGTTTCGATCAATCCGTTGCTCGACCAGGAAGTCTCCGATATCCGCCCCGCACTCTCTCTTTTATTCGGTGCGGTTGGAATCGTTCTGATCATCGGTTGCGCCAACGTCGCCGGACTCCTCCTCGCCCGCGCCAACGGACGCCGTCCGGAAGTGGCGCTCCGGACAGCGCTCGGTGCAAGCCGAATTCGCGTGGTGCGTCAACTGCTGGTCGAAGCCTTGCTCCTTGCTTTCGCGGGAGGAGCCAGCGGCATCCTTGCGTCTTTCGCTCTCCTGCGTGCCGGACTCCAGCTCATTCCCAAGGACATGCCCCGGGCGTACAACATCGCTATCGATGGCCGCGTGCTCGCGTTCGCAGCCTTGCTTTCGGCCTGCACCGCACTCCTCTTTGGATTACTCCCGGCCTGGCGAATATCGAAGTCCGATCCCGCCACTGCCTTGCGAGACAGCGGCTTTACGACCACGTCTGGTCGCGGCCGCAACCGGCTTCATCATGCGCTGGTCGTCGCCCAAACCGCCCTCGGATTCACGCTCCTCATCGGCGCAGGGTTGCTGATCCGCAGTATGTTCAACACCATTCACCTCGATCCAGGTTTCGACACCGCACACACCGTTTACTTCGACATCGCATTGACCAACAAGCTCTATCCCGTGCCGGGCAAGTTCCGTTTTATCGATAGACTCCTCCCGGAACTGGCGGCGATCCCCGGGGTTGAAAGAGTAAGCGCCGGCCATCCCTTGCCCATCCTTTGGGGACCCGGCACGTTTGTCAACTTCACCATCGCAAATCATCTGAACTCGCCCGATCATCTTCCGGATGCTGGCGCCGCGGTCGTGATGCCGGGCTACTTTGAGACACTCTCCATTCCGCTGCTGCGCGGGCGCACGATCGCGCCGCACGACAATGATCCGAAAGCCCCACCCGTGGCGGTCATCAATCAGACTTTCGCGAGGAAATATTTTCCGCAGGAAGACCCGATCGGACAGTACTTCACCCCGAAGTTCGAAAATACTTATGAAGCGGTGATCGGAGGGCGGAACGCTGCGCCGCAGAACGTCGCTGTGCAGATCATTGGAATCGTCGGCGACACCCGGGTCAATGACACATGGAATCCCTATCAGCCGCAGTTTTTTCTGCCCTACGCCCAGGATCCGGCTCACCAGCGCACGCTCATCGTGATGAAAGTTGCTGGAGATCCCGGAGCCTACGAAAATACGGTTCGCAAGATGGTCGCCGCCAGGGACAATGATCACCCGGTCTTCAGCTATCGAACCTTCGCCGATAGCGTAGTAATGCAGGCCGCGCAACCGCGCTTTGAAGCTGTTCTGGTTTCCGGCTTCGCCGGAATCGCTCTCCTGCTGTCCGCTCTAGGTCTCTATGCTGTGCTCTCTTACATCGTCTCGGAAAGAACCCGTGAACTCGGCCTGAGAATCGCGCTGGGAGCCTCGCGGTTCGATATTTTGGGCCTGGTGCTCTGGCGCGCCGCGATCCTAGCGTGCCTTGGGATTGGAATCGGCGTGGTTGCTTCGATTTTCGGGAGCGGGCTCATCGCGGATACCCTGTTTAGAGTCGCGCCGCTGGATCGATCGGTCTTTTTGGTCGTAACCCTGGTGCTGACATTGGTGTCGCTGATCGCCGCGCTTGTTCCCGCGCTGCGAGCCGCCAATGTGGACCCAATGCAGACACTTAGAGAACAATAGGAAACGCTTTGTCGGCGGCGCGATCGACTGAGGAGTGCTTAGGGGGGGGCGGAAGCGCTCTTTCACTTCGCGGACGAATTCCACGAACTTCGGCTGGGTGATGATTTGGGGATTCCAGCAGAGGTTGCGCTCGATCAGGTCGTAGGTTTCGACGATATGCGAACCGGGCAGGGGCGGCGGAAGAGTAGGCGGGGCAAGTATCTCCCGAAGACGCGGGGCGTTTATTGCAACTGAATGCGGTAGAGATTGCGCCGGGTGGTTTGGCGAGTATAGGCGTACACGGAAGGACTTATCGCGGATTGCACATCGTGGGGTATGGCGGCAATCGTTTTCGCAGCTGCCAGGGATTGAATCTGCGACACGTCCCCCGGGGGCACCTTCGGAAGGCCGGAATCATGCAGCACGGGTATCGCGTAGGTGACGTCATGCGGCCGTGAATGGGAGACATACACGAAGTTTCCCGTGGTATCCCAATTGAACACGCAATAATCCACGCACAGCGTGACGGATTCGTTGCCTTCCACGGCGAACGCCTTGGCGGCAACTGTGTGTTCCGGATCCGTGGTTGGCACTGCGGCTAGGATCCAACGACCGTCTGGCGATACGGCAATGGCATCCAGGATACGTTCCTGCGTAATCTTGTGACGGCCGGATCCGTCGCTTTTCATGCGATAAAGATAATTGGACCCGCCTTCGGCCGAGCGAAAAACCAGTTCGCCGTCCGGCAGGAAAAATGGCGAATCTTCGCTCGCCGGAGACGACACGCGCACCGGGGAGGAGCGACGGCTCGTGGCCGCTAGCCACAGACTGTTGTTGCCGCCCTGGTCCTTCATCACAAACGCTACTTGTTTTCCGTCGCTGGAGACGGCGTACGGATGGCTTGGTGAAAACTGCAGCATGCTGCTGCTTCCGATGGCATAGCCTGGCAGGAGATTCTCAACCTTTCCGCCTCTCAGGTCTTTTACCCACAGTTCGTAATCGTCAGTCCGGCCGCTGCTCATCAAGTAATACAGGTTGTTTCCGTCGGCAGAAAAGGCTGGTTCGATCGCACTCCCTTCCGAAGAAACCTGGTGATCGCCGTCCTTGTCATGGAACCACACGGTGCTGTCATCGGTGCCGACGGCTGTGATGAGCGACTTGCCGTCGGGGGCCATGGCAATACCCTCCTGCGAGGTGGGGCCGGAAGTCAGTTGCTCCGGCGCTCCAACGGGAAAACGTTGCCGCCATATATGAAATTTGTCAGTCTTGGCACTGAGGTACAGCCATTTCCCGTCTGGGGACCAAGCGCCGGCGATGCAGGTGCCGTTGGGAGGACCCACTATTTGTGGGCCGCCGGCTCCCTGGAAGGGAACCACACGGCAGGGCAGAATTTCCCCATGACTGTCCATCTCAACAACCAGCACCCACCGTCCATCGGGCGAAAGAAATGAGTGATGGGCCATGCTGCGCTCACCGGCAGGAGCGTACACATCGCGGCTATGGCCGCGGCCTTCGTCGGTGGTGACAACCACCATGTGCAGCCCCTCTTTGATCTCGGAAAAGAGCAGGCGCGTCCCACCCTCAATCCACGTCAACGACGAAGCGTTGGGCATTAGAACGCGGGGTTCGCCACCAAGAACGGGCAGTTCCCACTCGGTCCAATTGTCGAACGAGCCGTAGGCAATGCGCGAGCCATCGGGAGAGAAGACCGGGCGCAATTTCTCCGTCGAATCGTGCGTAAGTTGGACGGGCTGACCATCGGGCAGAAACTTTACATAAACTTGCCCTGGCCCGAAGAATGAATCGCTTCCCCGGATGAAGGTGAGCATCCTGCCGTCCGGAGATAGAGCCGGATATACGGCGGAGTCGGTAAAGAAAGTGAGTTGCTCCCACTCTTTGCTGACGACAGGACCACTACGAGAAGATCGGTAAGAGAGAAAAAAAACCGTCGCAGCCGCCAGCAGAAGAAACGCAGCCGCAACGTAGTAGTAGCCTTTTCGGCTGGGGTGACTGGGCGCGAGTTGCGAACCAACTGACCGGGACGCTGATACTGAGATCAGTTCCGGTTCCGCCGGCGACACGCGGCCTGAGCCGCTATCGCGCTTCAGCCGTTGCAAATCCGTCCGCATATCGGAGGCGTGCTGGTAGCGCAGATTGCGGTCTTTCTCCAGGGCCTTGTTGATGATGCGTTCCAGCTCCGCCGGCACCTCAGGATTCAGCCGCACCGCAGCCACGGGCGTACGATTCAGGATTGCATCAAAGACGGCTGCCGAACTGTCGCCGCGAAAGGGCAACTGGCCGGTGGCCATCTCATAGAGGACCGCTCCAAACGAGAAAAGATCGCTGCGCGCATCGAGATCCCTGGCGCGCGCCTGCTCCGGCGACATATATGACACCGTTCCAAGCGCAGATCCGGGACTGGTGAGATGTTCTTCACTGTCGGCAGTCGGGGCACTCAAGGCAACGCTTTCGGGTTCGCTGGCAAGTTTGGCCAGCCCGAAATCGAGGATCTTGGCCTGCCCGCGTTCCGTGACAAAGATATTGGCGGGCTTGACATCGCGATGAATGATGCCCTTGGAGTGCGCGGCGTCGAGCGCGTCGCCGACCTGGATGCCCCAGTCGAGCAGGGTCTCAATCTCCAGCGGCTTTCCGCTGATCGCATGCCGCAACGTCTGGCCGGCCAGCAGCTCCATGGCAATGAAGGCGCGTCCATCGGCCTCATCGATTTCGTAGATGGTGCAAATGTTCGGGTGGTTCAGGGAGGATGCGGACTTGGCCTCGCGCTGAAAACGACTGAGTGCCGAAGCATCGCTTGCCAGCTCCTCGGGAAGGAACTTCAGAGCGACATGACGTCCGAGCTTGAGGTCTTCCGCTTCATACACCACGCCCATCCCCCCGCCGCCGATCCTGCGCAGGATGCGGTAATGGGAGATCTTTTGACCATCGGGTTGGGAAGGAGAACTCACTGCGTAGACATGTTAGGTAGCGAGTGAGCAAAAGGTCAATGGAACCGGGACGGGCACATCGAGTGGGGCTGGAGCGTAGCCCTAGAGGGTGCGGAAGCGCTCTTTGACTTCGCGGACGAAATCCACGAACTTCGGCTGCGTAATGATTTGGGGATTCCAGCAGAGGTCGCGCTCGATCAGGTCGTAGGTTTCGACGATGTGCGAACCGGGCAAGGGATTGCCTCGCGCATCGTGATCGCGGCCCATGAGCCAGAGGTGGTCGGAGACGGCGGCGGCGGCGGTAATGTCGTGGGTGACTACGATGATGGTGTTGAGATCATCCATGTTGGAAACTTTTTGGATGAGCTCGCTGGTTTTTTCCAGCATCAGCAGGTCGAGGCCGCTGAAGGGTTCGTCCATCAGCAGGAAATGTTCGGAGCAGAGGATTTGCTGGATGATGGCGCAGCGCTGGCGTTGTCCGCCGGAGAGTTGCACGGGATAGAGACTGGCCTTGTCGAGCAGGTCGAACTCGGTAAGGTACTGGACGACTTTTTCGCGCGCGGTCTTGTCGTCTTTTTCTTTTTGATTGGCCGCCAGCAGCAGGTTCGACATGACGGTGCGATGTTCGAATAGAGGATAGTCCTGGGCTACGACCCCCACTTCGCCGGCCTGCACCGGACGGTTTTGTCCGTTGATGGTGACCCGGCCCGAAGTTGGCTTGTTGAGCCCGGCGATGATGCGGAACAGTTGCGTCTTGCCGATGCCGCTGGGGCCGAGAAATCCGACGACCTGGCCCTGCACGCAATCGGGACGGACGATGTCTTTGATCTCCGCGCTGACGTGCTTGAGGATGGGACGGCCGTCGTATTCGAGGGAGACGTCCTCAACTCTCAGCAGCGTTTTTCCGTAGGTGTAGGAAACCATGTTCCTTCTTTACTTCCGTTCCAAAGTCAGATCCGCGTACGGGCAGAAAACCTCGCGCAATAAGCCGATGCCGTAGTCCTGCGCCAAGCCGAGCACAAGAATCGTCAGCTGAATCGCGAACACAGCGCTCAGATGGAAATGTTTATTCTGGTTCAGCAGCATGGCGCCCACGCCGCCTTCGGAGCGCGAAATGCCTTCAACCATGGTCAGCATCATCCATCCCATTGCCGCGTTCTGGCGGAGGACTTCGAAGGCTTTATCGGCCTGGCCGATGATCACAACTTCGTAGACCACGCGCCATTCGCTCATGCGCAACGTACGCGCCAGGTCGTATCTTTCTTTGGGGATGCTGGAGACTACCTCGGCCATGCCGGTAACAAAGAATACCGACACCGAAAAAACCAGCAGATACAGTTTGAGTGCGTGTCCGGTACTCGCCATCAGGGTGAAGAAAAACGTCAGGCCCACCATGGAGAGAAAACGCAGCTTGCTGAGCAAGGTCACGATCGGCCGAAAGAATGGGATGACCGTGAGGTAGGCCATGCCGAGCGAGAGCAGCGTGGCAAACGCGATGGCTTCTAAATTCAGAATGAAGCTGGTGATGAGTTCGCCGCCCAGACCTTCCTGCCACATCTCGCCGAGCGCCTGAAAAACCTCTTTCGGCTTGGGCAGGAAGACGGTCGGCGAAAAGACCCAGATGAAAAAGAGCAGGAGCAACTGGAATCCGACCATCCAGCGCACGGTCTGCTTGGAGATCACCTTGTTCGGTGAAAAAACCTCAATCGCCTGATTCATCTGGGGTTCATTCAAAACTTGTCATTTCGAGCAGCTCAGCCTTGTCATTTCGAGCGCAGCGAGAAACCTGCTTTTCCCTCGCGGTAGGCAAACAGCAGGTTCCTCGTCGCGTTCGATCCGCGGAATGACAGAATTGCGTAGTCCACCTAGCTGCCCGACAGCGTGATCTCCACGCGACGGTTGGCCGCTTTCCCGGCGGCTGTGTCATTGGTCGCCACCGGACTCTGCGAACCGTGGCCTACAATCTTGAAGCGGTTGTCGGGAAAATTGCGGGGCGCGTGCTTCTGCAGCCAATCCTTTACCGCGGCGGCGCGGGCATCGGAGAGCGCCTGATTCACTCCCTCGCTGCCGGTGTTATCGGTGTAACCGTCGACCTGAATGAACAAACCGGTGATGGCCAAAGAATCCTTGAGCTCCGACATGGTTCGCACGCCTTCAGGCGTGAACGTTGCCTTGCCGGTGTCGAAATTAATCGAGTATGACCGCTTCGAAACCACCGG
>JBELAE010000204.1:0-8811 GCA_049509155.1 Candidatus Sulfotelmatobacter sp.
CTCCCGCTTTTAGTCTCCGGCTTTTAGTCTACGAAAGACCAGTGTAATCTGGTCGCCATGAGCGTACCTACTTTTTCCAATCCGCCTAACTCCACTCCAGCCCATCCTGATTCGGCAGCAGATCCCAAGCGGGAGTTGCTGCGCCATACCCTGGCCACTCTGGCCTACCGCGGCGGAAAAGCAGTGCGCAACACGCCCGCCGGCTTCGCAGATTTTCAGGCGGGCGAGGGAGTTCGGCCGCCGGGGCAGATTCTAGCGCACATCGGCGATCTGTTGGATTGGGGTTTGTCGATTGCGAAGGGCCAGCAGAAGTGGCAGAACTCGAAACCTTTGCCGTGGGAGCAGGAAGTCGAACGATTTTTCACCGCGCTCAAGAAGTTTGATGACTTCCTGGCGTCGAGCGAACCGGCGCACGCTTCGTTGGAAAAGCTATTTCAGGGGCCGCTCGCCGACGCGTTGACGCACGTCGGACAAATCAACATTCTCCGCCGCCTGGCGCGCGCTCCGGTGAAAGGCGAGAACTACTACGCGGCGACGATTGAGACCGGGCGAGTGACTGCAGATCAGCCCGCGCCGAAGCTCGAATTCTGAACCCCTCGGGCGAATTATTTCGCGCGATTGCGGTAGAGGGACGCGTCCACCTGCCGGGCCATCGCCTCCAGATCGAGGGACATTTCGAGGAACTGCGCCAGTTGCTTGCTGACGTCTTTTGGCTTGTTCAACACGTCGTGATATTGGACGCGCAGGGCGTTCACATAAGGCTTGCCCTCAAGCCACGCGTAAACTTCGCGCAGATGTTTCTCGAACGCTACCGAGATCGCGCGGGGATCGGCGCCTTCCTTATACGTCCCGCGGCGGCGCAACATTTCATCTTGCGATGCGAGCACTTCCGGCAGCGGCCTCTGCATAAAGATGATTCTGTATTCGTGCCCAGCAGGAAGCGAAAGCAGAAGCCGCGAAATCACCTTGACAACTTTGCCTTCGCCTTCCGCGATGCACGCCGGATCGTTGGGCAGTTGCTTGATCCGTTCCCACTCGAGATAGCCGCGCGGATTATCGGTGTCAGCTCGGCGTTCGCCGTCCGAGAGGACGGTCATGCCTCCGGCAACCAGCATCTGCATCATGAGGGACGTGCCGGAGCGCGGCAGTCCGGAAACGATCGTGATCATAGGTTCCTTAGAAAGTTATGAATGTCCGAAGCAAAGCCCGTCCGGCGCACGAGTTGCATAACTAAAATGAAAAGACTAGCAGAGACCGAGTTCTTGCATATCAAGGCCACGAGCACACGCAACATCACGAAGTCCTTCGTGTACCTTCGTTCCCTTCGTGGTTCAAGGTTTCGCACGTAGTTTCGTTCGCGGGGTTTCGGTTACAATGACCGCGTAAGGCCGAATCCGGCGGCGTTTGGCCGCTCGAACGAGGGGTACGTCCTTTGGCGACTAGCGAAGTGGCCGCGTCTTCCCAGAATATTCCGCAGCTTCCTAAACATAAGGTGAAGGTCAAAAAGGCGGGGCAGCGCGCCTGCAACGAGAAAAACGAAAAGGGAAAATTCTGCGGCGGGCATTTGAAGCTCTGGTTCTATATGACCGACGCGGTCGAGCGCGAGTGCGGCGATGTCGAGAAAGCCTGGGGACCGAAGGCCGAAGTCTATCGTTGCGAAAATTGCAAGACGCTCTATCTGCCGACTCCGGGTGAGACCAAAATTAACGTCGCGGGGCAGGGAATGATTTCGGTTTTCGGCCTGACTCTGCCGCCGAAGGAGAAGTGAAAGAGCTCTTGGCTTTTGGCTCTTAGCTATTGGCTTGAACCGGTCCGTCACGCTTCAAGCCAACAGGCTAAGAGCCAACAGCCAAGAGCGGTTTTCCCATGCACACTTCCGACCTCATCTACGACTGGAACAAACAACATCCACCTGGGCTGAAGCCAGCTGGACCGGTGTTGATCAACGATGAAACCTTGCGCGATGGACTACAGTCGCCTTCCGTTCGCGATCCTTCCATTGCAGAAAAGACTGAGATTCTTCATCTGATGGAGGCGCTCGGGATCCATTCGCTGGCGCTTGGTCTGCCGGGAGCGGGTGCGCGAGCCGTCGATGCCGTGACTGCGCTGGCCCGCGAGATCGCTGCGCAGAGAATGAAGATTCGCGCCAACTGCGCCGCGCGGACGCACGAGAATGACATTCGGCCTATTGCCGAGATCGTGCAGAAGACGGGGCTGCCGATCGAGGCCGCGACCTTCATTGGGTCGAGCCCGATTCGTCGCTTCACCGAAGGCTGGACCGACGATTTTCTGCTGCACACCACCGAAAAGGCAGTCCGGTATGCGGTTTCGCTCGGGCTTGACGTCATGTACGTCACCGAAGACACCAGTCGCTGCGATCCGACGACGGTAAAGCGGCTGTACGCGACGGCGATCAACTGCGGTGCCCGGGCCATCTGCATCTGCGATACGGCAGGGCATGCGACGCCGATGGGCGCGCTGGCGCTGGTGCGGTTTGTGATTGAGGAAGTCGTGAAGCCGTCTGGCGAAACCATTCGCGTGGACTGGCACGGACACAGCGACCGCGGCCTGGCGATTGCCAACTCGATGGCGGCGATCATCGCCGGGGCGAATTGCGTGCACGGCTGCGCCATTGGCCTGGGAGAACGTGTGGGCAACACGCAGGTCGACCAGATGCTGGTGAACCTGAAATTGATGGGCATCGCGCCCTGGGAGCAGCAGGATCTGACCAAGCTGAAGCAGTATTGCCAGGCTGTGTCGCAGGCCACAGGCGTACCGATTCCCGCCAATTACCCGGTGGTCGGAGAGGATGCATTTCGCACGGCGACGGGTGTGCACGCCGCCGCCATCATCAAGGCGTATCACAAGGACGACGTCGTGCTGGCGAACACGGTGTATTCGGGCGTGCCCTCGCATGTGTTCGGATTGGCTCAGATTATCGACATCGGTCCGATGAGCGGGAAGTCGAACGTGCTCTGGTGGCTGGAACGGCGCGGCATTCCGGCGTCCGATGAGGTCGTGGACCGCATTTACCAGCGCGCCAAGCAGAGCGACCACACGCTGAGCGAAGGCGAGATCCTGGAATGCGTGCCGGCTGCGGCGCAGAAGAAATAGAAATTAGAAATGATGAGCGCATGGCTCCCCTAAAGCACGCAATTCTCGGCGCCGGCGGTATTGGAGGCCTCATCGGAGCCTGCCTGGCGCGTAGTGGCGAGTCGGTCACGATGGTCGTGAGGCCGGAAGCGCTTGCTGGTTATCCCGACCAGCTTCGCCTGGAAAGCGCTTTCGGAAACTTCAGCGTGCCGGTTTCGCACGCGGCCGAAGTTCCGCCCGCCGACGTCCTCTGGATTACCGTCAAAGCAACGCAGTTGGACGCGGCGCTGGCTTCCTTCACCAAGCCCGAGTCGGTGGGGGCGATCGTTCCTCTGCTGAATGGCATCGACCATCTGACTGCACTGCGCGCGAGATACGGCTCTGGGAAGGTTATCGCGGCCACGATTGCGGTGGAGTCCGAGCGCGTTGCACCCGGCCACATTGTGCATCGCTCGCCCTTTGCCCGTCTGAACGTGTCTTCGACGGGCCGAAGTCTGCTGGGCACGACGCTCGAGGAATTTCAGAAAATGGGATTCGAGTGCCGCTTCATCGATGACGAACCAACGCTGATGTGGAGCAAACTCGTCTTTCTGGCAGCGTTCGCGCTGACTACAACCGCCGCCGACAAGAGCACCGGCAAAATTCTGGCGGACGCCCAATGGCGAGATCTGGGGTTATCGGTGATTCGCGAGGCGAGCGCGGTCGCGGTCGCCGAGGGCGCGAAGATCGATGCGGACGCGGTCATCGCCGGAGTGATGAAGATGCCCGGGAATATGCGCAGCTCCATGCAAAAAGATGTAGAGCAAGGCAAGACGCCGGAACTGGACGCGATTGCCGGACCCATCCTGCGCGGCGCGGCTCGGCACGGGATTGAAGTGCCGGTAACCAAGAAGTTGGTGGCTGCGGTTGAGCAGCGAGCAGGAGTGCGTCCATCACTCGGTTTGTCATCCTGAGCGGAGCGGAAAGTTCGCGAATGCGAACTTCCCGCGTAGTCGAAGGACCCCTTGTTCTCGCACGCTATTCGTGGCTCATCCGGGAGTTTCGGTCCAGTAAGGATCGCTGCCGAACGTGGAGTGGATGAGAATTCCCTGCGTCGTCGCAGGGGCTGCCTAGGTTGCAGGGGTCCTTCGACTCCGCATGGGGGCTCGCTGAGCGCGCCCCCATGCTCCGCTCAGGATGACAGAGCTTTGTCAGCATTACGGAGCTGTTTGACATGCCGAAAGTTTGGCTCCCCACCGCGTATGGTTACCACCCTCCCGTAATGCTCCGTTCCACATTAGCCAATCCTAATCCCGGCTCGTGCGTTGTAAACTGACGCAATACTTGCCATGAGCCCGAATCCCCCGCGCCCGGACTTGCCGGATCTCTCGTCTGCCGCTGGTGTGCCGAAAGACGGGCCGCAGCAAGTGCAGCAGGAAGTGGGTCGCCTCGCCGCTTCGCCGGAGGTGCGGTCGGCGTTCAACTGGTTTCGGACTCAGGAACCGCAACTGGCGCAATGGCAAATGGAGATGGCGCGGATTCCGGCGCCTCCGTTTGGCGAGTCGGCGCGAGCGGCGTGGCTGGCCGAGCGTTTTCGCGAAGTCGGGTTGGACGATGTTCGTATCGACGATGTGGGCAACGTGTTCGGCACCCATCCTGGCTTTGGACGGCGTTATGTGGCGCTGAGCGCGCATATTGACACGGTGTTTCCGGCGAACACGCCGCTGAACATTCGACAGCAGGGAAGCCGCATCTACGGGCCGGGAGTTTCCGACAACGGCGCGGGGGTGGCGGCGCTGCTGGCGATCGCGTCGCTGCTGCGGAAGGTGCGCATCCGGCATGCGCTGCCGTTTGTATTCATCGGCAATGTGGGCGAGGAGGGCGAAGGCGATCTGCGGGGCATGCGGCACATTTTTTCGACTCCGCGCTGGAAGGACTCGATTGCCTACACCCTGGTGCTGGACGGCGCGGGCGCGGACACGATAGTGGCTGAAGCCCTGGGCAGCCGCCGCTTTGAAGTGATTGTGCGCGGGCCGGGTGGGCACTCGTGGAGCGATTTCGGAGCGCCCAATCCGATCGTGATTCTGGCCAAAGCAATTGAAACTTTCACGGCAACGACCGTTCCGACTACACCCAAGACGACCTTCAACATCGGAGTCATTCGCGGCGGGACTTCGGTGAATTCGATTCCCGAGTCGGCCAGCATGAAGGTGGACATCCGCTCGACCTCGATGACGGAGATGGAGCGATTGGAGCAGTCGCTGCGCCTGGCTCTCAATCGCGCGGTGGAGGATGGAACCATGGAGGCCGAGATGCGGTCTTCGTCACAGGCGCAGAAGCGGCCGGCCGGCGTGAGTTGCGAGGTGGTGGTGATCGGCAACCGGCCCGCGGGCGAGTTGCAGGCGGGAGCACGGATGTTGCAGGTTATGCGCGCAGTCGATGCGCAACTGTCCAATGCCGCGCAGGTGCAGCGGGCATCGACCGACGCCAACATCCCGCTCTCGCTGGGGCTGGAAGCCATGGCCATTGGCGGCGGCGGGTCGGGCGGCGGGGCGCACACTTTGCAGGAATGGTTCGATTCCAACGGACGCGAACTCGGCCTGAAGCGGATTTTGCTGACCATGCTGGCGCTGGCGGGGGTGGGGGAATGAAGCTGAGTCCACAGGGAGTCTTGATGAGGTTGGTGCGTGAGGTGCGCGCAGGGAGCTTGCCGATTTTGTTGTGTTCGATCGCAATGCCGTGCCTGTCGCAGAACGCCGCGCCCGGCGCGACTCCCGAAGCCAAGCCGAAGGCCGACATCATTTTCATGCACGCCAATATTTATACCGGCGTGCCCGACAACACGCCGTTCAGCTCCATTCAGCGCGAAGAAGCCATTGCGGTGCGCGGCGATCGCATTCAGGCGGTGGGCAAGACTCTCGAGATCGAGAAGCTGAAGGGGCCCGAGACCCAGGTGGTCGACTTGGGCGGACACTTTCTCATGCCCGGATTCAATGACGCGCATCTGCATCTTGCCGATGCCGGAATGACGAAGCTGAGCGTGGATCTCACGGGCGTGAAATCGCTCGAGGAGCTGCGCGCGCGAGTCCTCAAGAAGGTGGAAGAGTCGAAGGGCGACGATTGGGTTCTCGGCTCCGGCTGGGACCAAACGCTGTGGCCGGTGAAGGTGACGCCCACGCGCTGGGACCTGGATGAAGTTTCGGGCGGGCATCCGGTGTTTCTGGTGCGCATCGATGGGCACATCGCGGTGGCCAATACGCGGGCCCTGCAGTTGGGCAGCATTACGCTGGCCAGCCGCGATCCGCAGGGCGGGCAGATCGACCGCAACGAGAATGGCGAGCCCACGGGCGTTTTGCGGGAGACGGCGCAGCAGGCAATCCTTGGTGTGATTCCCAAGCCGACGCACCAGTTGCGCCGCGAAGCTCTGGAACTCGCGCTCGCCGATCTAGCCGAGCACGGGGTCACTTCGGCGCAGGATTATTCCCCGGTTTGGGAGAATTTTGAGATCTTCGAAGAGCTGGAAAAAGAAGGCAAGCTGACGGCGCGCATCTCGGAATGGCTGCCCTTTGACGATCCTGTGGAGGAGCTAAGCCGCAAGCGCAACGCGCATCCGCAATCCGATCTGATGCTGCATACCGGCATGCTCAAGGGATTTATGGATGGCTCGCTGGGATCGCACACGGCGGCCATGCTGGAGCCGTATGCGGACGATCCCAAAAACTCTGGTTTGCCGCGCTACGATGCGGAGAAGCTGAATGATATGACGAAGGAGCGCGTGCTCGCGGGATTCCAGATTGGTTTTCATGCCATCGGCGACAAAGGCATACAGATGGCGCTGGATGCCTTTGCCGCAGCCGAGAAGGCAGCGCGCGAAGCGCACGTGAAAGCGCCCGACGGCGGCGACGACTTCCGCCTGCGCATCGAGCACGCCCAGGTTACAACTCTGGCGCAGTTCGCCCAGTTCAAGAATCTGAAAGTCATTGCTTCGATGCAGCCGAATCATGTGCTCACGGACATGCGCTGGGCGCAGGACCGACTGGGGCCGCGGCGGGCGGCTAGTTCCTACGCCTGGCTGGCTTTTCTGAATAAAGGCGTGACGCTGGCTTTTGGTACCGATTATCCAGTCGAACCGGTCACGCCGTTCCGCGGGCTTTACGCAGCCGTCACTCGCAGGAGCGAGGACGGTAAACAGGAATATTTCCCCGAGCAGCGGCTCACCATGGATCAGGCGATCTCCGCCTATACGACTGGCTCGGCATTCGCCGAATTCGAGGAGAAAGAAAAAGGCAAGCTGGTGCCGGGTATGCTCGCGGACTTTGTCGTTCTCGACCGTGACCCGACGGCGAGTTCGCCGGACAAGTTGTTAGCCACCAAGGTGCTGCGTACCGTCGTGGGTGGGAAGACGGTGTACGAAGCAAAGTAGGTCCTTAACGGGGCTCTCAAGTCCGCCTTCAAGCGATTCGACCGCCGCGCTTTATCCCTACAGATCCAGCGAGTCATAAAACGGTTTCGCGGGTTTACGCGTCTAAGTGAAAGCCCCAGGCCCCAGGGATGGGCATGTTCTGGTGCGCAGCCCCGGCGGCGGGTAAATGGGTATAATACAAAGGTTTGGGCGTTTTGGAGGGAAGTAGACCTATGGATTCGGGCGCAATGTGGATGCGCATGAAGGCTCATCGCTGGGCCTACACGCTGAGTATTCTGGCAACTCTTTCGGTCGGCATTCTGATCGGCACGGTCATTTCCCAGGGAGTTAAAGGGAAAGAGGGGCAAGGACAAAAGAGCGATGCGACGCCGCTCACCATGCCCTCGCCGCAGCAGATGTCGAACACGTTTTCGCAAATCGCGAAGCAGCTGGAACCGAGCGTGGTCAATATCAACACGGAATCGACCATCAAGAACGTCCACCGGCGCCGGGGCGGACAAGGGCAAGACGACGAAGACGGTGGCGACGGCAGCGGCGGAATGGATGACTTCTTCAACCACTTCTTCGGTGGTCCGGGCGGGCAAGCGGGTCCGGGCGGTGGCGACGGCTCCATCCGCGAGCGATCGCTGGGCTCGGGCGTAATCGTCGACCCCAAGGGATACATCGTTACCAACCGGCACGTGATCGAGAAAGCCGACCGCATTCGCGTCCGCTTTGAAGACGATCCGCCGGGCGTGCAGCACGACGCCAAGGTGATTGGCGCCGATCAGGAGACTGATCTGGCCGTGATCAAGGTTGACATGGACCGCGCGCTGCCAGCCGCGAAGATGGGCAACTCCGACAGCATGCAGGTGGGCGACTGGGTTCTGGCCGTGGGTAGCCCGTTTGGACTATCGGAGACCGTTACGGCAGGAATTGTCTCGGCCAAAGGGCGCGACATTGTGCCCGGCCGTCAGTTCCAGACTTTCATTCAGACCGATGCCGCCATTAATCCGGGCAACTCCGGCGGACCGCTGGTCAACATGAACGGCGAAGTCATCGGCATCAATACCGCGATTCTGAGCGAGACCAACGCCTATGCGGGTGTGGGTTTTGCGCTGCCGTCGAAAACCGTGGTCGATGTCTACAACCAGCTGACCGGGCCGGAGCACAAGGTTTCCCGCGGTTCGATTGGCATTATGTTTGACGCGGTCGAGAATCCGGCGATTGCGCGGGTTTACGGCAACGGATCGGGCGTGACGGTTTCGAGCGTAGTGGCGGGCAGTCCCGCTGACCAGGCCGGATTGAAAGTCGGCGATACCATTACCAGCGTCGAT
>JBELAE010000205.1:0-8785 GCA_049509155.1 Candidatus Sulfotelmatobacter sp.
CCCGGTTCTGCTGATAGACGAGGAAGAGGAAGGCCGTATCAAGCATAGGATGCAGCTTGCGAAACGCGGCCAAGGCCCGCGAGAAGCGAACCTAGCATACAACAGGTTCGATCAGCGATTGCGCGAGGACGAAGGGTTCGCAGAGTTGATCGACGAGCAACAAAAAAGCAACATCTTGGAATTTCCTGGTCGCAACCTAAAGGTTCCCAAGAAATACGGCCCGATAAGCGAACCAAGTTCCTTGATCGGGCAACTGAGGCGCGTTGGCGGAATGGACGCGACCATACCCGTATGGCTCTTGCGGGAGGACGGAGAGATACTGTGTTGCGAAGCTAGCGAATCCGTTTGCCAAGCGTTAGCTCCCCTGCTGTTTCAGTATGTCCGTGTGCATGGTATGGCGTACTGGACTCGCAATGAAGATGAAAAATGGAGGCTAGAGCGATTCAAAATCCAATCCTTTGATCCAAAGCCTCTGTCTAACGAGAGTTTTTCTGAGACGCTTGAAAAGCTCCGAGCGATACCGGACAACGGATGGAGCGATGTTCCTGACCCCCTAGAAGAATTGCGCCAGATTCGACACGGAGAGAACGGAACAACGCAGTGATTATTTTCGACGCCTCCTATCTCGTGGTCATGCTGTACCCGCGTCCTGAAGTTGCGAAGGACCGCGAGAATAGGCCGGTTCCCCAGTTTGTGGAGCGTGTCGCCAACCTTGCAGCCAATCTGGACATAGCTAACACCGTTATTGGCATTCCGGCTCCCGCAATGTCAGAGGTATTGGTTCGCGCAGGCGATTCACGCGATAAATACATTGCGACTCTCAGCGATACCTGGAAGTTCCAAATTCTCCCATTCGACGCACGTGCCGCAATTGAAGCTGGCGAACTGATCTCACAAATAAAATCGCGCAAGGAAACTTGGGGAACATGGGCGAAGGTTAAGTTTGATATTCAAATTGTCGCCACTGCGAAAGCCGAATCGGCTTCCGTAATTTATTCCGACGACAAAGATATAGAGAACCTTGCGAAACGGCTGAAGATCAAAGTAGTAAGAATATGTGACTTGCCTCTCCCCTCTCCACCAGAGGTAAAAGCAATCGAGGCAGGACCAGTGGGAGCGCAGATGCTCCTGATAGGAAACACTGACCTCCCGGTAGAAGCGGACAAAAGTGAAACAAAAGCAGTAGTCCCAGAAGTAGTAAAATCAGAATCGAATAACCAACTCAAACCAGTCCAAGAGACTCCGCTCCCGTTCAAGGAAGCGATAGCCCCGGCGCCCAAGGTGAAACTGCCGGAGAAAAAAAGCCCGTAGAAAAAAAGCCCGCCAACGAATAAAGCCGCCAACGAGCCTGGATATAATTGATTCCAGGAATTTTAGCCCCACGAGCATGAAGAGAAATGTTCGATCCTGACCTTCACCTCTCCCCGAACAAGAAAGCGCCGGGTTAAGGATTTCCACAGCCGCATTTTGTGACATCCAACCTTGCCCACAGCCCATCAATTGCGCAATGATGGTTGAGGCCGCAACGGTTGGCACAAGCCAATTCGCCGCGTCCCAAAGTCCTTTGTTGTCTGGATTTTAGTACCTAAGTTCTTTGACATCCGGATTTTGCGGGGAATTTCGCGCTAACCCGATGATTCCAAAGATTGAGGGGGGAGGGGGGATACCCTGATTTAGAATTGTTCCCTACCCCTTGGCGTGCTGCTTGGCTCGATCGATATATTCCTGGACCATCTGTTTCTGCGGATAATCCGGGTTCCGCCGCAGCAACTCCTCCCAGGCCTGAACCGCACCTTTGGGATCCAGCTTGCCTTGCCAGCGAACGATGCCCAGGTTAAACAGCGTTCCCGGATGGTCGGGCCGGTACTTCAACGCGGTCTGAAACTCTGCGATGGCTCCGTCGGCGTCTCCGGTGTACCAGAGCGACGTGCCCAGATCGGTCAGGACATCTGCATTGGTGGGCTGAATCTTCACCGCCAGTTGGTAGTACTTGACGGCCTCTGGATATTGCCGCCCGTCGTAATAAAGGTTCGCCGCTTGGACAATCGTGCTGAAGTCGTCAGGGCTGGTCTTCAGAGTCGCGAGCAAAGGCGCGACCGCCTGGTCAACCATTGCTTTCTGTTGTTCCGGAGTTACCTGCGCCTGCCCTTGTGACGCGCCGCCTTGAGACGAGATGCCTTGAGAGGAAGCGGCTTGCGCGGCTGCTGCAGACACCGGCGAAGCGGACCCACGAAACAAGTAGCCCAGCCCGACTCCCAGCACCAGGCAGAGGACCGCCAGCAGGTACGCCTGAACATCAGTCAAGGCCTTGGATTGGGCTTTCGAATGAGCTGCGTCTGGTTCCGGATTGGCCACTTTTAGGGTTCCCATGGTTCCGTGCTCCTTACTGCGATCTGGTGCCGGCAAGCGCCGTTTCGGGCGTTTGAAGATGGAACAATCGCTGCACCGCTATGGTCATCTGGTCCTGCTCCACCTTCTCTGGAAGTTCCTTGAGTTCACGGGCCAAGGATCCTGCGATCCTCTTTGTCATTTTGGACATGACTGCATCTAACATTTCGTCCTGATCCTTGGAGAAAGGCCCGTTCTCTTGTCGAAAGGAATCCAGTTCTTGCCGGCAAATTTCGTCGAGGCGTTGGCGCAGTGCGACGATGGTTGGCACCACCCGCTCCGCCATCAGCTTGCGGCGGAAGCCTTGCGTCTCGGCCTCTAGAATCTTCTGGGCTTCGGCGGCGGCCGCCTCGCGCTCGCCCGCATTGTGGTCCACCACGTTTTCCAGGTCGTCAAGGTTATAGAGGAAAACGCCCCTTATTTCGCGCACCGCGGAGTCGATGTCGCGAGGCATCGCAATATCCACGATCACCAGCGGCCGAGCTTCTCTGCCTGAAGTCTCGCGCCCTTGCATCATCGTTTCGGCTTCCTCGCGGCTGAGAATGGTGTGCGGACAGGAAGTCGAACTGATGATGATGTCAGCCTCCGCCATATGCTGCCAGCGATCCTCAAACGGGATCGCCACTCCGCCCAGCTTCGTGGCCAATTCGGCCGCGTGTTCGAGCGTGCGGTTGATCACACAGACTGAGGCGGCGCCGTGGTTGAGCAATCCACGGGCGGAAAGCTCGCTCATCTTGCCCGCGCCTAACAGAAGTACTTTCTTGTTTTCCAGCGTGCCGAAAATCTGGCGTGTGAGTTCCACCGCGGCATAAGGAATCGAAACCGCCGCATTGCCAATCGCCGTTTCCGTGCGCACGCGCTTCGAGACCGCCAGCGCCTTCTGCAAAACCGCATCGAGAAACCGGCCAGTCGCTCCAACCTTTTGCGCCTGCTGCCAGGCCTGTTTCACCTGGGCGATGACTTGAGGCTCGCCCAGCACCATGGAGTCGAGGCTGGATGCGACCCGGAAAATGTGCAGGAGCGCTGCTTCATCGAGCAAGCGATAAAAATGTTTCCACTCGCAGAGCTTGAGTCCATACTCGGAGCCGAGCAGCCGCATCACCGAATTGCCAGCCAGGGTCACATCATTCACCCATAGCAGGAATTCGGTGCGGTTACAGGTGGCCAGCACAACGACCTCTTCAATGCCCTCCGCCCGGGACAACTGCACCAGGGCCTGGTAGCGCCGGTCCTCGCTGATCCAGAAGCGCTCCCGCACCTCCACTGGGGCGGTGCGGTAGTTCAAGCCGACGACCATCAGAGTGGGTTCCACAGCTTCATCTCCGTAACCGCTCTTGCTAAAGCATCCGCCTTACCAAAGAACAGGCCCGTTTAGGTGGAGCGATCCTGTTGTCTTTTCAATGAGTTAGAACAGTGCTCCGGAAAGGAAGAGCTATTAAAGCACTCTAAGTTGTGGGATATCGCGCTCCGGCGGGAGGCATTTGGCACGATTTAAGTAGCGAAGCAGCCACGGAGTCGAAGGACCCCGATGCTGCAATGCGCCAAGATGAACGGAAAGGGAGTTTTCAAGATCGAGCGGGCGCAAGAGCGCAGGGAGAACTCCCAGAAGCGACCGTGATAGCTCTTGAGGTCAGCGGGGTCCTTCGACTCCGTAAGCGCTCCGCTTCGCGAAGCACTTACTACGCTCAGGATGACAAAGAGAAAATAGTTTCCTTAACGCGCTGCTCCCGCGGGCGCAATCTCGTTCAGGCCTTTGGTCTTTGGCTCGTAGACGCAGAATGGCTCCTCATCGAGATAGTTCCCAGTGGCGGCAAAGGCGCGGGCGCGGCAACCCATGCAAACATTGCGAAACTCGCAGCAGCCGCACTTCCCTTTCAGGTTGTTCACGTCGCGCAGTTGGTTGAATACAACGGAGTTCTCCCAAATATCGGCGAAGGGCTGTTTCTTCAGATCGCCAGCGAGTGCCGGTAAGTATCCACAGGGATAGACCTCGCCTTGATTCGAGATGAAACAAACGGCGGTTCCGGCCAGGCAGCCTTTGGTCATGGCATTCATGTCGGACGGGTGGGTTCCCGGGTGTCCAACTACTTGTCCAACTACGTGTCCGCCGGCCTTCCCGGCTCCATGAGGGTGAAGTTCGATGCCGGTTGATCCGGGCATCGTCATATCTGTGGGACCGATGGCGATCGGACCCCTGCTGGGTGAGGCCGACGCCGGTGGAACTACTTTCAGCGCGGCCTGGGCAGCGGCTGTCGCGGAACGGTGCTCTGCTGCGCGCCGTTGACGAACTACACGGAAGTAGTGCGGGGCGCAGGTGGCTTTGAGCTCGATACCACCCTTGAGAGACTCGTCGTAGAACCAGTTCAGCATCCGCTCGTACTCTTCCGGGGGAACCATCTGTTCAGCAGCGATATCCACCCCGCAGCCGACGGGCACCAGCAGGAACGTGTGCAGGGCATCGGCTCCGATCGACTTCGCCAGTTCGAGCATCTGCGGAAGCTGGTGGGCATTGTGCCGGGCGACTGTAGTGTTGATCTGTACCGACATTCCCAGCGCTTTGAGATTGCGGAACCCGGCAAGGGCCGCGTCGAAGGCACCGGGAATGCTGCGGAACTTGTCATGAGTGGCCGCGTCCGTGCCGTCGAGACTGATGGCGACGCGCTTCACACCGCTGTCGAAGATTTTCTGCGCGACTTCCTTGGTAACCAGGGTGCCGTTGGTGGCCAACGCCACGCGAAGACCCTTGTCCGTGCCATAACGCGCTAATTCGAAAATGTCCTTGCGGAAGAGCGGCTCGCCGCCGCTGAGCACGAGGATAGGAGAGGAAACCTCGGCAATCTGATCGATGATGCTCTTCGCCGCGCTGGTCGAGAGGTCGTCGGGAGAGCTTAGTTCGGTGGCGCTGGCCCGGCAATGGATGCAGCGCAGATTGCAGCCTTTGGTCAGCTCCCAGAAAATCAGGCGGGGCTTGTTTTGGACTGCTGGACCTGAATGCCGGCTGTTTTCGCTTAAAGTTGTCATGTGCGCTTCCCCTCCCACGTGGACTGGCTCTGCCAGTCACCCAACGGCGCAACTATAAAAGGCGCGAATCCCCCCTGCGGTGACTCTCATCACTCCGAATTGTGATCCGGGTCACTAGACCGAACTCTTGCGGAATGAGCGTATTGCATGAGAATGCTTGAATCGGAACGGCTGCCTCGGAATGGCCGAATGGAATCAACCGTCGTAAGCTTGCCCACCATGCCGTCCTGGCGCTGGTTAGTTGGAGTTTGCGATCTCGCGCAGCGCTGCCGTGTTGCGAATCACTAACGTCGAGCCTTTTGACTGCACGATCTGCCGCTTCTTTAGCTCCGCGAACAAGCGGGTAACTGTCTCCCGCGAGGTGCCTATCATCTGGGCGATTTCCTCGTGAGTGAGTCGAATTGTCAACCGGGGCTCGGCTTTAGCGGCGTCCCCGTTCTTGGAGCTCCATTCCAGAAGCAGCGCAGCCAGTTTCTCGGCGGCGGAGTGTGACAGTCCCAGCGCTCGCACTTCCTTACAGGCATTGTGATATTTCTCGCCTAACTGCTCGGCCACCTTGAAGCAGACCTCTACGTCATCCTTCAGGAAGTGAAGAAAGTCGTCGCGCTTGACGAAGTTGACCTGGCAAGGATCGATCGTCTCGGCGGTTACTTCGTAAGGCTTGCCGGAGATCGTGGCGCTCAACCCCAGCACTTCCCCGGGGTCGGCCAGCTTCACGATCATGGTTCTTCCGCCCGGGGAGTTAATGGAGAGCTTTACGCTGCCTTTGCAGAGTATAAAAATGCCGCGCGGCACCTGCCCTTCCACAAACAACACCGCTCCCGGGGGATAGGCGGTGGCGTACTTGATGTTCTCAAGAGTCTGCAGCGCGTTAGCGGGCAGATTGCAGAAGATGCGATCCGCACGCAGCTTGCAGGTAACGCAGCTTTCCACAATCTCCATTCCGTATGGCGAGAGCATATACGAGCCTCCTATGCTTACGGTCAGTGTCCGCCGGGATCCATCACTTGGCTGTGCTGGGAGGCACATGCCGTTGTGATCCGCATCACAAACCAACCTTTTGTGACCGGGATCACACCCGTCTGTGACTTGTCTTGCTGCGCTGGTCCGCGGCTTCGTCCATGCTTATGCAGTCAATTGGGAAGCAAAGGGTTACACACACTTATTTTGCATACAAAGGCGGGCGGGTGATCATGAAGCGCAAGTTAAAGACCATGGATGCGAACGAGGCGGTGGCATACGTCGCCTACCGGGTCAACGAAGTCATTGCCATTTATCCCATCACTCCTTCTTCGAACATGGGGGAATGGGCGGACGAATGGGCGTCGCAGAAAATCCAGAACATCTGGGGCACGGTGCCCCATGTGGCTGAGATGCAGAGCGAGGGCGGCGCCGCCGGGGCGGTGCATGGTGCATTGCAAACCGGATCGCTGGCCACCACCTTTACGGCGTCGCAGGGACTTCTGCTCATGATCCCGAACATGAATAAGATTGCTGGCGAGCTTACGCCGACGACTTTCCATGTATCGGCGCGCACGTTAGCTACGCATGCGCTCTCGATCTTCGGCGACCACTCCGATGTCATGTCCTGCCGCATGACCGGCTTCGCCATGCTGTGCTCCAACTCCGTGCAAGAGGCCATGGACATGGCGCTCATCGCGCACGCCGCCGCGCTCGAGTCGCGGATTCCTTTTATCCATTTCTTTGACGGGTTCCGCACCTCGCACGAGGTGAACAAGATCGAAATGCTTGCGGAAGACGATATGCGCGCGCTTATCAACATGGACCGGGTCTTCGAGCATCGCCAGCGCGCGCTCTCGCCTGACCATCCTGTGTTGCGTGGTACGGCGCAGAATCCCGACGTGTTCTTTCAGATGCGCGAGCGGGCAAACTCTTACTATGACGCTTGTCCACAAATCGTGCAATCGGTAATGAACAAGTTCGCGGAGGTGGTGGGACGCGCTTATCACCTGGTGGACTACGTCGGCGCACCGGATGCAGATCGCGTGATTGTGATGATGGGTTCGGGGGCCGAGGTCGCGCACGAGGCGATTGATCATCTCAACGCGCAAGGAGAAAAGCTGGGGCTGCTCAAAGTTCATTTGTATCGTCCCTTCCCGGTGCAGGCTTTCCTCGAAGCTCTGCCTGCCAGCGTGAAAAAGATTGCCGTTCTCGATCGCACCAAGGAATCGGGAGCGATCGGCGAGCCGCTCTATCTCGATGTGGTGAACGCGCTTCACGAAGGAGTGAAACGCGGTTACAGCCCGCGGATAACGCCGCCGGCGGTGGTAGGCGGACGCTACGGGCTCTCCTCGAAGGAATTCACTCCGGCGATGGTGAAGGCGATCTACGAAAATCTGAAATCCGATCAGCCCAAAGATCACTTCACCATCGGAATCCAGGACGACGTCAGCCACACCAGTTTGACCTATGACGCTGGTTTCTCAACCGAGCCTGAGAATGTTGTCCGGGCCATGTTTTACGGCCTGGGCGCGGACGGCACGGTGGGCGCCAACAAGAATTCGATCAAGATCATTGGCGAGAACACGCCCAACTTCGCGCAGGGCTACTTTGTTTACGACTCGAAGAAGTCGGGCGCGGTCACCATTTCTCATCTTCGATTCGGGCCGCAGCCCATTCGCTCCAGTTATCTCATCTCGAGCGCCAACTTTGTCGCTTGCCACCAGTGGATATTTCTTGAGCGCTACGACATGCTGAGCGCCCTGGTTCCGGGCGGCACGTTCCTGCTTAACAGCCCGTTTGGCGCGGATGAGGTCTGGGATCGCCTGCCCCGGTTGGTGCAACAGCAGATCATTTCGAAGCGCATAAAGTTCTACGTGATTGACGCCTACCAGGTAGCGCGCGATACCGGCATGGGCAGCCGCATGAACACGATCTTACAGGTCTGTTTTTTTGCCATCTCGAAAGTCTTGCCAGCCGATCAGGCGATCGAAGCGATTCGCAAATCGATTCGCGACACCTACGGCAAGAAGGGCGAAGAGATTGTGCAGCAGAACATGAAGGCCGTGGACGAAACCCTGGCGCACCTGTTCGAAGTGAAAGTGCCGGCTGAGATCACCAGCACGACTGAGATGCCGCCTGCGTTTTCTCCTTCAGCGCCCGAGTTCGAGCGCGATGTTCTGGGCGTGATGTATGCCGGACGCGGAGACGAATTGCCGGTTAGCGCATTTCCAGTAGATGGAACTTTCCCCACTGGAACCGCGAAGTGGGAGAAACGCAACCTGGCCCTCGAGATTCCGGCGTGGGATTCGAAGATCTGCATCCAGTGCGGGAAATGCGCCATGGTTTGTCCGCATTCGGTTATTCGAATCAAGGTTTACGACTCGAAAGAACTGGAAGGCGCACCGGCAACTTT
>JBELAE010000206.1:0-10578 GCA_049509155.1 Candidatus Sulfotelmatobacter sp.
ACGGTCTTTAGGAGTGAAGTCGCGGCTATAGCTCAAAGAAAAATCCCCGGTCGTGCCCCGGTTCGTGTAGTTCTGCGGGACAACGGGGTTGAGGTAGTGAGCGGTCATGTTTCCGGCTGCGCTGGCGCCGAAAGAGTTGTGTCCCCAACCGTATTGCGCTTGGGCGAAGGCGCTGGCGGTGTCGAAACTGCCGCCGGAAAGAACGGTCTCACCGTGCCAGCCTTTTTGCTCGTCACGAAGCGTGTTGACTTCGACCACGCCTCCCATTTTTCGCCCATACTCCGCCGGGAATCCGGCAGTGTAGATGGTGAGCGAGTCCGCGTCGTCAGCTTCGATTTCGGGGCCAAAGCTCGGCGAGCGGTTATCGATCAGCGGAATGCCATCGACGACGAATTGGGTCTGATACTCCGAGCCTCGGGGGTGGAGCACAGCGTTGCCTTCGTAGAGCCAGCCGGGCTGTGAATCGATCAGGTCGACGACCCCGCGGCCGGGAAGTGAGGCGGGTCGGTCGGCGATGGCCTGCTCGTCCAGGTGGTTGGTCGCGCCGCTTTGTTCAGGATCGAGCAGCGTGCCTCCGGCCGTCACATTCACGGCGGTGCTCAGGGCGGCAATGCTCAGCTTGACCGCGTACTGCGTGGGCAGGGCGGAGCGAATCTCGATGATGCCGCTGAACGGCGAGAATCCGTCGCTTTCAACTCTGAGTTGGTACGAGCCGAAAGGAAGATTGCGGGCCGTGAGGAACCCGGCAGCATCGGTCACTAGGCGGCGACGGAGTTGCGATGCATCGCTCGCGAGGGTGACGGAGGCCTTCACTCCGAGGCCGCGCGGGTCGGCGACTTTGAGGCGAAGTTCTCCTGAGTTGCTCTGCGCCGCAAGCGGGAGAGCCAGCAAGACGAGTCCGAGGTGAAGCAGACAGCGCAAGGTTCTTGGTCGGGGGAACTCTCATCATACCAGCGGTGGCTGCAAGGGCTTTATTACCAAGGGCATCGAAGGAAAACAAAGCCTGCTTTGCGGTTTTTACAAAATGAAGACAGTTTCGTGACAAAACGGGGCCGGAACTGGGGCATTTTCTAAGCAGATCTTAGCGCGGGCAGGTTGCCTGCCGCCCGCGAGTCCAAGATCGAAGACTTCACGCCCTCCGTCACCAGGAAGGCATGGGGGAAAGCTGGCGCTCGTACCGCAGGGGGTACGAGCGCCGGTTTATTTGCAGCTCCGTTTTTTTCCAGTAGTACTCGCTTCGGCACCGGCCTAGGGGCGAGCCACGCCTCTCGAGTTCTCGCCTAACTGTTACAATTTTGTAGAACTGGCCAGACAGCAGATTCCTCCTTTTCTTTGCTTCGCTCAGGCGTCGGAATGACAAGGAATATGGGGATGGTCCAAACAGTCGGAGTTCGAAGCCCAGCGCCATGAAATGTCCTTTTTGCGGATTTGCGAACGATAAAGTAGTGGACTCGCGCGAGAGCAAAGAAGCGGATTCGATCCGGCGAAGGCGCGAGTGCCTGAAGTGCAGCAAGCGCTTCACGACCTACGAACGAATCGACGAGATCCCCTACATGGTGGTGAAAAAAGACGGACGCCGGGAGAAGTTTGACCGGCAGAAGGTTCTCAATGGATTGCTGCGGGCCTGCGAAAAACGTCCGGTGCCGATCAGCAAACTGGAGCAGATCGTGAACGAAGCGGAGTCGTTCGTGACCGAGTCGGCGGAGCGCGAGCGCAAGACCAGCGAACTGGGCGAGCTGATCATGAACCGGCTGCGCCGCTACGACAAGGTGGCCTATGTGCGCTTTGCGTCTGTGTATTTGGATTTTAAGGACGTGAAAGAGTTCATGAATGAGTTAAAGGATTTGGTGAAAGTGAAGCCAGCATAAGGGTGGTTATCGAGGATCATCTGTTCATGACTCACAAAGTAACTCTCATCCCCGGAGACGGAATTGGCCCCGAAGTGACCAAGGCCACGGTGCGCATCCTGGAAGCGACCGGGGTGAAGTTTGAGTGGGAAGAGTTTGCGGTGGGTGCCGAGGCTTTTGAGAAATGCGGCGAATATATTCCCAAGGATCTGATTGAGTCGATCGAGCGGACGCGTGTTGGCCTGAAGGGTCCGGTGACCACGCCCGTGGGCGGAGGCTTCCCTAGCATCAATGTTGCGCTGCGAAAGAAGTTTGAGTTGTACGCCAACTTCCGGCCGATCCGAAATCTGCCGCACATTCCCACGCGATATCCCGACGTCGATTTGATTATCGTGCGCGAGAATACCGAGGGACTCTACTCCGGATTGGAGCACGAAGTGGTGCCGGGGGTGGTAGAGAGTCTCAAGATCATCACCGAGAAGGCTTCGACGCGGATTGCCAAGTTCGCTTTTGAGTACGCGCGCAAGAATCAGCGGAAAAAGATTCACTGCATTCACAAAGCGAACATCATGAAGCTGTCCGACGGTCTGTTCCTGCGCTGCACGCGCAATGTGGCGAAGGACTATCCCGAGATTACCTACGGCGAACACATTGTCGACAACACCTGCATGCAACTGGTGATGAATCCGTATCAGTACGACATGCTGGTGATGGAAAATCTGTACGGCGATATTCTCTCGGATTTGTGCGCGGCCTTCGTAGGCGGACTGGGCTTTGTGCCCAGCGCGAACCTAGGCGACGAGTGCGCGATCTTTGAGGCTGTGCACGGGTCGGCGCCAGATATTGCGGGAAAGAATCTGGCTAACCCTACGGCGCTGCTGCGGTCCGCGCTCCTGATGGTGCGGCATCTCGGCGAACAGGCAGCCTCGACGCAAATTCGCAATGCGCTGGAGCGAGTTTACAGCCACCCGGAAAAGCTGACGCGTGACATCGGCGGTAAAGCGGGAACTTCGGAATTTGCCGACGCGGTGATTGAGGAGATGCAAGGCAGCAATGAGGCGGCGCCAGTCTAGCTGCGGGCCTGGAGGGTTGAGTAATTGGGAAATTGAGAAGGCGTGTAATTGAAAACCTGCGGAGTGCAGTTGACTTAAATTACACAATTACCAAATTACACAATTACTCAATTTCCTCACGTCATCGTCGCTTGAGAGCTTCCAACTCTTCCAGCGTTCGCGGCCAGTCCGATCCTAATAAGCGCGACAAACTCCGGTCGGCAAGAACCTTGCCTCCGGTCTGGCAGCGGGCGCAATAATTCGTTTCCTTGTCGGCGTAACGAATACGAAGAATCTTGTCGCCGCACCTCGGACACGGCAACCCGTAACGGCCATGCGCGGCCATATCTTTGCGGAAAGCGGTGACCTTTTCTGGAAACGCAGTTTCCGCCTCGGCTCGCAGTCGAGCCATCCAGAGTTGCAGGGTCTGCCGCGTCGCCACAAACAGCCTCTTCCAATCTTCGGGCGCGAGCTTATTCGTCAGCGTGATCGGAGAGAGCTGAGCCGCGTGCAGAATCTCGTCGGAATAGGCATTGCCGATGCCGCTCAACAGGCGCGGGTCGGTCAGTGCCCGCTTCAACGTATGATTCTCCGCCGTCAGCGCGGCACGAAAAGAATCTAAATTCGCGGCGAAGACGTCAATTCCTCCGGCATCGAACGAGCGTAAAGCCTCCTCGCCGCTGACAACGTGCAATGACGCGCGATGCTTGGAGCCAGCCTCGGTGAGAACCAGCGAGCCTTGGGGGAAGTCGAAGGCGGCCAGATTCTGGCGGCCGGAGAGCTTGGCATCGGCTGCACGCCAGTGCAACCTGCCGGCGATCATCAAGTGCAATACCAGCCAGAGGTTGCCTTCCACGCCAATGGCAATACGCTTTCCGATCCGGCGCAACTGTTTCACGATCCGCCCCTCGGCGCTCGCGAGCGGCGGGTGCGCTGTGCGCAGCAGGAACGGGCTGGCCACGCGTATTCGTTGCAGCGGCTGGCCAACGATGCGGGATTCGAGCGCGTTGATGTAGGCGGCGATGTCGGGCAGTTCCGGCATGGACATCAGATTGTACGGTGAGCTTCGATTTTTCAATACCTGCTCTGGACTTGATCGAGTCGGCGGGAAAAATCGATATTTTTACAAATTCCGCCATTGACTCGCGCGCACCGTTCGGGGTACAGTCCTTGGCGTTCTGGGGATTTTGGGGAAAATGACGCGCACATCACGGCGTGTGGGGATAGTTCTCTTTCAGCTCGGTGGACCCGACACGCTGGAAGCGATTGAACCTTTTTTGTACAACCTCTTCTGCGACCCTGACATTATTGACTTCCCTTTCGCCCGCATCGGGCGAAAGCCCCTGGCCAAGCTGATCTCGACCACCCGCGCACGCAAGGTGCAGCATCACTACGCCACCATCGGCGGCGGTTCGCCCATCCGGCGGCATACGGAGCGGCAGGCGCGGGCGCTGGAAGCGGAACTGCGCGAGCAAGGAATCGACGCGCACTCCTTTGTGGCGATGCGGTACTGGCATCCGTTCACACGCCAGGCCATCGAACAACTGCAAGCCGCGCAGTGCGACGAGGTGGTACTGTTGCCGATGTATCCGCAGTATTCATCCACGACCACGGGATCGAGTTTGAACGAATGGCGGCGGCATTTTATCCATAATGTGCCGGTTCGTTGCGTAGAGCCTTTCTATCGCAATACGACGTATCTGGATGCGGTGGTCGAGAGAGTGAATGAGGCACTGTCGCGCTTCCCGACGCCGGAACAACCGGAGATTGTTTTCAGCGCGCACAGCATACCGATGTCAGTAATCGAAAAGGGCGACCCTTACCAGCGACAGATCGAGGAAACCGTGCGGCTTCTGACCGAGCGCGGCGGATGGAGCAATCCTCAACGGCTTTGCTATCAAAGCAAAGTGGGAGCCAGTCGCTGGCTGCAGCCTTCCCTGCACCAGACTCTGCGCCAACTCACAGACGAGCGGGTGCGCGAAATGTGCGTGGTGCCGGTGGCGTTTGTTTCCGATCACGTGGAGACGCTCGGAGAGATTGACCACGAAGCTCGGGAAGAGGCTCGGCGCCTGGGCATCACCCAGTTCGAAATGAGCGCCGGACTCAATGACTCGCCCAAATTTATAAAGGCGCTCGGACAGATCGTGATTGAGTCTCTCGGCCGCGCCGCTCATTCGGTGATTCCGATTCGTAATCCAGGAAGGACGTTGGCGGAGCCGCAGTACGCGACTGCCGCGGGTTTGGATTAGGGCCCAAGTTTCAGTCACTGGAGGATGCTCATGGCGGAGGAGACCGGAAAGGTCGATCCGAATCCCGAGGCAGTGAAACCCGTCGCGAAAACCGCGGCGCCGGGAGCGCAGGATGCCACAAAGTATGTAGGCACGCCGGCGGTAGGAACCTCGAAAGCCGCGGCCGCAGCGGGCGTGGCCGGGACGGCTCCGTCGACCGATATCGACCGTCACCGCCGTCGTTTCGTCTGGGTAATGGTTACCGGGTTCTTGGTGGCTTGGTTCCTCGCGTTCTTCCGCTTCTTTCTGCCGCGCACTCTTTTTGAACCCAACACGGTTTTTAAGATCGGCTACCCGTCGGAATTCGCGCTCGGGGTGGACACTAAATTCCAGCAGAAATATCGCATCTGGGTTGATCGCACGCCTGACCGGCTGTTTGTGATCTACGCACGCTGCACGCACTTGGGATGCACGCCCGATTGGAAGCCCAGCGAGAACAAATTTAAGTGTCCCTGCCACGGCAGCGGATACGACAGTGAAGGGATCAACTTCGAAGGGCCGGCGCCGCGTCCCATGGATCGCGCGCATCTTGAGCTGGCACCTGACGGACAGATTCTGGTGGATACTTCGAAGTTGTATTCGTGGCCGAAGGGACAGCCGACCAAGTTTAATGATCCGGGGGCGTTTTTGACGGGAGTGTAACCATTGATTCAATGACGCATTGATTCATTGAGTCAATTTCGAGTTCAGGAATCTTATGGCTGACGAAAATAATCCGAACGGCGGCAACGGCGGCACCAACGGCAGCTCTGGTAAGAACGGGAAAGTAGGCCTGGTCGAGCGCGTAACTACCGGCGTCAAAGAAGACATTCACGCGCTCAAAACCGAAATTCCCGCTAAGGCGAAGGAGCAGATCGAAGGCCTGAAAGACCCGACCAAGACTCAGGTCTACACCTCCATCTTTCGTCACAAACACGACGACACGCCGCGAAACCGGGCGCTGGGCGTGCTTTCGAACGTGTTCCTGCATCTGCATCCGGCGAAGATCAACCGTGACGCGGTGCGTTACAGCTACACCTGGGGCATGGGCGGGATTACTTTTTATTTATTTATCATCCTGACCTACACCGGCGTGTTGCTGATGTTTTATTACCATCCCAGCAAGGTCCAGGCATTTCGCGACGTCCTCTATCTTGAACACGATGTGCCGTTCGGAAAGATTCTGCGCAACATGCACCGATGGGCGGCTCACCTGATGGTGATTGGGGTGTGGCTGCACATGTTCCGCGTGTTTCTAACCGGGTCGTACAAGAAACCGCGCGAATTCAACTGGAACATTGGCGTCCTGCTGCTGGTGTTTACTTTGCTGCTGTCGTTCACCGGATATTTGTTGCCCGACGATCAGCTGGGATTCTGGGCCGTGACCGTGGGCACGAACATGGCGCGGGCCACCCCGCTGCTGGGGCACGAAGGCCCGTTTGGTTCGATGCTCGGCATGACACCGTATAACGACGTGCGCTTCGGACTGCTGGGTGGGTCGATCGTGGATGCGAATGCTCTCCTGCGGTCCTACATCTGGCATTGCATCGGAATTCCGATCGTGGCTTCGGTGCTGATGATTGTGCACTTCTGGCGCGTGCGAAAAGACGGCGGGATTTCGGGTCCGGCTCCGGTCATGCTGGAGGCGGAAGCGGACAAGCCGCGCAGAGGGCCGAAGGCCGCGGGAGAGTGAATTTCGGTTGAGCTGGCAGGAACAGCAGGTTCCTCGCTTCGCTCGGAATGACAAAATGTGTAACGCAATCGGCACAGGTAATCCGTAACCGGACCATCACACATTTGAGCGGGTGTACGCGAGAATACTCTTATGGACTGGCGACAACTTTGGGAGATTTGTTCGGCGCCGGACAACGTGCCGATTGTGGGCTTGATCCCGCTGCTTTGCTTTTACATTTATCTCGCGGTGAAGCAGGCTCGGGCCAACGATCAACTGATCGAACAACTCGAAGCCGATCCGGCGATGGCCAAGACTCATCATCGCAAGACCTGGCCCTTCAAGCCCGGCTGGGCGAAGGAAGTGCACGTCTGGCCATTTCTGCTGCGCATCGAGTTTCTCGCCGCCATTATCATCACCATCATTCTCATGGTCTGGTCGATCACTCTGAACGCTCCGCTGGAAGAACCGGCGAATCCCAACCTCACCATGAACCCGGCGAAGGCCCCGTGGTATTTCCTCGGACTGCAGGAGATGCTCGTCTACTTCGATCCGTGGATTGCGGGCGTGGTCATGCCGACCATGATCATCATCGGCCTGATGGTCATTCCTTACATTGATACAAATCCGCTGGGCAGCGGGTATTACACCTGGAAGCAGCGTAAGTTTTCGATTTCCACTTTTCTGTTTGGCTTCGTGATTCTGTGGGTCGCGATGATCATTATCGGGACGTTCATCCGAGGGCCTGGATGGCAATGGTTCTGGCCGGGGCAAACGTGGGACCACAACCGACTGATCTATGAAGTGAACCGCGACTTGCCCGATCTGTTCGGGATCACTTCCAACCTGGCGAAGGTGATTTTCGGCGCCATCGTGGTGGGTGGATTTTACCTGATCGGCGGGGGTGCGGTGTATTCGTTGTTCCGCCGAAAAATGCAGAAAGATTTCCAGCGCATGAGCCTGCTGCAGTTTTCGCTGATGGCGTTTTTGTGGCTGACCATGCTGGCTTTGCCACTCAAGATGGCTTTGCGGCTCTTGTGGCACATCAAGTATGTGTGGATTACGCCGTGGTTTAACGTGTGAAGAAAAGCGCCCTTAGCTTTTAGCTCTTGGCTCTTAGCTTGGAGCCTTTCGCTTCCGAAGTATGATGCTCAACGTTTACGAGGGAGAATCTGGTGCCTGAGAAACCGATTCCCGAGCAGGATCCGATTACCGGAAAATCGTACGCCATCCATTATTTGATTGCGACGGTGATTCTGATTGGCACGTTGTTCTGGGCTTTGTACGACGAGGCCTGGGGACAGCGTCCGTGGAAGGCCTTCCAGGATGAATGGAAGAATCGCTACAGCGCGTTCCTGAACACGGCGCGGTCGAAGTCGGCCACGTCGGAGAAAGATGTCGAGCAGAATCCGGAGTACGCAGCGCTCAAGCAGGCGTACGAAAAGACGTATGAGGATTCGAAAGCTCAGGCCGCGGAGGCCCGCAAGGCAGTCGACGACGCCAGTGCGCGCCTGCTGGCAGTGCAGAGCGTATTCACCGACCGCCGCGCCTACGTAAACGCCATCAGTTACGAGATTGAGACCAGCACCAGCGCCTCTTCGAAGGCCAGCAAGCAGAAGGAACTGGCGGAGTATAAGAGCGAGAAGGCGACGGTTGAATTCCCTGACGGCAGCAAAAAAGATTTTAACTTCGAGGAACTGGAGAAGACCTACAACGAGATTCGCGATGAGCGCACGAAGCTGAGCCTGCAACTGGGCGACGTGTTAAAGCCGGTCACGGCGGCCAAAGCGAAGATGGACCTATACATCTCCGACCACATGGTCGATCTTACGCCGCAGCAGATTGACGGTTTGAAAAAGAAGGCGGCGGAATGGGATCCGACGATCGTCCAAATCAACGTCGCCGATGCCAATATTGTGGACCGGTGCAAAGGGCGCGAAGAAGCCGGACGAATATGCCGACGCGCTCGTAAGCCATTCGCAACCCGAGTTATTGCAGATTCACGATCCCGACAAGTTCGGCTGCTCGCCCTGTCATCAGGGAAACGGACGCGCGACCACCAGCATCGAAAAAGCCCACGGCAATTACGAGCACTGGCTCTGGCCACTGTTTCCGAAAGAAAATGCGCAAGCGGGCTGTCAAAATTGCCACGCCGCCGACATGGTCCTGGTGAGCGGCGATGTGCAGTGGCAAACCATTAACGATGGAAAAGATCTCTTCCGGCAGCGCGGCTGCATGGGCTGCCATCGCTATGAGGGATACGATAAAGAACCGGAAGACCTGAACTCGATCGGGCAGCAGATCAAGCAGACTGAGACGCAGAAGAAAGACAACCTGAAGCAGACCGCGGACCTGATGAAGCAGGCCGACGCGGCGGAATCGAACGACGTGGCCAACGCGCTGAACACCAAGGCCATCGACCTAAAGGTCGCGAACAGCAAGCTGGACGGGCGTTTGCAGCAGTTCGACTTCCAGTCGCACAGTCTGATGCAGGACCAGAAAAAAGTTGGGCCGAACCTGAAAGATGCGCGGCTGAAGCTCAACAAGAACTGGATTCCGGTTTGGCTGAAGAAGCCTTCGGACTTCCGTCCCACGACCAAGATGCCGAACTTCCGGCTGACCGATCATCAGATTCAGGCGATTTCCGCCTATATCTGGCAATCAGGATTCACCGACGCTCTGCCCAAACAAAAGCCAGGAAACGCCGCGCACGGAAAAGAATTGTTTGAAGAGCGAGGATGTCTGGCCTGCCACTCCATCGGCGAAGGCGACCAGCTACAGGGTGGAACGTTCGCCGCGAATCTAACGCGGGTGGGCGAGAAAGCAAATTACGATTATCTGGTGCGCTGGATTCACAACGCCCGGCAGCGGACGCGCCCGTATTGCCCGTACGAGAAGAAAGACATCGGTCCCGAGGACTACGCCAAGAAGGGACTTCCCTACCAGTTTGACCTCGATCACAGCAAGTGTCCGAATGACGGACATGAACTGCAAGTGCAGAACATGACCGTGATGCCCAGCCTGCGCTTGAGTCCGGAAGATGCAGAGGACATCGCCACGTATCTGATGACGCAGAAAAAGCAGGAGCCGTCATCGTATCCAGAAGCGGCGTTCATGGATGATCCGGCACTGAAAGAGGAAGGCAAGAGATGGGTTCGCCACTACGGTTGCGGCGGATGCCACGAAATCTCTGGCATGGAAGATGAAGGACGCATCGGCACCGAGCTCACCTTTGAAGGCAGCAAGCCGATCGAGCGACTTGACTTCGCGCTCTTTACCACAGTCGCCGAGCGCGGCGGAAAAGATGCCGAGCCGATTACGAATCAGGAAGATCTGGCGCGCCTTCCCGACGGCCCGGCGAAAGAACCCTGGTACAGCCAGAAGGGATTCTTCGAGCACAAGCTCGCCGAGCCCGAGGTTTACGACAAGGGCAAGATCAAAGGTCAGTTGGAAGCCTCACGCATGCCCAACCTGCATCTCACCAAAGAGCAGGTGCTCGATCTCACCACGTTCCTCATGGGAAGTGAAGAGACTTCCCTGCCCGCGAGTTACCAGTACAAGCCGGGCGATGCGCGCCACGATATTCAAGAGGGCTGGTGGGTCATCAAGAAATACAACTGCATGGGATGCCACCAGTTCATTCCCGGCCAAAAAACAATTCTGATGGGTTTGAAGCAGTATCAGGATGTACAAGAGCAGTTGCCTCCGAAACTTCTCACGGAGGGCGCGCGCGTTGATCC
>JBELAE010000207.1:0-11107 GCA_049509155.1 Candidatus Sulfotelmatobacter sp.
CGCTGAGTTGGCGGTGGTGGTGGGAGAGGTGGCGGCGTCGGTGAGCGCGGCTGCGATCAAAGTTCAGGCGACGGCAAAATCGCTCCGGGAGAATGCAGATAACACGTCGAGTCAGGCGGCGACGGTTGCCACCGCATCGGAAGAAACCTCGGCCATTGTGAATACCGTGGCTGCGGCGACGGAGGAACTGTCGGCCACCGCCGCCGAAATCGATCGCCTGGTGCAGCAATCAGCGCAGAGCGCGATGGATGCCGTGGCTGAGGCCAACCGAACCAATGCCAGCGTTGGCGAGCTGGCCAACGCTCAAAACAAGATTGCCAGGGTGATCAAAACGATTTCGCAAGTTGCCGAACAAACCAACCTGCTGGCTCTCAACGCGACCATCGAAGCCGCGCGCGCCGGCGAGGCGGGAAAGGGATTTGCGGTTGTAGCCTCAGAGGTTAAATCCCTCGCCCGGCAGACCGCAGAAGCCACCGAAAAAATTCAGAATGAAATGCTTTCGGTGCAGACCGCCGCCACCTTTTCGGCTACGGCAATTACGAAAATCGGCCAGACGATTCAGAGCTTGGAGTCAATTTCAAGAACCATCCTGCATTCGGTGGATGAGCAGCGTTCCGCCACCCAGTTGATCAGCCAGAACATTCAGCAGGCGGCCACGGCCAGCAGCGATGTATCGCGCAGCATTTTCAGCGTCAACAAATCGGCACAGGAGACCAGCGCTTCCGTCGCCGGGCTCCTGGACTCGGCGGCGGAACTCTCGCGCCATGCCGGGACACTGGAAAAATCCGTGCAACGGCTGTTGCAGCACACCACCGCCGACTAGCACACGGCGCTTGGTGTCACGCGATGACGAGCCGGGCTCGGGATGTTGCGATCGCCTAAGGCTGACAAAAAAGAAAACGCCCCGGCTTTCGCCAGGGCGTTTTGGGTTCGGAAACGGGCCGAGGTCTAAAACAAATTCCACAGGAACTGGTTGTAAACCTCGTGGTGGAACTGGACTTCCGGTGCTTTGACGAAGGTTCCCAGGGCGCGCGGGCAGCGGTCGGCAGCGGCCTGTTTCAAGTCCGCGTAACGGCCCTTGACGTCTTCCCCGAGCAGAGTTGTGGTCCATTCGGCTTTGCGGAAATTATCGAGCGCGTCGTAGATGTTGTCGGGAAGGTAGCGCTCGGCCTGGCGCAGGTTTTTGATCTTCGCAGTCTCGCCGTCGAGGCCGGTCTTGAAGATCGAGTACATGACCAGGTAGGGGTTGGCGTCGGGCGCGACGGAGCGAACTTCGACGCGCATGCTCTTCTCGTTGCCGATGGGAATGCGGATCATGGAGCCGCGATCGACGGCGGAGGCCTTGATCTGGTTGGGCGCTTCAAAGTGCGGGTCGAGGCGGCGATAGGCATTCACGCTGGCATTGAGCAGCAGGCAAATGTCGTTGCCGTGAGTGAGGATGCGGTCGAGGAAGGCCCAGCCCATCTTGCTGAGCTTTTCCTCGCCCTTGGCGTCCCAGAATAAGTTCTTGCTGCCGTCGCTGATGGAAACGTTGGTGTGCATGCCGCTACCGTTCACGCCCACCACGGGCTTGGGCAGGAAGGATGCGGTGAGTCCCATGTGAGTCGCGACCTGGCGGCAGATCAGCTTGTAGAGTTGGATCTGGTCGGCGGCGGCGACCACTTCACCGTAACCATAGTTGATTTCAAACTGTGAAGGTGCAACTTCGGGGTGGTCCTTCTCGTTCTGGAAGGCCATCGCCCGCTGCACTTCCGCAGTGGTGTCGATAAAAGTTCGCAGGGCATCGCCGGGCAGCGAGTGATAGTATCCGCCGGTATTGACGTACTCGAACTTGCCGCCGGCTTCGTGGTAATGACGCTCGGCGTCGGGGCCTTTGAACAGAAAGCCTTCGATTTCGTTGGCTGCGTTGAGGGTGTAGCCTTTTTTCTTGTGCAGTTCCTCGGCGTAGCCTTTGAGCACGCCGCGAATATCGCCCGCGTAGGGAGCCCCGCCCTTGTCGATAACTTCGCCGAACACCAACACCTTGCCGGAACCGAAGACGTCCGACGGCGCCCAGTAGAACGCACCCCAGTCGATGCCCAGGCGCAAATCGCTTTCGCGCTGCGCGGTGAAGCCGCGAATGGACGATCCGTCGAAGGTGAGGTTGTCCCAGCTCTTGAGCAGGAACTTTTTATCGTAGTCGAGCATGTGGAGCCGGCCTTCAAGATCGCTGAAGAGCACGGTCACGGCCTTGATGCGCTTCTCGTCGGTCAGGTATCCGATGCGTTCGTCCTGAATTTTGTGAGCCGGGACGCGGTTCCTGCGCTGCTCCTTTGCCTTCAGGTTGAGTTCTTCCAGTTCGTCGTAGGTGAGTGCCAGAAAATTGCGCAGTTCGGTGGACATGGATGTCGTTCATTCTCCTTCGCGTCGAAAGCTATGATTTGGGCAAAGCCGCATCACGGATACGGGAAAGTTGAAATGGCTGGTTCCAACACGCCGATTCGGAACTCACCGACTCGGAACACCTTGACTTGGACCACGCTGCCTTGGAACACGGAAGAATAGCGCGGCGACGGGGTACCCGCCAATCGAAAAAGCTGATCAGACGCATAAAAGAGATTTATTCCGCAAGTATTCAACGCCCGATCCGCCGGGGTGACGACTGCGGCGGGATTTTGGAGAATGATTAGTGGTTGTCTGCAGCGGGCACGGTGCTGGTGATCTCGCGCGCCCAGCGCATGGCCTGGTTCGAAGCTTCGGCGATCGAGGACAAGGACAAATTGAGCTGCTTCCCCAGGCGCGTGGCCTGTCCCCACTCGCCGGTCTCGCGCGCGATCATGAGATCGTAAATCGTTGAAAGAGGAGTTTTCTTGCCGGATTTTGCCGCCAGCAACTGAGCCTTGACCTTGTCATCGAGACACAGCTCCTCGATGATAATCCCCATGGGCACGGACAGGATGGCATCGATCAGCGAGAGCATACCCATCAGGAACAGATCGGAATTGCCGTGTTCGACCTTGGGAGCGATCAGCTCGCAGAAGCGGGCGCGCACCAGCGACGACAGAACCAGGTCAGAGGATTTATCCTGGCCCATGACCAGCGTGGTCGCCATTCGTATCCAGCGGACGGATTCGTGCTCGCCCAGCAGGTTCAGAGCATTCCGAACGGATGTCACGGGCGATGACAGGCCCAACAGAGGAGAGTTCAAATAGCGCAGCAAACGGTAGCACAGAGAGGGCTCGCGCTTGATGAGTTCTTCGATCTCCACGAAATTCACCTGAGGTTTTGAGGCCGCAGCCAGCAGACGCACATACGTGGCCTGGTTGGCGGGAATTTGCCGGGCTCGAATATTCTCGGGATGGCGAAAGAAATATCCCTGGAAGCAGGAAAAGCCATCTCTGCGGGCAGTGATGAATTGGAGCCGGCTTTCCACTTTTTTCGCCAGCAGAAGGCAGTCCTCGGTGCCGTAGCGCCCGGCGAGCTGTGCACACTGCGACGACACCACCCGGCTGATGTCGACTTTGAGATAACGGGCACAGGGCACTAACGCTTCGCGCTTGTCGTCAGGCACAAAATTGTCGAGAGCGATCGCATATCCGTAATCCTTGAGCCGCTGACACGCCTGCAGGACACTCTCGTTGACGGGGACGTCTTCCTGTATCTCGATCACCACCTCGCCCGGAGGCAGGAGCGTGAAGTAATCCGACAACAACATGTGCTGGTTGCAATTGATAAAAGCCAGCCGCCCGTCACATAAAACCGCGAGGCCGACGAAATTCAACATATCGATGGCGGCCGAAGTAGCGGCCTCGGCGTCGGCGGCGAAATGGCGCTGTTCCTGGCTTTCCCGAAAAAACAGTTCATAGCCAATGACTTTCTCGTCGGCATTGAGGATTGGCTGGCGGGCAATGCAGGGACTGGGCGGAGATGACCCGGCTTTGACTGGAGTGGCCATAGGCTTCTTTCAGCTCATCGGCAACTCCGGCCCGAGACTTCAGTCGGCGAGCGCTTACCGTGCGAGCGGCGCGACCGAGGCCACCATCCAATCGTTCATGGGATGCAGACGGCCACAGTCCAGGCACTTGGTCTGCGCGTACTGCGCCCCGCAATGCGGACACACGGCGTGAGTTTGAAAGGTGTCAAACGCTTGTCCGCACTTTCCACACTTCCAGAAGTCTCCGAGTGGGGGCGCCGTATTACAAGTCGGGCAGGAGAAACCGTCGCGGCGCGGCAACTTGGCGAGACGCAAAAGCGCCCGCGCGTGCTGCAGGCCGCCCCAGCAGTTCAGCAGCATGAAGAGGGCGACGGCTCCCAACCAGGGAGATTTCCTCCAGAAGGCAAGACCGATGAAACCGATCACTCCAATGAAACCAATGATCGTGGCGACCATCAGGCTCCGAGCCCGCCCCATGACAAACCAGAGCAGTGAGCGAAGAATCTGACCGCCATCCAACGGATAAATGGGAAGGATGTTGAAAACCAGCAGTCCCACGTTAATCCAGAAGACCGCCTGCACCAGCTGGAACAGATCGGGCGCGGTCGCCGCCATTCCAGCGGAGCGGCTCAAGGTAACAGCGATCCACAGGATTGGAATCAGCACCACGTTCACCAGCGGTCCGGCCGCAATGCTCCAGAGCGTAGCGCCAGGGCGTGGCGGCGGGTCCACATACGCTACGCCGCCGAGCGGCCACAGCACGATGCGGTCCGCCCGCCCTCCGACTTGCCGGCAGGCGAGAGCATGACCGAACTCGTGAGTCATCACGATCAGGAACAGCGCCAGATACTCCAGCACATTCCATGTGACGGAGGAATAATCGCCCTTTCGCGCCTGGATTTCGTACGCCGCCACGAAAAACCAGGACCAGTGGAGGAAGACATCAATCCCACTGAAACGGAACAGGCGGATTGACCCTTGGCGGGCGCTCGGCATGTGTGCAGTCTACTGCATTTGCCGGAGGCTTGGGCTATGTGAGGGCCCAGTTCTCGCCAGAGACGCGAGAAATGGGCAGCCAGCCCCTAGGCCGCCCGCCGACTGCGCGGAAGGCACGCAGCATCAGTCGCAATAATGCTGGAGGCAATACGTAACGCAAATATAGTACAGCGGCGGCTCTTCGATAAAAAGAAGAGTGCAACCCGAAAGGCATACCACACACTCCGACGCATCGGCAGGGGTCTGGGACATTGCTGGTATGCCGACTCTACCGAATAGGTTAATCATGGATGCACCTCCTCGTCACCTTGCTTTACTCTGCTTTTATTCTGCATGTAAAGATCCATCCGTTCCTCGACCCCGCTTTTATTCTGCAAGTAAAGATTCATTCGTTCCTCGGTTGGCAAGCCAGGATAAAGCTTTTCCACGGATCTCATCGGCTGGGTGAACTGGTGCGGATTTCCGGCCTTGTCAAAGAAGATCGTAGTCATCTGATCTCCCTTCTTGCCGGAACAAAGGACGGTAAAATCGGCCCCAAATTTCGAGGCACTTCGGTGACCAAAGATGTTAAACAGATCGCCGTCGTAAACGTAGCGGGTGAAGCTACGAATTACATCCGAGGTTCCGTCCGGGGCGTACGCCTCAAAGTCGAGTTCGACGTCTCTGCCATTTGGCCGTTCGGTTGTTTGATCCTTTATAACCCTGACTCGTACGATCTTCAGGGAACCGGTTTTTTCTTCTTGGCCTTGTCCAAGAATTGGAAATGCGGCGCCCAAGGTGCCGATCCCTCCAATCGCAGCCGCCTCTTCCAAAAACTTGCGTCTTGATTTCTGCTTTTCGTCGTCCATAAGTTAACCCCTCTTTGGTTCTACGCGCGATGGTACCCCTAACCGCCGATGGTTCGCTTGGAAAGTTGTCGAGGCCCTAAAACGGAACGCACACGACGGGACGGAGTGGCAGTACTCTCCTACGAACATCGGGGTCTAAAACGTGAATCGCAGTTTCGTTACAAAGACCGAAACGGGGAATCGCTAGCCGGAGACAAGTTACACCGAAGTTTCGTGCCCTCAGTGATTCCCAGTCAGTGAAACCTGATGAGCCCATCTATGTGCACACTTGGGCGGACGTAGTGAGCCTGTTACGAAATACGGAACAGGATAGGCGGGCGGTCCCGGAATAGAGTGAAAATTCTTTTAGTATTCACGGAAATGTTCAGTCTGCCTCAGACCCCTCCAATTGTGGAAATACGATTCGCGGATGCCGTGGGGACTGAGGCGTTTTCACGAAACTGGGCAAGTCCTTCGTTATGACTATTGGGTTGAAAAGTGGGTATGGCTACTGCCGATGCGCGGAAGCGCCCGCCGCCAGCTCGCGCAGCGTGGTCAGGAAGCCTGCGGCGGTGCGCGGGTCGTCCAGGGCGTCGAGCGCGATGGTGGCGGAGAACTGCGGAGATTCGGGGCGGAAGCGGACTTGCAAGACGTCCTGCTGGCGCACCGTCATCAGAGTATTCAATTCGGATGTGGAATCCTGCTTCCAGTGCGTGCGGGTGGTGAGAATCACGGGGCCGGGTTCGTAGATGTCCCACTCGCGTTCGTCGCGGCGGCGGGCCGTTACGCCGCGGCTGTGAGCGCACCAGCGATGGCGCACCACTTCGAGATGGAAGCTGGGCGAGCCGCCCAGGTCGGCCTCGAAGGTCAGCGTTTCTTTCTGCTTGTGGTACCAGCTCAGTAGCCAGTGCACCGGCATGGCGCGGGGCCGGAACCGCATGGTGACGTGGGCATTTTCGAAGCTGCGGGAAGGGAATTGCAGCCGAGCATGCAGGCGGGAACTGTTCAGCCAGTGCGAGTCGAGGACACGTCCTTTGCCAGCGCACGCCGACTGCACCCAGCGCAGCGCTTCAGTTCCCCGGCGGCGGTTGTAGGCGGCAAAAAGGAAGTACCAGGCCGCCAGTATAGCGGCCGCGCCGACTGCGTCAATGGCTAGAAGGCGTAGCACAGGGTCTTCCCCAGTCCCTTATGATGCTGACTCTGATGCTGATGGTACGTCCGAAGTTGTGACCGGGGCAAGAGCACAATAGTCCCGAACGGCGTTTTTTTTTGGGAATCGGCTGGGCGGGCTGTGGAAAACCCGGCTGCCGAAGGGGAAGCTTTCGGGTTGCGCCCGCCTCAGTCAGCTTCGGGTGAGCTTTGCCCGATACAATGGCGCGGTGGCCTTCGTCATCCGAGAGTTCAAGCCCGGGGACTTCGAAACCCTGTGGCGCATCGACCAGGAGTGTTTTCCTGCGGGAATCGCCTACACGAAACAGGAACTTAAGGCCTACGTGCGCCACCGGGGGGCATTTACCCTGGTGGCACTCGAAGCCGCAGTCGAAGCCGGGGGGCGCAGGGATGAAGCGAATCATGAAGCGAAGGACTCAGGCAAGGATGCGGGTAAGGACGCTAGCCGGGCGGCGGGTTTCATCGTGGCGCACGGCGGCACGGCCGGGCACGTCATCACCATTGACGTAGTTACCGAGGCCCGCCGCCTGGGGGTGGGGTCGCTACTGCTGCAGGCTGCAGAAGATCGCCTGCGGGCCGCCGGATCACGTGCCATAGGTCTCGAAACGGCCGTCGATAACCTCGCCGCTCTGACCTTCTATAAGCGGCACGGCTACAGCGTCGTCCGCACCTGGCCGCGTTACTATCCGAACGGGGTCGATGCGCTGGTGATGAAGAAAGAACTGACTTGAGGAGACTCACGCAGCATTTGCAGGAACCGGTGCTCTCAGATAACGTGCCGTAGTCGGGAAAAAGAGAAACCGGAAACGCGAAGCATGAAAGTTGAATCATGGTAGTTGAATCATGAGAGCTGAATGATGAAAGTGGCGATTCAGGGGGAACTCGGATCCTTCAGTCACGAAGCGGCAAAGCGGATGCTGCCGCGGTGCACGGTGGTGCCTTGCGCTCGCTCGGCGGAGGTTTTCGACCGAGTCGAGCGGGAATCGGTGGGAGCTGCGGTCATCCCTATCGAGAACACACTGGCGGGAACGGTGGCGGAGCATGCCGACTTGATGCTCACGCGCCCGGTTTTCATTCAGCAGGAATATCTGCTGCGCATCGTGCATAACGTGATCGCTCTCCCGGGCGTGCGACTGGGTGCGCTGCGGCGCGTGCTGTCGCATCCTGTGGCCCTCGACCAGTGCCGCGAATTCTTTCGACGCCATCCGAAAATCGAGGCGGTACCTTTCTACGACACCGCTGGCAGCGTGAAGCATGTCATCGCAGAAGAGTTGACAGATGCGGCGGGAATCGCCGGAAAGCTGGCGGCAGGGGAGTATTCTGGCGAAATCTTGAAGTCCGGCATCGAAGACGACAAGCGTAACTTCACGCGCTTCTTCCTGATTCGCAAGCTCGGCGGGGCGGCCTCAATCGGCGCAGCCGGGAAAAAGATCGCGAAAAACAAGATCGTGAAGAACAAGGGAAGCGCGGACTATCACCGTCTGATTCCGCGCGGCGCCAACAAGACTTCGATCGTGTTCCAGGTCAAGAATGTGCCCGGGGCGCTGTTCAAGTCGCTCAGCGTTTTTGCGTTGCGGGATATCAGCTTGAGTAAAATCGAGTCCCGGCCCATGCGCGGACGTCCGTGGGAGTACGTGTTCTACGTTGACTTCCTGCGCGGTGACGACGAACCGGCGCGCAACGCGCTGCGGCATTTGGGCGAAGTTGCGGAGTTCGTGAAAGTGCTGGGAGTGTATCCGGCAGCGTGAAGCGAAAATGGCCTTGGAGCCCCGGACGCCTTCGTCCGGGGGCATCGAGAGTTGTGCCGCTTCCCCGGCGGACGAGGGCGTCCACCGGTCCATGAATGAGTTGTCCCAATTTAGGGCTTGGCAAGAATGGGCCTTCCGCGTTAGCCTCTGCACCTTAGACACGTTTCAAGCAGGCTATAAGGGAATAGAATTCAAGCTCTTGCGCGAATACCTCGGAGGGCTTCTGAAACCTTTCCCCGAGGAGTATCATCTAAACTTGAGCGAGTTACACTCAAGGAGACATAATGACTCAGCAGTCACCCGTCGAGCGCGCTCCTAAGATTAAGGAAACAAAGGAAGCAAGCGAGCAAAAAGCGCTTCCGGTGCTCCCGGTACGGGACACCGTGTTGTTCCCGCACGCCGTTCTGCCTCTCACGGTGGGCCGGGAAAGTTCGGTTCAACTTATCAATTCCCTCGGGGAAGACAAGACCATCATCGTGGTGGCGCAGCGCGAGGCGCGCGTTGATTCCCCGCAGCCCAGCGACCTCTACACGGTCGGAACCTCCGCCGTGGTGCACAAAGTCGTCAAGATGCCCAACCAGAGCCTGTTTGTATTTGCCGAGGGTTTGGAGCGGGTGCGTCTGGGAGACTTCACGCAGCTAACGCCGTTCATGAGCGCGCATTACTCGGTTGTGCCTGAGGGCACCGCGCCCGTCGCGACCTCCGAAATCGAGGCGCTGCAGCGCAATGTATTGACTCTGTTCCAGCAGATCGTTGCTGGTTCGCCCACATTGTCGGATGAACTCTCGACCGTGGCCATGAACATTGACGAACCGGGCCGCCTGGTCGATTTCATCGCGTCGTCGCTGCCGTCGCTGTCGACGCCCGACAAACAGGACACGCTGGAGACTCTCGACATCCACGTGCGCCTCGAAAAAATCAACCAGCATCTGGCCAAGGAACTCGAAGTCCAGCAACTGCGCAATAAGATTCAGAGCGAGGTGCAGGATCGAGTGCAGCAGACCCAGCGCGAGTATTACCTGCGCGAGCAGATGAAGGCCATTCAGAAAGAACTGGGCGAGCAGGACGAGGGCCAGCGCGATGTCGAAGATCTGAAAAAGAAAATCGACGAGGCGGGCATGCCTGACGAAGTAAAGAAAGAGGCCTTAAAAGAGCTCGGCCGCCTTTCCCGCATGTCGCCGATGGCTGCCGACTATTCGCTGACCCGCAACTATGTTGAGTGGCTGGCAGTGCTGCCGTGGAACAAGACTTCGGGGCAGGAGATTGAGATCCCGAAGGCCAAGGAGATTCTCGACACTGACCACTACGATCTCGAGAAAGTGAAAGACCGCATTCTCGATTATCTTTCCGTGCGGCGGCTAAAGCCCAACATGAAGGGGCCGATTCTGTGTTTCGTCGGACCTCCGGGCGTGGGCAAGACTTCGCTGGGCAAGTCGATCGCGCGCGCTCTAGGGCGCAAGTTCGTTCGGCTGTCGCTGGGCGGAGTGCACGACGAGGCGGAGATTCGCGGGCATCGTCGCACTTATATCGGAGCGTTGCCCGGGCAGATCATTCAGGGGATTCGCCGCGCGGAGACCAAAGATCCAGTCTTCATGCTCGACGAAATCGACAAGGTGGGGCGCGACTTCCGCGGCGATCCGGCGTCGGCACTGCTTGAAGCGCTCGATCCTGAACAGAACTCGACGTTCCGCGACAACTATCTTGACGTGACCTTCGACTTGTCGAAGGTGCTGTTCATCACTACCGCCAACATGCTCGATCCGATTGCGGAGCCTCTGCGCGACCGCATGGAGATCATCGAATTGCAGGGCTACAGCGAGGAAGAAAAAGTTCACATAGCCTTCCGCTATCTGATTCCGCGGCAGATCGAGGAGAACGGAATTACCATTGACCAGATTGAATTTCCCGAAGAGGGGGTGCGCTACACCATTCGCCACTACACGCGGGAAGCGGGCGTGCGCAGCCTGGAACGCACTATCGGAACGATCTGCCGCAAACAGGCGCGGCGTTTGGCTGAGGGCAAGACCGATAAGCTGATCGTAACCAAGGAAGTGATTCAGGAATTTCTGGGGGGCATCAAGATTCGCAGCGAAGGTGAAATTGCTGAGAGGACAGAGCGCCCTGGAGTGGCTGTCGGCCTAGCGTGGACTCCGTCGGGCGGCGACGTGCTGTTCGTCGAAGCCAATGCCATGAAAGGCAAAGGCGGATTCACCATGACTGGACAGATTGGCCAGGTCATGCAGGAATCGATGCAGGCGGCGCTGACCTGGGTCCGGTCCAATGCGGACCGGCTGGGGATTGCCGAGGACTTCTTTGCCAGCCATGATATCCACATGCACGTGCCGGCGGGCGCGATACCGAAAGATGGGCCTTCGGCTGGGGTAACCATGGCTACCACGCTGGTGTCGCTGCTGACCAAGCGCCGAATCACGCCGCTGCTGGCCATGACCGGC
>JBELAE010000208.1:0-8632 GCA_049509155.1 Candidatus Sulfotelmatobacter sp.
CCTCTGCGGTAAACGCGTCCTGATCGGCGCGATACAGTGCCAGCACCGCCGCCACTCCGGTGGTTCCTTCCAAGGGAACGGCCAGCGCGGAACGCAGCGTGCTGTACTTCGTGGGATCATTCAGATAGCCCGGCTCGACCGACGGATTGCCGTTCAAGATTGCTTTATGATTTTGCGCGACCCAACCCGAGAGGCCTTCGCCGTCGGGAATCCTCAGCGAAGAGAACAGGCGGAAGTTTTCTCCGCTCACAAACTCGGCCGAAAGCGAACCGTTCTTGGGCAGATACACGGCCATCGAGGCGTGTGGCACCAGTCGTTTTAGGCGCACCGCGAGCAGCGAAAGAATGTCTGCCGTGCTCAGGCAAGAGCCAGTCTGGCGGCTGAGGTCGAGGATTTCCTGACCTTGCTGCCGCGCCGCCGAGATCAACTCCAGCAAGCCTGCGCTCGAATTCGCAGCCCCCGCATCGGGCTCAGCCGACTCCGCGAATCCCGCTGCTGGAGCCAATCCTCGCTGAACTTTAATGTCGGTCGATAATTTTGGCGGAGCCTGCAGCGGCTGAGCGTTGGCCAGTTTCTCCAGTTCGATGTAACGCCGCCGCAGAATCGCCACCACTTTCGGGTCAAAGCTCTTGCCCGCATCCGCCGCTACTTTGGCCATGGCCTCGTCCAGCGGCAGCGCCTTCCGGTATTGCCGGTCCGAGGCCAGCGCGTCGAGGCAATCGACCGCGGCCAGAATCCGCGCCCCGATCGGGATTTCTTCTCCAGCCAGCCCGTTCGGATATCCGCTGCCATCCCATTTTTCGTGGTGTGCGCGCACGATCGGCACCACCGGATACGGAAAATCGACTTGCTCCAGAATCTCCGCCCCGACAATAGGATGGATTTTCATCTTCTCGAATTCTTCCGGCGTCAGTTTCCCCGGCTTCGAAATAATGTGCTCCGGCACGGCCAGCTTGCCAATGTCGTGCAGTACCGAGGCTGCCTTCAGCGCCTCGGTTTCGTCCTCGCTCAAGCCCAGTTCCTTTGCCAGTTCCATGGCGTAAACCCGCACCCGCTGCAGGTGTTCGCCCGTGGTTTCGTCTTTGGCCTCAATGGCCAGCGCGAGCGCTTCGATGGTTCTCAGGTGCAGGCTGGACACCTGCTCGGCGTGCTGTTTCTCGGCCTCCAGTTTGCCCAGATACAAACGATAGGACCGGTACATCAGGTAAATCGGCGGCAGAATCAGCAGAGATGATTGCCATCCGATGTGCCGGTTCAGGAAGTGAACCAAGCCCGCCGCGGCCGCTCCCACCATGTAATACGGAAACGACCACAGATAGATCTCGGTCCACACCTTGGGGATTGGCTTATCCTCGGTCAGCCCGATGATGGTCGACATCGCCGCGGTGTTGCAGGCGTAGTGCGTAATCGCGGCTACCAGCAGCGCCAGCGGTCCGGGAGCGTGCAAGACATAAATCGCCACCAGCTTGTAAGCGCCGTACGCGACCGCACTCGACACCGTGACCTGGGACAGATTGAATAGCAGCTGAACCAGTTTCAACTGCCGTGCCGGCCGCCAATAAAACTGCGCCAGCGTACTGGCGAGTCCGATCATCAGGGTCTCAGGCAGGCTCAGTTCCAAGATGCCCAGCAGAGTGAACAGGAAGTTCACCGACAGAGTGCCCTCAACGCCGGGCAGTACCACCTTTAGCGACGACGCGAGAAGCGCCGCAATCAAGTAGCAGACAAACTTGACGGGATCGCTCGATTGCCAATGAAAGAATGCGGGCACAAAGCAGGCACACGCCGTCAGGGCCATGCCTGCGATAAACGCACGTGCGCCAATGGATCGAACCCACGACATGATAAGTGCTTAAATTTTCAACGAACTGCGGGAGCCTGTCCGCCCAAAAACAGTCTGCTCGGTTACCATGGTTTCCTCTATATAAATCAACCAGTTAGCTGCGTAAAATCCCCGATCAAAGCCCACAGGGAATCCCTTAAGACGAGACCGGGAGCCCGATTACGATTCGACCTGCCAACTGAGACAACTTGTCCCATCGCCCGGGCGTGGGACAAACTGTCCGTTGAGTTTCACGGCGATCTCACCTAACTGATTGATAAATAAAGCATATCGCGCAACGCTTTTGGACCTGGACCTGCACAAGTAGAGGTCACTTGGGGAGAGTTACGCGCCTGTGGGCGCTTGAGAAGTGGGGGATTATGAAGAAGTTATTGCTTTTGCTGTTGATCGTTACGGCCACGATAACGGTGGCCCATGCCCAAAACCCGAAACTCTCGCCGGAACTGCAAGGCTATACATCGAGCACGCCGGTGCAGGTGATCGTGCAATATGCGCCCGGAACGACGCCGCCAGGTGCGCAGCAGGCGAACTGCGGCGGCCTGCTCGGCCTGGTTGACTGCGCGGTAAATGACGTTGCCAACCTAGCCGGCACGATTCTGGGGCAACTACCGCTGATTAACGGCGTGGTCGCTCTGCTCGATGGCAACAGCATCCAGAGCCTCTCGAATCAGTCGAACGTCGTCTACATCAGTACGGATCGGCCACTGTCGCCGTCACTCAGCAATGCCGCCGTGGCGGTGAACGCACCGTTTGCCTGGCAGTCGGGCTATACCGGAGCAGGCATCGGTGTAGCGCTGATTGACAGCGGCGTGAGCAGTCACCCCGATCTCAACATGGGTATTCTGCCTTTCTCGCGCGTTGCGTATGCGCAGTCCTTCGTGCCGGGAAACTCGTCTGCCAGTGACCAATACGGACACGGCACTCACGTTGCAGGCCTGATCGCCGGCGATGGCCTCAGTTCCACCGGTTTTTTCTACACTAAGACTTTCAAGGGGATTGCCCCCGGTGCGAGCATCATCAACCTGCGGGTACTCGATCAGAACGGCGAGGGAACCGACAGCCTGGTGATCGCGGCGATCGACCAGGCGATCGCGCTGAAATCCCAATACAACATTCGCGTGATCAATCTTTCACTGGGCCGCGCTGTGTATGAGACTTATACGCTGGACCCGCTGTGCCAGGCGGTCGAGCAGGCCTGGAAGGCTGGCATCGTTGTCGTCGTGGCGGCGGGAAATAACGGGCGCTATCAGCCTACCGATGGCTACGCCACGGTGACCTCGCCCGGCAACGATCCGTATGTGATTACCGTGGGTGCAATGAAGCCCATGGGCACGCCCGAGCGCACGGACGACCTGATCGCCAGCTACAGCTCCAAAGGCCCGACCGTGGTTGACGCGGTCGTGAAGCCGGACATCGTTGCGCCCGGCAACCTGCTGACCTCGCTGGAAGCGCCGAATTCGACTCTCTTTAACGAACTTCCCGGCAACCAGGTGCCTTACAGCTACTACGTCAACGGCGGCAGCAGCGCTTCTTCTTCCAGCTACTTCACGCTGAGTGGAACCAGCATGGCGACGGGCATCGTCAGCGGAGTCGTCGCCGACCTGTTGCAGAAGAGTCCGCGTCTCACTCCGGATCAAGTCAAAGCCCGGCTGATGTTGACGGCCTACAAGACCTTCCCGCAGTCCAGCAGCACAACCGATCCCACCACCGGTATCACTTACACCGATCAGTATGACGTCTTCACGGTCGGGGCCGGCTACGTGGATGTCGAAGCTGCCCTGAACAGCACTGCGGTCGCGACCGGAACCGCGATGTCGCCGATTGCAACCTTCAATTCGAGCACCAACAACGTGTACCTTACCGACAACTCTTCCGCTGTGTGGAATACTGCCTCCACATGGTCGAACGCGTCGGTCTGGGGAGCTTCGCAGTTCGTCACCGGAACTGGCTCGGCGAATGTGTCCGCGAGCAGTTCGGTCTCAGCCAGCAATGCCCTGTGGGGCAGTAACGCACTGTGGGGAAGCAATGCTCTCTGGGGATCGAACGCTCTCTGGGGCAGCAACGCGTTGTGGGGGAGTAACGCCCTCTGGGGTAGCAACGCATTGTGGGGTAGCAATGCATTGTGGGGGAGCAATGCTCTCTGGGGCAGCAACGTCTCCGCCGGCGAGCAATAAAATCTCCCGAGCAACTACGTGGGCCGCGATCTGCTCGCGGCCCTTTTTTCTTTCACTAATGTTTTGAAAGGGGGGCGGCATCCAGCCCCTCAGTGCGCGGAATCGTCGTCGATCCAGTATTCGCGCCGCGCCTTCACCAGCAGGTGCGAGCGATCCTTGGTCTCGACATGCAGAACGTGCAGGCCGGGCGTGGACGAGGTCGGCCGGAAGCTCAGCACATAGTAATTCGGCACGTCGTTTGAAACCGTGATCAGATTGGCCTTCAGGTCCTTGGCGTTGTGGAAGTGAAAATACTCGCCCCCAGTCAGTTGCGCGACGGATTCAGCGGTCTTAGTGCGCAGCGCATTCCGTGCCGCCAGAAAAGTCATGGTGGCCAGCCGCACCGGCGGAGCCAGCTGGCTGATGCAGTCGAGCACCTGCTTGCTGTAGTGACCTTCATATTCGGCGTCGGCGCCCTCGCGGCTGAAGCATCCGTGCGCGGGCCCAGGAGTGTCGTTGCTCAACTTGGAAGCCTCGTGCGATACAGCCGCGCGCGTACTCGAAAAAGCGAAGCTGTACATGGCCGTATTTGTGTCGCTGATGAGGCGCAGCGCCTCGTTGAGCGTTGTGTAGCTGCCCTGGTCGATGGTTTCGCTGAGCAGCAGAATCGCGCGCCGGTAGCTCGCCGGCTGAGTTCGAAGCTGCGCCACCGCGAATGCCACTGCATCGAGGATGGCGGCGCCTTGATCAGCTGAAGACCGATCGCCGGCGCTCAGGTTGGCGAGCTGTTGGGAAACAACGGCCGTATTCGCGGTGAAGGGCGTCAGCAGACGCGGCGCACTGTCGAAGCCGATGAGCGTGACGCGGTGCTCGACGTTTCCGATCAGTGCGTCGAGAACGGAATCCAGTTGCCGGTAATCATCGAGATGGCCAGCTCCCGCGCCGCCGGTCTGGACGACGATGGCCACGGCCAGCGGCTGCGAGTCGGTATCCTGATCGAGCGTGACATGCTGCGGAACGCTGTCGTCGGTGACCAGGAAATCGTCCGCCGTGAGTCCAAACACTACCTTTCCGGCTTTGTTGGTCACCAGGACCGGAACCATCACCAAGGTAGTGCGTACGGTTAAGGGAGGTTGAGGAGTCTCGCTCTGTTGAGCGCGCAGACCGACGGCAGTCAGAGCGAGCAGGAGAGTTAGGCAACCAACGGACTTCATCATAGCTCCAGCTTAAAACGCGCCCCCACCTCCGCCGCCAAAACCCCCACCCGAGAACCCGCCACCACCGCCGAATCCGCCTCCACCAAAACCCGACCCGCCAGAACTGGCGCGTGGGGCAGACACAAATACCTGATGCATATCCGTCGCCATGTTATGCATGGAACTGGAAAATAAAATCGAATTGAACACCATGCCCTGCGCGTAGCCCCCCGGTGCAACGTACCAGCTCGGCGGATCTTTCACGATCCCGGAAAACGCCTGCGCCCAGTGGTGTTCCACGCCGAGAGCCATCGCGTAGGGCAGAAACTTTTCAAACGTGGTCGGCGGCATCACCTTGAGCCGCTCTCCATCCACGCGATTCATGAACTCCTGGAAGCCGAGCACCTCGACGCGAACCCGTGCTCCCTTGACCGTCTTGGCTGTCATGACGCGCGCGAACAGCCACCAGATTAACGCTGATAGTGGCACGCACACCACCAGCAAGAGCGCGGAGTTGAAAAAGTTCGCCCAGCCCAGGTACTGCAAAATGCCAAATGGGACGACGATCGCGACGGCCATGCCAATGCTGTACCCGTTGGCCGAATCCGGGTCGAGCAGATAGATTCCTTTCGTCTTCAGCGCCGCCATAATGTCCTGACGAATGACGGGCACGGAGGTGTAGAAGCGGTTCTTCAAGCTGGAGAGCCGCGTATCGGGTCCCAAGGCGAATACATTCTCCAGCATCACGCGCTCGTGCGGAGCGAGGTCGCTGCCCCACTGCTCGCGGGGCTTGAGCAGGTGAAAGATGTAGTCTTTGTGGTTGAAGACCAGCGCCTTGTCCGCCGTCTCTTCGATCTTGATGTAGCCTCGCACCGCCAGATCGATGATGGTCGATGTAATGTCGCGGGGATGAATGCTGTCGTTGAGCAGCGTGCCTGCTTCCGCGGGAGAAATGCCCGCCGGCGGTGCGTACATGGGTGCAACCGAGACTCCGGGGTCGGGGTCGCGTCCCTTCAGCCACCATAGCGAGAACATCGCGACCAGCGTGACCAGCGGCAGAAATACAATCGGATTGCCGCCGATGAACCAGAAGAACTTGGTCAGCGCGCTGGGTTCTTTGAGAATGTCTTTTGGAATATAAACGTCAATGGTCAACCCGCCGCGCATAGGCAGCGGATTGTTGGTCTCAAAAACTGCTTCCGGCCCAGCCGCTTTGGCGACGGCATCGCGCTGGCTCGAGCCATACACGCCGGTAAATGCCTGCGCCCGCAATGAGCCCGAAGCCGCAAGCGGGAACCGCACCGTTGCAGTCGCATGATCGATCGGTACTGGCCAATCGTTACCCGTGACGTTCCAATAAAATTCGTCGTAACTGTCGAAGAAACGCGTGCCATTGCGAACTCGGTAGGTGATTTCGACCGTTCGCGTGGCATCGACCGCATCGGGAATATATATCTTCAGATCGCGGGCGCCATTGGAAGTCGACGAATCATACTTGAGCTTGCCGCCGCTGCCGTCGGTGACGCTGGTGATGTCAAGGAAGAGTTCGTAATTCGTTCCATTCTGTCCAGGATATTCAATTGGAATCGTGCGATGAATCCCGTGCCATTCGCCTACGAAGGTCAGCGAGATGCGCTCCTCGACGACGGCGGTGCCATCCGGATTGACCGTGATGTTGTCCTGAAAGTCGGCAACCCGCCACGATTTTGCCTGTGCAGCGCCCGCGAGGATGCAGAGAAGCAGCGCGAGAAAAACTATACGAATCGTCTGTGGGATTTTCAATTACGCAATTCCCCAATTACACAATTACTAAATCTTCACCCACTCAATCCCTAAAATTTCACCTGCACCGGCTCGCGGTCGGCGTCGGTGGTTTCGAAGAACTGCCGCGGCGTGAAGTTGAACATTCCGGCCAGGATGTTCGTCGGGAACACCTGAATCTTCGTATTCAGATCGCGCACCACCGCGTTGTAGTAGCGCCGCGAATTCTGAATCGAATCTTCCGTCTCGCTCAGCGACGCCTGCAGTTGGGTGAACTGCTCCGAAGCTTTCAGTTCAGGATAGTTTTCAGCCACGGCAAACAGACTCTTCAGCGCGCCGGTGAGCTGGTTCTCGGCCACGGCCTTGCCCTCGGGCGTGGTCGCCTGCATGGCCAGGGAGCGGAACTTGGCGATGTTTTCAAATGTGCCTTTCTCGTGTGAGGCGTATCCCTTCACCGTTTCCACCAGGTTTGGAATCAGATCGTGCCGCCGCTTGAGCTGCACATCAATGTCGGACCAGGCCGAATCGCAGCGCACCCGCAGCTGTACCAGGCTGTTGTACATACCGATCAGCACCACGGCGATGACGACCAGAATTACAAGAACGGCGATGCCAATCATGAGCGTCTCCTCAGTAGCGTGAAGTCTGAAGCTGAATTCTCAAGGATGAACCGAAATCAATGGGACGTTAACACAGTGGGAGCGCACGAGCAAACGCGAACCAGCGCCTGATTTTTGCATTCTGCAATAAGAGATTTACAGCCGATAAAGGAGGCGTGAAAACCGGAAACCGGAAACTGTTCCCCTTACTGCTGCGGCGCGAAGTACCCCTTGCGCGCCCGCACCTGCAGATCTTTCTTCAGTGTAGAGATTTCGATGGAGCGATAGCGTCCATCGGCGTCAAAATTGGCGGGCTTGTAGGAGACTACATACTGGCTGCGCAGTTCGTCTTCAATGGCCGCGAACGAGCGCGTGATGTCCTTCATCTTGAAGGGGAAGAAAGCGCGTCCGCCGGTGGCCTCGGCGAGTTGCTGCAGTACCTTGTCGCCGCGCATCACCAGGCCGCTGTCGTCGGTGGAGATGGCGTAGATGATCACTTCAGAGCGCTGCGCCATTTCGATGGCCTGCGCCCGAGACATCTCGCTCTGGTTGTCTTCGCCGTCGCTGACAATCACAATCGCCTTGCGCACCGGATGATCCGGGCGGTCCTTCAAGAATTCTTCTTTGCAGGCATGATACACAGCGTCATAGAGAGCGGTTCCGCCGCCATCATGCAGCGTGTGCACGGCTGTCGAGAGCAGTTGCACGTTGTCGGTATAATCCTGGGCCATCAGGCTGTGACTGTTGAAGCCCACCACGAAGGCCTTATCGAAACCAGTGCGCAGCGTATGCTCGAGGAAGCTGGTAGCCGCGTTCTGCTCGAAATCAAACCGGCCTCCTACTGACCCGCTGACGTCGACCAGCAGGCCAAGATGCAGGGGCAGATCGGTCTCGCGGCGGAAATTCAGAATTGCCTGCGGCGGTTGGTGGTCATCGAGAATGCTGAAATCAGTCTGACTCAAATCGCGCACGAACTTGCCATGCTTGTCAGTCGCGATGAACAATACGTTGACCTCGTTCACACGCGCGTGGAGGGTGAGAATCGAGCTCTGCGGATCGTCCGCATCGTCGGTAGGATTG
>JBELAE010000209.1:0-16511 GCA_049509155.1 Candidatus Sulfotelmatobacter sp.
CGCTCCCAAGTACTACACAGAATTTCGCCAACTATCTGAAGCCCATCGACGCTCCGCTGGTCTTCAACGGATTCTCCGAAGACGCGGTTCGCCGCTTTGCTGGCGAGTTCGCCTCCGCTGGAGTCGTCCCGGTGATGGGCGCAGGCTCTTCTAGCGCTGAGAAACAACCGGAGCCGCTCGAAGCCGGTTCGGCCGTCAGCGCGATTCTGGTTCGCGGCGACATGGATATTGCCGCCACCTGCACGGTGACCTACATCGATCCCCAGCGCCTGCTGGCGTGCGGACATCCTCTGCTGCAGTTCGGCTCCGTCGATTTGCCCATGGACAAAGCGCAGGTTCTGGCCACGCTGCCCTCGCCGCTGAACGCATTCAAGATCGTCAACACCACCGAGCAGGCGGGAGTGTTCGTGCAGGATCGTCACACCGGCATCCTGGGCGTCTTCAACAAACAGCCCGACATGATTCCGGTGACGTTGACCATCCATGGCGGGAATGGCGCGCCCGAAAAGGACTTCCACTTTGAAGTGCTCAACAACCCGCGCCTGAGTCCCGTGGCGATCATGGCAACGGTTTTCAACGCGCTGCATGGGGTAAACGAATTCGGCGAGGAAATCACTTACCGCCTGAGCGGCAGCATCGACGTTAAAGGCTTTCCAGAGGTTGCGCTAAAGAACATGTTTGTGCCCACCGAGAACGGCCAGCCCGCCGCCATGGCCGCCGCGCTTTCTCTCGGCGAGCGCTTCGGACGCATCTACGACAATCCCTACAACGCTCCGGCGGTGAACAGCGTGAAGCTCGACTTCGACCTGGTCCGCGAACGCCGTTGGGCGCGCCTCGAAAGCGCCCGCACCGACGTGACCGAAGCCCGCCCCGGGGATGAGATCATCGTCGAAACCGTCCTCGCTCCCTATCGCGGCGAGCGCGTGGTGCGCCAGATTCCGGTGAAGATCCCCACCTCGGCCAGCAAAGGGACGCTGCGCATTCTGGTGAGTGACGGCGATACGCTCGACCGCGTGGGCCGCACCAATCCAGCCTTCGGCCGCAAACTCGATCTGGCCTCGACCATTGCGCTGCTCAACAAGGAACACGCGAACAATCGCCTCTACGTTTCCCTGCTGGAAGCCGACCCCGAAGCCCGAGTCGCCGACAAGGTCATGCCCACCCTGCCCTTCTCGGTAATGAACATCATGGACGGCATGCGCGGCAACCAGGAGATGATCGTCAACGGAGAATCCAGCGTCGACGAAACCGCGACCCCACCGCTGGATTACGTGGTGAGCGGCGCCCAGTTGCTGACGGTGACGGTGAAGTAATCAAGATTGTGTTGCTCAGGTCTGTGTGGCGCGGGCACTCCTGCCCGCGAAATGCCGGCAGCTATGAGAAGCTCGGTTGGGGGAACTGAATACGTTTCAACATCTCTGCTGGTGAGACCGAGTATTAACCTTCATATCTACTTCTGTGAATTAAATCCACTTGCTGGCTAGCGCAGCAATAATAGCCAGTAGCGCGAATAACCCGAACACCGTGGCGAGAAATTTAAGGAAAATGTGCCTCGATGGTTTTGGAGTATCATCGGTTTCCCATTTCAGGTTAGCGCAACAGTTTGGGCACACAGGAGTGAAACGTGGCACAATCTGACGACAACTCGCACAGTGCCATCGCTTGGGTGGTCGATGCGCCAACCAATAAAAGAACCAAACCATAGCAACTAACCACAACGGACCAAATATAAACATACAGTCTCCTTCGAATTAGTCTCGCTGAAGTGCCAATACTCCGCTCACGGTCACGAACAGATCGCGTGATCCGTTGCCGCCTTCTTTCGGGGCTAGCGCGACGGCATTGGGAAATGCCCCGCCAAGACTCGTCTCGTCACTCTGCCGCGATTTTGTCCCTGTCGATCTCGACCGGGCGGCGAATCACAACGGGGATGCGTCCCGTAAGTGGCAGCCCTTTCCCTCCCGAATCAGTTCCGCCCACGAAGACAGGCAGCACTTCGAGTGGATCGTCAAGCAAGGCGGTCGTCCCAGCCGCGATGGCGACCTCAACTTCCAACGGCGCGCTGAATCCTCCGGCTGAGGGCACCACGCTCGCCAGTCCATTCGAGTCGCTGGTCGCATTGCTCTGGCTTACCTGCAGGATCACCGGCATGGCGGGATTGCCTGGGTTCGTTTCCCCGCCATCACCCGTGGAAGTTGTTCCGCCCGGCCGCAGCACGGTGGTTTGAAACGCTACGCTGGCGGCGATCACCGGATTCGGCGGTGACGAAGAATCCGTAACCCGCACCACAACCGGCTGAAACGCCTGCCCCGTGGACACCTGCCCCGCTCCAGAAACGGGCTGCAAGTTCTGTTGCGGAAGAGGCACCGGATACGCATAGAGGGTCTGGCAAGGGGCGTTCGCGGGAGCCACGCAGGCGACGATCTGCACATAAGCCGCGATTTGCGTAAGCGACAACGTAACGGTGGCATAGCCACTGGAATTGGTTGCCGCGCTAGGGGCGCTCAGCGTTCCGGATCCGTTCACCACGTTGAAATTCACAGTGACGTTGTTCTGCGCGACTCCATTGCTCATGACACGTGCCGTGAGCGGTAGGCTGACGCTGGCGCCCTGGGAAATATAAAGACTGGGCGTCAACACTCCAATGTCGGACGACGATTCGATGGCATTGAGCGTCGCGCTCACCGATTGCGTTGGACTATAAACTCCCGGAGCTAGCGTCGCGGTGATAGTCGCCACGCCGACCGCCGTGGGCGTGAGCCAGGTTGCGGCATCCCCACTCTGATCGGTGACCACCGAGCATGACGATACTCCGCCGCAGACTGAAAGCTGCACACCGTTGCCGGCAAGCCATCCGATGGTTGCGCCGCTGACCGGCGTAACGCCATCGGATGCCAGCACCCGAACGCTGACCGGGCTTGCTGCCTGTGTGCCCACGGGAGTGGATGGATTAAGCCCGGTGAGCAGAATCAGATTGTCGCTGGCAGCGGCGCCGTACGTCAGCACTCCGGTCATGACGGACGAACCGCCGCTGGCTGGATCGCTGATGGTAATGGTCTGCGCCCCATCGCGAAACGGCGGTGCGGCCAGAATCATTTGGCCGGCAGTGACCGCGAGTGGTGTTGTCGCGGCGGTGCCTATCGCCGTCGTGAGTGCCGGATAAAAGCCCGTCCCCGCCACAGTAACCGCGCCGCCGTTCACGCTGACGCGCGCCGGAGAAACGGAATCTCCATAGAGCACGTATGCCTGATAAGCATAGTCAGGGCGGCCATCGCCCCGCACATCCGAAATCCCGATCAGGAAGTTGCTCGATGTCGATACCTGTGCGTCCAGCCGGGTCATCCCATAAACAATCTGATTAAACGGGGAAGACGTGAAGGCTGGAGGCGCTGTACCTGGTGGATCAGACGCAGCCCACATGCCGATTACCGGCTGGGCTTTCAGTTCACTGGCAACGCCGATTTCATCGAGCGCGGTCACCGCCACTGACAGCGTGCGATTGGCCTGCGCCGCAAGAAGAAAATATGGCATGTCTCCATAACCGCTCAGCAACGCCTCCCAGTCTCCCGAGGGCAGCACCGCAGCCGGGGCGGTCCAGGTGGACGCGCTCGGGGGCAAAGGCGGCGCAGTGCTGCCCATGAGAATGTCTTGCTCGACCTCATTGCCCACAGTAACCGTCACCGTGATGGGTTGAACCAGTCCGGAAGGCGCGACCGGCCCCGGTGAGTACGGGCCGACCCCGTAAGACCAGGTTGAATTCAGCGCCTCCACGCTCAACTGATATTGCGCGCCGCTCCCGTTGGGCGGTTGCAGTCCGGCCAGGTCGTAGAAGCCTTCCACGCTTGAGCTGGTCGATCCCCATTCGGACAACGCATTTCCCAGCGCGTCGTCGAAGCCGGTGATGGGATTGCCCGCGTCGCCAGTGAACAGAAAACCTGAAACCGCCGAGGCGGCGTACTGGCCCGACGGCAACCCGGTCGACGGATCAATCCAGCGCGCCACCACGTTGACTCCCTGCATGGGCTGAGTCTCGTTTCCGTTCGTGTCGGTGAACCACACCGATCCGTAGATGCGCGCGGTGACCGCTGAAAACACCTGTGAACCGGGAAAGCTGGACTGATTCTGTGCCGTGACCGGGTACAGGCGCGACACGGAGGCGACGTCGTCCATGGCCAGCTGATAAGGATTGGGGTAACACAAAGTCATGGGCACACAATTCAAAGGATCGGTGAAGTGCATCACGGGGAATCCCGCGAAGTCGTCGGAGGTAGGAGGGGGCGCGCCCGTCTCCACGTTAGGATTCACTTGCGACCAGCCCACACCCAGCACGCTGCCGATCACCCGCTCCAGGCGGTAGTCAACGTCGTCGAGTTGCGACTCCGTCAGCGCACACTGGCCATTGATCACAATGAGGGCATGCAGGTAGGTCCCCTGTACGCTGTAATTGTCGTCGCCTCCGTAAACCGCATTGAAGAAGCACTGGCTGGCATCTCCGGCGCCAGCTCCAAGGAAGGCGTCTGTAACCGTGCCGTCATAGTCGTAGACGATGCCCACCGGCGTGCCGATTGCGGTTGGCTCAATGTCAGCCGGCATCGTGATCGTACCGTCTGGATTGAGGTAGACATTCGTGCCGTTGACGTCCTCGGCGAGTTCCCCGCCGCTCGTGACTGTGATCGCAGCCGTCGGGACAGAAGTCCATACGCTGAAGACGGCGGCAACAAAGTCGTTGGCGGAAGCGTTCGGCAGCAGCGGGCTGAGGTCGCCCTGATCGGTGTAATAAGTAATCCCTCCCTGTGCCCAGACCAGGGGCTGGCCCGTGACGCTCGATTCAAAGTAGCTGGCGCCCGCAACGTTCTTGGGGCCGCCGGCGCGCGACAGCAAGGCGACAAACAGGACCATCGCCGCCGCCGCAGCCAGCCTGAGGAGAAATGAGAGCGCAGCAAGCTCCACACGTTTTGTAATAGTCGAGTCTGCAGGTAGCAACTCACTCCTCCTTACTGGCCTGCCGGACTGCCAGAACGAAATCGCTGAAGCGGACATGCGACTTGCCACTCAGAACAGGATTCGCTCGAAAAGCCGAAACATGTTGTGGCGAAAGCAAGACATTCCCCGACGGATCAATCGCGAAACGTCCCATCGCCCCGCCAACGCTGCTGGTCAGTCCCAGCTTGCTCGGGGGATAGAGAAAAATCAGCACACGTTCGCCCACCTGGTAGCGCTGGCCGCCCGACCACAGGCCAATCCATTGCGAAATCTGCAGATCGTCGCCCGGAGCGACTCCGCGAATCGCATTCTCGATGTGGAAAGTGATGGCAACGGTTTCGATCACCTGATTGCCGGTCGCAGGCCCGGGCGCGATGGCAGTCACCGTGCCCGAAAAAATTGTGCCTGCGGCGCGGGCGATCTGGGGGAAGCCGATCGTTCCGGGAAGTGAGCCGGGCGGCGTTCTGGGCCCGTGGGGCCAGGGCGGGTCAGGGGCCGAAGGTTGAACCGGATGCGGCGGCAAGCCAGGTGGCGAGCTAAGTGGGACGTCCGGCGGCAGAGCCGGTCGCAGCGGGGCGGCGAAATCGGGCGCAGGATTAACCCGGCCAGACTGGCCGCGCAGGAAGGCCGGCGCCAGGATCAGCGCCACAACAGCGAGCAGACACGTGCAACTTCTCCCATACATGGGGAGACCTCAGGAATCTAGACGTCTGCTCGGAGGGTTACCGGAGAAACAAGTCCAGCATAGTCCATCACCAGCAACCGAAGCTGTGACCGATGTCACATCGCGCCTGTGGATTTCGAGGCGAAGCCCCCAAAGGCCTGCCTAATAAGGAATTCCGCGCTCCTGATCGCCTCCGCACGCCCGTCGGGGATGTCCGACAACTCCTCCGAAGAAAAGTCTTGACATATAAACTACATATGTAGTAGTAATGCATACGCTGGTAGGAGATGACATGGCCGGACCTAAACTAGCCAAGCTCGAACTGCAGATCATGGAAACGCTCTGGACTCGCGGCCAGGCCTCCATCCGCGAGATTCAGGAAGCCTTCCCCGAAAAAGGCAGGCCCGCTTACACGACCATTCAGACCACGGTATACCGGCTGGAAGGCAAGAAAGCCGTCAAACGCGTCAGGAAGGTTGGAAACTTTCACATCTTCGAAGCCGCGGTCTCACGCGATTCCGCCCAGCGAAAACTAATCGACGACCTGCTGGCGCTGTTCGGCGGCCGCACGCAACCCGTTATGGCACACCTAATTGAATCCGGCCAACTCACGCTGGAAGACGTAAAGGAAGCCGAGAAGCTTCTCCGCAAGCTCGAGGGCAAGGAAAAACCTCAATGACGCCCGCACATTTGTCCGAGATCACCAGAGCCCTTACGCCCGGTCTGGGCAATCACCTGTGGCAGTCGACGCTATTTGCGGTCGCTGCCGGATTGCTGACCTTGATCTTACGAAAGAACCACGCGCAAGCTCGCTACCGGTTGTGGCTGGCGGCGTCGGTGAAATTCCTGATTCCGTTTTCGCTGCTGGTCAGTTTAGGTAACCGTTTGGCATGGTCGCATGCCGCCGCAGCGTCGAACACCGGATTGTACTTCGTGGACGAAGTCAGCCAGCCGTTCACCCAGCCGGCTATGTCTTCGATCTCCCTTGCCGCCCCGTCGACGGCCTCGCAGAGCCTGCTCCATCTGCTTCCGGCGATTCTCGCGGCCGTCTGGCTCTTGGGCTTTGCAGCCGTGCTGCTGGTCTGGTGCCTGCGCTGGCGGGGAATTTCCGCGGCCCTGCGGGAAGCCGCACCGTTGCTGGAAGGCCGCGAAGTCGAAGCGTTGCGCCGACTGGAGCGCATGGCAGGCCTACGCAGGCCCATGGAGATGGTTTCGTCGCGAGCTTCTCTGGAACCGGGAGTCTTCGGGATTGGCATGGGCATCGCGCGCCCGGTATTGATCTGGCCCGAAGGGATTTCCGCACATCTCGAAGCGGCGCATCTGGAAGCGGTTCTCGCGCATGAGCTCTGGCATGTGCGCCGTCGCGACAATCTGGCCGCCGCCATCCACATGGTGGTAGAAGCGCTGTTCTGGTTCCACCCGCTGGTTTGGTGGCTGGGAGCGCGCCTGGTGGAGGAGCGCGAGCGCGCCTGCGACGAGCAAGTGTTGGAAATGGGCAGTGAACGGCAGGTCTACGCCGAGAGCATTTTGAAAGTGTGTGAGTTTTGCGTGGGATCTCCGCTGGCCTGCGTGTCGGGAGTGACAGGATCGGATCTCAAGAAAAGGATGGTGAACATTATGACCGAGCGCATCGCGCGGAAACTGGATTTCAGCAGAAAACTCCTTCTCAGCACGGCGGCCGCACTGGCACTCGCCTTGCCCATCGTGTTTGGCCTGGCCAACGCAACCCAGAGCCCGGCTGAGGCGCAAGCGGAAAACGGAGGCGCGGCAGCACCTGCGTACCAATCCGCTTCCATCCGGCCGCATCAACCGGAGAACGGCACCGACGGGCGCAACAAGGTAATGTTCTCGCCTCAGAGGTTCAGCGCGCGCGGCGCCACACTGCAGACAATCATTCAAACAGCATACGGAGTGCAGCCCGATCTGATTTCAGGAGCGCCTGATTGGGCGACCTCGCAAAAATTTGACGTTGACGTTACCCTGCCGGGCTCGGCGGTCAAGAATGCACCAAAACCCGGCGGCATCGGAATTCAGAACGTTCGGACGGCGCTACAGGCGCTCTTGGCGGATCGCTTCAAGCTGACGCTGCATCGCGAAACGAAAGATCTTTCCGTTTACGAATTGGTCGTCGCCGAGGGCGGTCCCAAACTGCAAGAGGCAAAGCCGGCCGAGATGGCCAGCGCTGGAATCCCCGCGCCACCTCCGCCCCCTCCGCCTGCTGGCCCGACCGCCGATTCCCAGACCGACGAGTCAATCAAGCCTCCAGGCGGGCCGCTGAGAGCGGGACTGATGCAGATGGATCCCGGCAAGTTGATCAATCGCGGCGCGACTCTGGAGCCCTTGGTAGAGCAGCTGTCTTGGCAACTGGGCCGCAGCGTTCTGGACAAGACTGGCCTCACCGGCATGTATGATTTCACGCTACAGTGGACGCCGGATCCGAGCCACGCTGTGACGCTCAAGGGGACGGAAGAAAGTCAGCCATCGGCTGACAGCATACCCTCCGGTTCTTCCGGGCCAACGCTTTTCACGGCGCTTGAAGAGCAACTTGGCCTGAAGCTGGTACCGCAAAAAGCTTCCATGCAGGTTCTCGTCATCGACCATGTCGAGCCACCGGCGGAAAACTAGAGCGCAGATCATCTTTGGGAAAGTGAAGGGAAAAAGGCCCGGATCAGGTGATCCGGGCCTTTTCTGTTCGGTTACATTGTTCAGCTTACGCTCACCGCTTCGAACAACGAAACATATCGCCCGCTGTTCAACCCGGCGCTAGTTCTTGACTTCGAGCGTGACCGTTGCTGTATGCGTCAAGCCTCCGCCCGTGCCGGTTACGGTAATCGTGTGCTTTCCCTTCGGGGTGCCAGCAGCTACCGCGATTGTCATCACCGAGTGTCCCGAGCCCGGTGCTGCTATGGACTTGGGTTTGAAGGTCACGGTTACGCCGCTGCCTTCTCCAGATGCGGACAAGGAAATCCAGATGCGGACAAGGAAATCGCGGAGTCGAAGCCGCCGGAGACTGCCGTCGTAATCTTGACGGAGGCAGAGGCGCCTGCGTCAAGGCCGACCGTTGTGGGAGATGCGGTGATGGTGAAGCTCGCCGCAGACGTTACGGTGAGGGTAACGGTTGTGGTTTCGACGATGCTACCCGAGGTTCCGGTCACCGTAATCGTATACGTACCGGCGGCCACGGATGAACCTACAGTCAGCGTCAGCGAAGAAGTTCCAGCCCCGGTGATCGAGGTTGGGTTGAAGACTGCGGTCACGCCGGTGGGTTGGCCGCTCGCAGTCAAGGTGATCGCCGAATCAAATCCGCCCGTCACCGCGCTGGTGATGGTGGAGCTTGCCGAACCGCCTGCCACCACTGTGAGAGCGCTGGGCGAGGCGGAAATGCTGAAGCCAGCAGTCGGAGCGCCGGCAAGGGCGAGAAGCAGGTTGTCCCCGTTCGGACTTCCCCAGCCAGTCGACAGGTCGTAGCCGACAGTCGCCTTGTCGGTATTGCCGCCACTGGTAATGTCGTGGAAGTCAATCGTGTAGTCCGGCCCTTCACCGATCGCATAAAGCGCCGGATTGATGAAGCCGAGCGTAGAGGTGTTTCCGTTCAACAGATACTGTTCGTTGGTAAGAGCCAGGTAGCCGGCCCACATGGGCGTAGCGAAGCTGGTTCCGCCATAGTTGTTTGCGGTACAAGTGGTTTGGTCAGCGCAAACGTAAAAGGTAAAGTTCGCATTGGCCGAAACGTCCGGGCCATTGCGGAAGGTTTGCGAGCATTTGGCGCAGCCGGCAGCCGCAGCCACCTGCCACGATGGAATGGCAAAGTCGTCCGGCCCAATGCCGCCGCCAGTGTCAGACCAACCGGTTTCAGAGGCCCAGGGACCAGCCGCGCTGGATGTGTCCAGGTCCGTCCCGCCGACCGAAACGATATACGGATCATCCGCCGGCCAGTGAAAGCCGCCCGAAGTCCACTTACCGTCGTCACCGGCCGCTACAAAGAAGTTCTGACCTTGGGCTGCGAATTCCTGGAAATAGACGTCGTCGGTCGTGTTGTCCGTCGGCTTCCATAACCATGAACAGCTCAACTGAGCGTTCAGCGGGCTCGCCGTCGCCATGGCATTCAGAATGCCAGAATCGTCGAGCGTTTGCCCCGATAACCCGCCAGTTCCAATGTACATGACCAAGCTCGACAACCCTGGCGCCATACCGATCGCCTGAGTCATGTCGATAGTTTGTTCAGTGTCATCGCAGGTGGGCTCTTTGCAGAGAGTGTTCTGCGTGTCAACCGACAGGAGCGTGACAGGTACGTTGTTGGTTTGGCCGACATTCGTGTAATACGTTGTCAAGTCGGTCAGATCGGTGCCAATGAACTCAAACAAGCCGAGCGATTGGCCGGTGCCGGTAAGAGTCGCTGCGGCGTTTCCATCGACATAGTATGCTGCCCGCATATCGCTCCCGAGGAACGAGGCGCTGGGACCGGAGCCGGTCGTGGCGTTGGACTTGACCTCAGACTTGGAGGCTGCGTCGACCCGATGATAGGCAGGTTTCGGAGTCGAATAATTGTCGAGCCCGTTGATGTGCCACAGCTGGACGCCAAGGTCCGCGGTGGGTTCCCGGTCCGGACCAAAGAAGGTGCGGTTTTCGGTGTCGTGCTGGTAGATGCCCATGGTCAGATTGAAGGCTTTCTCAATGGTGGCCACTGATCCTGTGACATCCACGTTCATGCGGTTGCGGGAAGTTTTCACCACGCTAAAGCCGTTGGCTTTCGCGAAGCGAATCACCGCGTCATAATCTTCCCGGCTAGGTCCAAACTTTTCAGTGAACTCCTCGACGGAGAGGAAATGGCGATACGACGGACTGGAGGGATCGTAGACTTCCTTCAGGAAGTTATCTAACCCCGCCTGGTTGCGGTGCGGCAGAACCAGAACAATTCGCATGGACTGCGTTGCCGGCAAATGCCCGACCATAGGCGACCGCCCGTTCACCGTAACATCGCGCACGTGACGGGTCAGTACGGACTGCGGCTGGGCCTGACAGATTGTGTTCGCACCCGACACGATCGCGGCGATCGTGAGCAGAAATAAGCTAAGTCTTCGAATCACGGTTTCTCCTTAAGGATTAGACGGAACTTCCGTTCGGAACGGGGGAGGACAACGGGAATTCCCTTTTTGGTCTTTCTTCAGCCTGCGGATAGTACTACGTTTTGCCATCCGCCAAGTAACAAATTTGTAAAATTTTACATTGGGACTGAGAGCAGATGGGACTGAGAGCGGCCCCGTCAGCCGCCGCAAAACTAAAGGCACTGGGTATTTTTTCTGCGCCGAGTCGGGCCCGCAGAGCCTGATTTCGGACTCTACGTCAAGAGTGGCTGGATTTTCGGTAATTCAAATTCCCCGCTACCCAATTCCTGAGAACATTGCACAAAATGCGCGCGGCACCTACAATTCACTGCTCTTAAACGAGCAATCCGTTTCTCACCCTGGAGGCAACATGAATATAAGAAGGACCGTATTGACGGTCGCAGTGCTTTTGATCGGCACGATGTGTCTTGCGCAAAACGTAAACATGGGCACCTGGAAACTCAATGAAGCCAAGTCGAAAATCCCTGCTGGCTTCCCCAAGAACACCACAGTTATGTATGAAGCTGCCGGCGACAGCATAAAAGCCACGGTGGATGGCGTCGACGCGAAAGGCAAGCCCACTCACACCGTGTGGATCGGCAAGTTCGATGGCAAAGACTATCCCGTCATGGGAGATCCCACCTCGGACACTCGAGCGCTCAAGCAAGTCGACGCGCGTACCCTCGAGTTGACCTCGAAAAAAGGCGGCAAAGTAACCCTGACCGGCAAAGTGGTGGTCGCGGTCGACGGCCAGAGCCGCACTCTCACGGCCAGCGCCACCGATTCGATGGGCATGAAGATCGAGGGCATGGCCTTCTACGATAAACAGTAACGAAGATAAACAGTAACGAAATCGGCTGACCAAATCCGGGTGCCCCATTTCTCGCGTTCTTTGCGAGAAGTGGGGCTTTTGATTTATAGCCGTGCACAAAATCAACGGCGGCAAAAGGAGCGGACCGACTTCAAGATTATTTCAGTCCCGATGTCATCCTGAGCGCGGCGACAGCCGGGCGAGGGACCCTACGCCGGCCGACCCCGTCGACGCCGTGGACGGGATCGCCCGCGCGGCACGAAGCGCAACCGCTCCTCGCAGCACAACCGAACGTGGTGGATGGTTATGAGGCAAGAGTCGCTTTTCAGCGGTCGATTCGTTAAGATGACTCACCCGAATTAGGTTTGACCCATGCGGCGCTGGGCCCCGACACGCCCTGGACTCCGGAATAATGATCGGCCAGACCATCTCGCACTATCGCATCGTCGAGAAACTGGGCGGCGGCGGGATGGGTGTGGTCTACAAAGCCGAGGATGTAAAGCTCGATCGCTTCGTCGCCCTCAAATTCCTGCCCGACAATGTTGCCAAAGACCCCGTGTCACTCAGCCGCTTTCAGCGCGAGGCCAAGGCTGCTTCTGCGCTCAATCATCCCAACATCTGCACCATCTACGAAATCGATGACCAGCACGGCGAGGCATTCATCGCCATGGAGTTTCTGGAAGGCCTGACCCTGAAGCATCGCATCGCCGGCCGGCCCATGGAAGCTGAACTGATTCTGTCGCTCGCCATCGAGATTGCGGATGCGCTCGATGCCGCCCATGCCAAAGGAATCATCCACCGCGACATCAAGCCCGCCAACCTGTTCGTCACCACGCGCGAACACGCCAAGATTCTCGATTTCGGATTAGCCAAGGTCAGTCACGCCGCCGGTTCCTCCAGCAAGATTGCGGCGGTCAATACCGCTTCGACCGTGGACCCCGAGCATCTCACCAGCCCCGGTTCAACCTTCGGCACCGTTGCTTACATGTCGCCGGAGCAGGCGCGCGCGAAAGAACTGGACACCCGCACCGACCTGTTCTCCTTTGGAATCGTCCTTTACGAAATGGCAACTGGGGTGTTGCCGTTCCGTGGAGACAGTACGGCGACGATTTTCGATTCGATTCTCAACCGCGCCCCAGTTCCTCCAGTACGGCTGAATCCCGACGTCCCCGCCGAACTCGAACACATCATCAACCGGGCCCTCGAGAAAGATCGCAACCTCCGCTACCAGCACGCCTCCGAAATGCGAGCCGAACTGCAACGGCTGAAGCGCGACACTGACACCGGCCGCGCCGTCGCAGCGGCTTCCGGCACGGTCGCGGCTGCGAGCGGCGAGGAAAGGCTCGCGTCCGCCAAGGCCCCCGTAGGGACGGACGCATTCGTCCGCGCACCTCGATCCAAGCTCGGCGTCTACATCGCGGCCGCAATCGCATGCGCCGCCCTTCTGGCCACCGGCCTCTACTATCGTTCGCGCCAGCAAGGCAGGCGCCTCACCGAAAAAGACACCATCGTCCTCTCCGACTTCGACAACAAGACAGGCGACGCAGTATTTGACGACACGCTGAAGACCGCGCTCACCGTCTCTCTGCGGCAATCGCCTTTCCTGAATGTGCTCTCCGATCAGCAAGTCGCGAAGACCTTGCGACTGATGACCCGTCCCGCCGATACGAAGCTCACCCCGGAGGTAGCTCGCGAGCTTTGCCAGCGGGCAGGCAGCAAAGCTTACATTGCCGGAGCCGTTGGCAGTCTGGGCAGCGAATACGTGCTCGGACTCAAGGCCGTGAATTGCCAGAACGGAGACATCCTGGCCGAGGAGCAGGTAACGGCGGCGTCCAAAGAGAAAGTGCTGGACGCACTGGGCGAAGCGGCATCCAGGTTGCGCGGCGAGCTGGGCGAATCGCTGGCTACCGTGCAGAAGTTCGATGTTCCTCTCGCCGAAGAGACGACATCTTCGCTCGAAGCTTTGAAGGCTTACAGTCTTGGACTCAAGACCTCCAACGAGAAAACCGGCGGCGCCGCCCTGCCCTACGATCTGCGTTCTATCGAGATTGATCCAGCTTTTGCAATGGGCTATTTGGCGGTGGGCATCGACTACAGCAGCGAGGCCGAGACCGGCCGCGCGGCGGAATATTTCAAAAAGGCATTCCAGCTGCGCCAGAACACCAGCGAGCGCGAGCGCCTGCTGATCGAAGCCGAATACTACAGCGGGGTCACCGGAGAACTGGACAAGGCGGCGCAAACCTACCGCGAGCAGATTGCAAACTATCCCCGGCGCAGTGGCGCATACAACAACCTGGGCAACATTTATGCTGCGCTGGGGCAGTACCAGAATGCGGCGGAAGTATTGCGCCAATCGCACCAAATGTCTCCTGAAAGTGCCGCGGACTACGGCAATCTCGGCAACGTGCTGCTGGCCCTGCAGCGTTTCGATGAAGCCGGCAAACTTGTGGAGGAAGGGCGGACCAAAAAACTCCAGGACGGCCTGCTTACGGTGACCTGCTATGCGTTGGCGTTCCTCAAAGGCGACTCGCAAAGCCGGGCCGAGCAGGTGGCCTGGTTCAACACCAGGCCCGAGTACGAAAACTATGGGCTGTCGTTAGAGGCAGATACGGCGGCGTATGCCGGCAGTCTAAAACAAGCGCGGGTTTTCACCCAAAAAGCGGCGGACTCCGCCGTGCACACTGACAGTAAAGAGAGCGCTGCCATCTGGCTGGAGAATGGTGCGTTGCGTGAAGCCGCCTTCGGCAACCCGGCAGAGGCCCGGCGAGCCGTGGCTAACGCCCTCAAACTAGCGCCCGCAAGCCCCGGTGTTCGAGTTGAGGCGGCGCTGGCATCGGCCATGGCAGGTGATTCCGCGAGAGCAGGATCGCTGGCCCAAGACCTGGCCAAAGATTTCCCACTGGACACTCAAGTGCAAAGCCTGTGGCTGCCCAGTACGCAGGCGCAGTTAGCCCTGAACCGAAACGACCCCACTGCGGCCATCAGTTCCCTGCAACTGGCCCTGCAGTCGGGAGGTCAACTCGAATTAGGACAAATCGGGTTCAACTTAAATCTTTCCTGCCTCTATCCGGCATATCTCCGCGGCGAGGCATACCTGGCCGCCGGACAAGGCAGTCCCGCCGCCGCCGAGTTTCAGAAGATCATCGACCACAACGGCCTCGTCTGGAACTGCTGGACCGGAGCCCTAGCCCATCTCGGCGTGGCACGCGCCAACGCGCTGCAGTCCAGAGCCTCTCATGGAGCCGATGCCGACGCCGCCCGTACCCGCGCACTCGCCGCCTACAAAGATTTCCTCACTCTCTGGAAAGACGCCGACCCCGACATCCCCATCCTGAAACAAGCCAAAGCTGAATACGCGAAGCTGCAATAGGCAGTAGTGACGACATTTGGAGTTTCAAGGATCTGCACGTTCATGGGGCCATCCTGACCGGAGCCGCTTTTCAGGCGAAGGGAAGGATCTCGCGGCAGATAAGGCTCTTCCGTTGACTTTGATTCCTCCCCGCCCCTAAGATGGCTCACCAGAAATTTGAGGCTGAAGCCTGTGGGCAGCGCCATTTCGAGCAACGCCACTGAATAACGCCACTGAATAAAAATGATCGGCCAAAACATCTCTCACTACAGAGTGATCGAAAAGCTCGGCGGTGGCGGGATGGGAGTGGTCTACAAGGCCGAAGACACTCGCCTCCGCCGCTTCGTAGCCCTAAAATTCCTCCCCGAAGATGTCACCCGCGACCCCGCCGCGCTCAGCCGCTTCCGCCGCGAAGCCCAGGCGGCGTCAGCCCTGAACCATCCCAACATCTGCACCATCTACGACATCGGCGAGGAGGGCGATCAGGCCTTCATCGTGATGGCTCTTGGCGATTGGCATCGACGTCGCCGACGCCCTCGATGCCGCGCACGCCAAAGGCATCGTCCACCGCGACATCAAGCCCGCCAACATTTTCGTGACCCAGCGCGGCGCGGCTAAGATCCTCGACTTCGGCCTCGCCAAAGTGACGCAAGAAGCCAGCCGCGTTCTCGATCCCACCGAAGCAACTAAAACCGACGGCATGAACGCCGAGCACTTAACCAGCCCCGGCTCCGCGCTGGGCACTGTAGCCTACATGTCGCCCGAGCAGGTCCGAGGCAAGGCGCTGGACCCGCGCACCGATCTTTTTTCCTTCGGCATCGTGCTCTACGAAATGGCGACGGCCGCGGTGCCGTTCCGCGGAGAAACGTCCGGAGTCATCTTCGACGCAATCCTGAACCGCGTGCCCCTCGCCCCGGTCCGCCTGAATCCGAACTTACCCACGAAGCTCGAAGACATCATCAACCGCGCCCTCGAAAAAGATCGCGACCTGCGCTACCAGCATGCCGTCGACATCAAGTCAGAGTTGCTCCGCCTGAAGCGCGACTTGGAGTCCGGACGGAGTTCAACGACATCCTCTTCTGACGCCCCTCACGCGATTGCGGCTTCTGACTTCCCGCCCGCAACCCAGAGCGCATCGCAGACAGCGCAACCGGCTTCGCAGCAGAAAACCAGCGGTTCCGCACGCATCGTCAGGCCGGAATCCTCAGGTGCAATGTCCGCCGCGGCCGAGCCCGCCCCCCGCGCAGCTTGGATCAAGTGGATAATTCCCGCCGCTGTGGTTCTGATGCTGGCCGTAATCGCCGTCTCACTCTACCTGCGCAAGCCTCCTTCCGTGCAACTCACCGACAAAGATCAGCTGATCCTCGCCGACTTCACCAACCAGACCGGCGACACCGTTTTCGATTCCACCTTAAAAGAAGCTTTGGCCATTCAGCTCGAACAATCGCCCCTGCTCCAACTGGTAAGCGATTCCGAACTGCACAGCAACCTGCAATATCTTGGCCAGTCGAAAGATCAAAAGATCACTCCCGAACTGGCCCAGCAACTCGGCCAGCGCCTGGGCGTCAAAGCCTATCTCGCCGGAACCATTGCCAGCCT
>JBELAE010000021.1:0-24892 GCA_049509155.1 Candidatus Sulfotelmatobacter sp.
CATGGGCCAGCACCGCCTGAAGGTTGTCGCGCTCTCGCTCGTAATTGCCAGCCGCGGCAGCCGCCGGAGGTTTGCCCAGCAAAACCGTCTCTTTGGCCAGCGATTCGCGGGTTCTCACGATCGCGTCGGACCCGTGCCCACCGAGATTCGTGGTATCGGTGACTCCCGCGACAGTGAATTTGGGTTGGTCAAAGAACTCTGGCTTTTGCGTGGGAGACGACGCTGGCATTTTTACGGGTTGCAGAGCCAGATCGATATGCTTGGCTTCGTTCGGTCCGATAAAAACCGCGGAAACTTCCGCATCGCCGTATCCGGCCATCTGGGCACGCACAACATAGACTCCGCCGCGCAGCGTGGGAAAGCTGTAGTTCCCCTGCAGATCCGTGTGCACCGTTTGCGTCGGAGCGGCGTCCTTGACCAGCAACTGAACGGTTGCGCCAGCGACCGGATTGCCTTGCGCGTTACGAACCGTGCCCCGCAACGAAGCGACAACCTGACACTGCAACGACAGCGGAAGCAACAAGAGCAAGAGCAAAGGAGTGACCGCGGCAAGACCGCGGCTAAGAAAGCCAGCGCACGGGAATTGCCGCGAAACGGAACCGAGACGAGGCATACGGAGGAGGGCCATACCGGCGGGCGCGAATCGGACTCCAACGAGATTCATTTGCGCGCCTAGAGCGGCATTTTATCAGCGGGGGCAAGAAAACTGCTGGCGCGGCTCACTTACACAAAATAGAATGCAATTCTTTGGTGCAAGCGATCGAGCGATAACGGAGGCGGAATGAGATTGGTCCGGCTGTGCCTGGGAATCGCAGTGCTTTTGGTTTCGTGCCTTCCCGGCTGGAGCCAGCAGTCCTCCCCCAAGCGCAAGATCATTATCGATCAGGACGCAGCCGGGCCGGGAGGAACCGATCAACAGTCGATCCTGCTGCTGGTGCAATCACCGCAGACCGAAGTTCTCGGCGTGACCGTGGTCACGGGCGATGCCTGGCTCAAAGAGGAAGTCGCGCACACCCTGCGCATGCTGGAGATTATCGGGCGCACGGACATCCCGGTTGTGCCCGGGGCCGAGTATCCGCTGGTGCGGCGCAAGGAAGAAACAGAACTCTGGGAGCAGCAATTCGGCTCCGTATCGTGGGCGGGAGCATGGACGCCGCGACGATATCACGCAGCGGGTCAGCTGGGCGATATGCCGGAAGGCAAGCCCACCACCAGACCCGCCGACGAAGACGCGGCGCATTTTCTGGTCCGCATGGTCCACAAATATCCGCACGAGATCACAATCTATGAAGGCGGCCCCATGACCAACCTCGCGCTTGCGATCTCAATCGATTCAGGGTTCGCTGGGCTCGCGAAAGAGTTGGTGTTCATGGGTGGAAGTCTGAATCCGAAGACGGACGACCCTGAGTTCGCCAACACACCGAGGCACGAATTCAATCTGTGGTTCGATCCGGAGGCGGCGCACATCGTGCTGATGGCGCCATGGAAAAAGATTGTCTGCACCACCGTGGATATTTCCGTGAAGACGCCCCTGACGCAAACTTTGCTCGACCGGGTAAAGGCGGGCAATACGCCAGTGGCGCGCTATGTTGGTTCTTATTCGCATCTGTATGGCAAATACAATTACCTGTGGGACGAACTGACGGCGCTGGCGTGGCTCGACCCGAGTTTGATCACGGCAAAAGAAACGCGCTATATCGATGTCGATCTCGGCCGCGGCGCCGGATACGGAAATACTTTGGCGTGGACCGAGGACGACAAGCCAAGGATTGTGGGGCCGCCCTCCGAAGTCCAGGTCGATCTGAATATTGACGAGTTCTACAAGCTGTTCGTCAATCTACTGACGGCTCCCACGCCCCAGCCTTAGTGGCCCGCGAGTTCTGCAACTTTACTGCTGCACTTTTTCGAGCAACTGCTCGGCTTGCGCATGGCCGGGATGCTGTTTGAGCAGATCGAGTAAGAGGCCGCGAGCCTTGTCCCGCGCTCCTTCCAGCGCGTACACCCGCGCCAGATTCAGATACGCTTGATCGAATCCAGGGGCCACGCGGATGCATTGTTCGAAGCTTGCCACTGCCTGATCCCGCCGCTGCGTAACCAGGTAGAGCACTCCAAGATTATTGAGAGCCTCAGGATAAACGGGACGAGCCTGCAAAGCGCGCTTCAGATGTTCCTCAGCCTTGCCGGTGTCGTCAGTCTGCGCAAATACCATCCCCAAACTGTAGTTCGCCTCAGCATCCTGGGGCGCGACTTCCAGCGCCCGCTGCAAAACCGTGCGGGCTTCATCCCATCGTTTTTGCGAACGATAAGCGTTGCCCAGGTTGTCGAGAGCAAGCAGATGATGCGGGTTCAGACGCAGAGCCTCCAGAAAACACGGAACCGAATCGCCCACGCGGCCCTCGCGCGTGGCGATGACGCCAAGATTATTCCACGCATCCGGCAGAGTATCGGGATAACTGGCCGCCAGCTTCACGGTGCGTTCGAAAGTTTCCCGTGCGGCCGCGTTCTTGTTTTGGTTCAGGTAGACGCTTCCGATGCCGTAGAGAGCCTCTGCGCTCGACGGATCGTCGCGCAGGGCCTGCCGGAACGAGGCATCGGCCTGGTCGAGATATCCCCGCTGAAAAAACAACGCACCGTAAGAGAGGTAGTTGCGTCCGAATTCGAGCGCGTGCGTCGCACTCGGAAAAGGCAAGGCCCGCGCCAGACGCTCCGAGTCAGTTCGTGGAATGTTCTGGAAGTCATGCTCGACATGCTCGGGGACGACGGGACCTTGATAAACCTTGACGATGTCGCCCTTGCTGTCGATCAAGAAAGACGTCGGAAGGCTGAGATCGCGGTGACGGTCGAATAACTGGCGGTAGAGGATGTTGTAGATCGCCGCAACATCGTCCGAGCCCCGTAAAATCGGAAAGGAAAATTGCCGCGCGAAATTGCGGATGCCGTCACCCGCGGGATCATTCAAGCTGAGATCATCCACATTCATGGCGATTAACTGCAAACCTTTCGCCGCCCAGGCAGCATGAGATTTCTGAAACACTTTCAACTCGTCGCGCGAGTCTGGCGACTTCATCGTCCAGAAATTCAGAAGCACCGGCTGCCCCTGCGTCGCAGAGAGAGCGCGAAGTTGTCCCGACAAATCGGGAAGCGAGAAATCTGGAGCGGCAAAGGGGGCCAAAAGCCAGGTTTCAACCTTGCCTGGAAGCGACTCAGCCTCTCTCACCACCGGCGGAACAGAGTTGCGCATTGTCGCCTGCAACTGAAACGGCTCCATGCGCGGCGAAGCGATGCCTTCTTCGACCCATATCCTGTGATTGATGGGAAGGCTCTGGAGTTCCTGCCGCAGGCCGCTGGGCCAGCGAATCGACGCTCGCACCGGCCCCTTCCCATCTCCCAGGCTCGCCCCCAGACCGAAAAAAACATCTTTGCCGTGCTGGGATAGGAAACCGGAGCCGGCCTGAAGCATGCGCGTCTGGCGGCCAGCACTGGTTTCAATCGTTACAGCAGCACCGATGGCGTCGCGATTGCTCTTCGTGCCTCGCAGGCGGAAGGCGATCGACGGCGGCAAATCTTGCATCACGTTCTTCAGGATCCGCAACTGTGGCGCATTGCGATTTTTCAGGAACACTTCGAGCCGTCCATCGTGATCGAGATCGGCCAGTGCGAATGCCCTGCCATCTTCAACGAAGTCCAGACCAACCACAGCGGAGACGTCGGAAAAAGTTCCGTCTCGATTGTTGGCGTAAAACACATTTCGCTCGTAGCCGCTCCAGGTGCCGTCGGAGCGGATTAACTCGTTGATCGCATTCCATCCTTGTTCGTAGGGATAAGATGGGCGCGCCTCGTCGGGGGACAAGGCCACGACTTGCCGCCAGAAAAAACTGTTGAGATCTTCGCTCGGACGATCTTCGCGTGGCACATCTTCGCGAGAAATATCCTTTAGCGAAGGCCCGGAGATCATGCCGTTGGCGATGTACAGGTCGGCGAAGCCGTCGTGATCAAAATCGAATGCATCGCTCGACCACGACCAGCGCCCCATTCCAGAGCCCGAAACCTTCGTCGCGTCGTCGAAAGCGGTCCCGCGGTTGTGCAGAAGCGAGTTTCCCATCGCGTGCTTCTGATAAACGGCGCGGATGTCAGCCGGCGCATCTTTCTTGAAGATTTCCTGCGTCGAAATCCGTTCGCCCGCCGCGGTCCACATATTGGCGACGTAGAGATCCTGCCCGCCGTCGTTGTCGTAGTCGAGCCAGGAAACACTCATTCCCGCGCCGATGTCTTCGGCCGCAGCCTCAGGAGCAACGTCGGTAAATGTTCCGTCACCATTATTGCGGTAGAGATTCTTGCGGCCGAAATCGTTCACTACATAAAGACCGGGCCAGCCGTCGCGGTTGAAGTCGCTCCACCCGCAGCAGAAACTGTAGCGCGTATTGTTCTGCTTCATACCCGCCGCGGCGGTTACGTCGCGAAATATTCCATCGCCCTGATTGCGCATCAGAAAGTTCGGAGGGCCATTCTCGGCATCGTGATACGGCGAGGGATATTTGTATTGCCCCGTGCCCTGGTAGAACGCGTAGAGGCAGAAGTAGACATCGAGCCACCCGTCGCGGTCGTAGTCGGCGGCAGCCGCGCCCGTGAAGGTTCCCTGCGGCGGGTTCGCAAATTGGAACGCTTCGTTCTTCGGGCGAAACTTGCCGCCGCCTTCGTTCAGAAATAGCAGCGGGCCGCTGGCGCGCACTACGATCACGTCCTGCCGGCCGCGGTTGCTGAAATCGGCGAAGAGCGCGCAGGCCGTGTTTTCCAGGATTCCCAGACCGGACGATTCCGTAATGTCTTCAAACGTTCCGTCGCCCCGGTTGCGATAGAGACGATTGGGTAGGCCCGCAGGCTGGCAAACATAGAGATCGTCGAAACCGTCGTTGTCGATGTCGGCGACCGAAACGCCGTTGTGTCCGTAGATGTCGATACCCGACGCGCCATCGAGCACCGTACGCCAGTAGTCGGTACCTCGCTGCAACTGGACCGAGTAAGAAGAATTGCTGCCGAGTGCTGCCGGCGTAATGTCCACATAAACGGGCGAACTGGAACGAGCCTGAGTATCGTCGAGCGCTTGCCAACTTCGCAGGCGAAACTCACCCGCAGCGGACGGAGTCCAGACCATGTCCCAGTTGCCGACGCGCTGTTCGCGATAAAAACCAGCGCCAGTGCCGACGATTTCATAACGAACGCGAGTCTGCAGCCGTTCCGGCAATCTCGAAGCAGAATCCTCCGCTTTCGTCGCTTCAATCTTCGTGATCTGAAATTCGGCGGTCACGATCTTCGAGAAAAAACTTAGCCTGGATTTCCATTCCCGAAGAAAATCATCGCGATTAAGCGTGGCCTGAGCGGTGAATTTGTTCTGGCGAATTTGCAGCGTGGGATCGGAACGCACGACTCTGGACTCCGCGGGCTGCAGCGCCGCTCCAGAGAAATCGGGTGCGAGGGCATTTGCGACAGCCTTCGTTTCCCCCGGAGACCGCAACAGGCTCGCGCTCCACTTGCCAAGAACCGCAGCAATCTGGGCGGCATATTTTTCGGTGATGAACTCGTCGGAACCGGCTTGCACTTTGAGCAGCGTCGCATCCAGCGGACGCTCGGTTCGATAATGAGGTTGCAGATGAAATCCAGAGCCGACGGCCGGTTCACTGCGAGATGCGAAGAACTTGGAGTTCGGAGACGCGAGCCCCCACAGACTGGTCGGAATCAGGCTGGCTCCAGCCCCCTGACAGAAGCGTAGAAGAAACTCGCGCCGGCGCAGATCGACGGTCTGCGGATCCACGCTCCGCAGATCAACGGACTGAGGATCGGCCGAACAAAGATCGGCGGGTCGTGGCTTCCCTTCCCCAGTCAGAATGATTTTCCTCGGAGAGTCACACGTGGAACCGAAACTACCATTCGCGATTGGGCCGGTCAAGGCGGGCGTTGCGACCTCATTCCATTTCGACAACACTGTAAAGAATTGTCACTCTTGAAACCCGCCACAAGGGCAACCAGCCTGCACGATTGCGAATCGAACTCCCATTTCCTCGTCTATAATTTCGAGCTATTCGGAGCCGCCAAAGGAGAATTCCTTTTGACCGTTGACACGAATGAGCCGCCCCACATCGAGCGTGACCATCAACTAACGGCGCACGGTTCGGAATCTCACCCCCACAAAGTATGGTGGATCGTAGCGGGAATCGTGTTGTTCCTCGGCGTTGTGATCGCGATCGCTCTGCTATGGAGCAGCCACGAAGACGCGAAGAAAAAACCGCCCGCCGCGCCGAAAATTACCATTACCACCGCGACAGCTCAAAAAGGAAACATCGGCGTTTACCTCAACGAAATCGGCACCGTCACCCCGGTTTATACCGATTCCATTACCAGCCAGGTGAACGGTGTGGTCGTCGCCGTGCATTTCAAAGAAGGCCAACTCGTAAAGAAGGGCGATCCGCTGATCGACATCGATCCGCGCTCCTACCAGGCAACGCTGTTACAAGCGCAAGGCGCGCTCGAACGCGACCAGAACGTGCTCGCGCAAGCCCAGATGGACCTGGAACGCTACCGCACCGCGTGGGCGCGCAACGCCATTGCGAAGCAAATTCTCGACGACCAGGAAAAACTTGTACTGCAGGATCAGGGCACGGTAAAGAACGACCAGGGCACCGTGCAGTATGACCAGGTTCAACTCGAATACTGCCACATCACAGCGCCCATCTCTGGCCGCGTAGGCTTACGACTGGTGGATCCGGGCAACGTAGTGCAGTCTTCGGGGGGCACGACCCTCGCGGTGATCACGCAGTTGGATCCCATCACCGTAATCTTCACCGTCCCTGAAGACAGTCTCGGCCCGGTTGCGGCCCGCCTGCGCAAGAATGTCAAACTCTCCGTCGATGCCTTCGACCGCACAGCGCAGAAGAAGATTGTCAGCGGAAGGCTGCTGACGCTCGACAATCAGATCGACACAACAACCGGCACGGTCAAAGCCCGATCCATTTTTGATAACAAGAATGATGCCCTCTTTCCCAACCAGTTCGTGAACGCGCGTCTCCTGGTGAATACGTTGCAGGGAGTGACGTTGGTTCCCGCATCTGCCATACAACAGAACGGTCAGGCATCATTCGTATACGTAATTCAAAACAACGTCGCCCACATGCGCAGCATTAAGCCCGGGGTTACCGATGCCGGACTCACTCAGGTTGACGAGATCAATCCGGGCGACATCGTCGCCAACAGCAGCTTCGATAAGTTGCAGGACAACGCCGCAGTCGCCACGTCGAACCAGGCTCCAAGTCAGCCTCCGAACCAGTCTCCGAATCAGCCTTCGAACCAGCCTCCGAACAAAGGTTCGTCGAAGCCTGCACCCGCAAGTTCGACCGGGAGCAGCGCCCCGTGAGTCCATCTCGTCCGTTTATCTTGCGGCCGGTGGCGACCTCTCTGCTGATGGCCGCAATCCTGCTCGTTGGTATTGTTGGCTATACCCAACTGCCGGTCTCCGCCTTGCCGGAAGTCGACTATCCCACCATTCAGGTGGTCACGTTTTATCCCGGAGCCAGCCCGACCGTGATGGCAACCACGGTGACGGCGCCACTGGAGCGCAATTTCGGACAACTGCAGGGCCTGAGCCAGATGACCTCCACCAGTTCCGGCGGCACTTCGGTCATTGTGCTGCAGTTCGCCCTGTCTCTGAACATCGATGTAGCCGAAGAAGAGGTACAGTCTGCCATCAACGCATCGCAGAGTTTGTTGCCCTCGATTCTGCCTGCGCCCCCAACCTACAGTAAAACGAATCCCGCCGATGCCCCGGTTCTCACCCTGGCCATCACTTCCAGTTCAATGCCGCTCTCTCAGGTCGAGGACCTGGTAGATACGCGGCTCGCGCCCAAGATCTCGCAACTCACCGGCGTCGGTCTGGTGACCATCAGCGGCGGCCAAAAGCCCGCGGTCCGCATTCAGGCCAACCCTGTGGCGCTGTCCTCCTATGGCATCAACATGGAAGATCTACGCGCCGCGCTGACTCAGGCCAGCGTGAACGCCGCCAAGGGAAACTTCGATGGACCGCGCCAGGACTACCAGATTGACGCCAACGATCAGCTGATTACCAGCGACGATTATCGGAAGGTTGTCGTAGCCTACCGCAACGGCGCACCCGTCATGCTCACCGACGTGGCGCAGGTGGTGAATGGCGTCGAGAACAATAATCAAGCCGCCTGGATGAATCAGACGCCGGCAGTCATCCTGAATGTGCAGCGCCAGCCTGGGGCCAACACCATCGCCGTGGTCAAGAGCATCAAGCTATTACTGCCTCAGCTTGAGGCCAATCTGCCCACGGGCATTCAGGTGACTACGCTTACCGATCTCACCACCGCTATCGAAGCGTCGGTTTCCGACGTCGAGTTCGAATTGCTGTTGACCATCGGTCTGGTCGTGCTGGTTATTTTTCTTTTCTTGCGGAGTCTCTACGCGACGATCATCCCGGCCGTGGCTGTGCCGCTGTCGCTGGTCGGCACTCTCGCGGCGATGTACCTCCTGGGCTACAGTCTGGATAACTTGTCGCTGATGGCGCTCACCATCTCGACCGGTTTCGTGGTGGACGATGCCATTGTGATGATCGAAAACATCGCGCGCTACATCGAGGAGGGCGAAGAGCCCATGGAAGCGGCGCTCAAAGGCGCCGAGCAGATTGGGTTCACCATTCTCTCGCTGACCGTGTCGCTCATCGCCGTGCTGATTCCGCTGCTATTCATGGGCGACGTGGTGGGGCGGCTGTTCCGCGAATTTGCTGTGACGCTCGCGGTCACCATCATACTTTCAGCAGTGGTTTCGCTTACGCTCACGCCTATGATGAGCGCGCGCCTCCTGCGGCACCAGCCCAAAGAGCAGCAGGGCCGCGTGTATCGCGTCACCGAGCGCGCATTCGAGGGAATGATTGCGTTCTATGGGCGGACGCTCAAGGTCGTCCTTGAATATCAGACGATCACGCTGTTCGTCGCCCTCGGCACACTGATGCTCACCATTTTTCTCTACATCATTATTCCCAAAGGATTTTTCCCGGTGCAGGACACGGGCGTCATCCAGGGCATCTCGCAAGCGCCGCAGACGATTGGCTCAAACGCGATGGCTGAGAAGCAGAAGGAATTAACCAAGGTAATACTGGATGACCCCGCCGTCGACAGCCTCTCTTCCTTCATCGGCGCGGATGGAACCAACACCACCACGAACAGTGGCAGAATATCAATCAATCTGAAGCCGCTCGACCAGCGCAAGCTGAGTGCCTCCGACGTCATCCGCCGGCTCACGTCAAAACTGGACCAGGTTCAGGGCATCCAGCTATTCATGCAGCCGGTGCAGAACATTACTGTCGACGATCGCGTCAGCCGCACCCAATACCAGTACACGCTCGAAGACCCCGACGCGAATGAATTGGACGACTGGACCAACCGCTTCGTCACCCGCCTGAAGCAGTTGCCGGAACTGGAGGACGTTGCCACCGACCAGCAAACCGGAGGACTCGCGGTATCTCTGGTCATCGACCGCGCAACGGCCTCGCGGTTTGGCATCGCGCCCACGACCATCGACAACACACTGTATGACGCCTTTGGTCAGCGGCAGATTAACACGATGTATACGCAGGTGAACCAGTATCACGTCGTGCTCGAGAGCGAGCCCCATTTTCAGCTCGACCCCGACATGCTGAACCATCTCTACATTCAATCGAATGCCTCCTCCGGCGCGTCCGGCGCGGGCGCCTCAACATCGTTCGCGTCCTCCGGATCATCTTCCGCCGGTTCGAATGCGCTGACCAGTTCCGCGCAGTACACACCCTCGGCAAATACGCTTGCTCCGCCCGCGAACGCGCTTTCGCCAAGCAGTTCGTCGACCTCAAGCACAGGCGCCGGATCCGCAGGCGCGACCAGTTCGGCCATGAGCAGTGCTGTGCCCTTCAGTGCGTTCTCGCACTTTGAGAAGACGACCGAGGCGCTCTCGATCAGTCACCAGGGACAATTTCCCGCCATCACCGTGTCGTTCAATCTGGCGCCCAATGCCGCGCTGGGCGAGGCCATTACGGCGGTCGACAACGTGCAGAAGGACATGCAAATGCCTGCCAGCCTGCAGGCTGGGTTTCAGGGCACCGCGGCATCGTTCACAAATTCACTATCCAACGAGCCGTTGCTCATTCTTGCCGCGCTGGTCACGGTCTACATCGTGCTGGGTGTTTTGTACGAGAGCTTTATCCATCCGATTACGATTTTGTCCACGCTTCCCTCAGCCGGCGTAGGCGCTTTCCTCGCGCTGATTCTTTTTCACCAGGATTTGAGCGTGGTCGCGATCATCGGGATCGTCTTGTTGATCGGAATCGTGAAAAAGAACGGCATCATGATGGTCGACTTCGCGCTGGAAGCCGAGCGGCAGCACGGAAAGAACGCGACCGATGCAATTTACCAAGCCTGCCTGCTGCGCTTTCGTCCCATCATGATGACCACCATGGCCGCGCTGCTGGGCGGCCTGCCGCTGGCGCTAGGAACAGGTTTCGGTTCAGAGCTGCGCCGGCCGCTGGGCATCGCCATGGTGGGCGGACTGCTGCTGAGTCAGGCTCTCACGCTCTATACCACTCCCGTCATCTACATCTTTTTCGACAACCTGGCGCAGCGCTTTGGAGGCAAGACGCAGGCCCAAAATTCGAAGCCCCAATCTTCGCAACCCGGGGAAGCCGGAGAAGCAGAACAGGCGGGACCGGCATGAATATCTCCGCACCCTTCATTCACCGGCCCGTGGCGACTACGCTGCTCACCGTGGCGGTTGCTCTTGCCGGAGCGATTGCGTTTGAAGTGTTGCCAGTTGCGCCCCTGCCCGAGGTCGACTTTCCCACGATTTCCGTCAGCGCAAGCTTGCCGGGAGGCAGCGCCGAAATTATGGCGTCGTCAGTGGCCACGCCCCTGGAGCGGCAATTCGGCCACATTGCCGGCATGACCGAGATGACCTCCTCGAGCACGCTGGGCAGCACATCAATCACCATTCAGTTCGACCTCAGCCGCGACATTGACGGCGCGGCGCGCGATGTAGAGGCCGCGATCAATGCGGCGCGCACTTATCTGCCTGCCAACCTGCCGGGCAATCCCACGTATCGCAAGGTTAATCCCGCCGATTCCCCGATCCTGATCCTCGGCCTTACTTCCGACAAGTACGGCCCCGACAAGCTGTATGACGAAGCGTCCACCGTCCTTGAACAGAAGTTGTCGCAGATCGAGGGCGTAGGGCAAGTCACGGTAGGAGGCGGCGCGCTGCCGTCCGTGCGTGTGGACGCAAATCCGACGCAACTGGCCAACTATGGATTGACCCTCGCGAACCTCCAATCCGCGCTGAGCCTGCAGAACTCTGACCTGGCCAAAGGCCAGATTACCGACGGCGTGCAGACCGCGGACATTCTGGCCAACGATCAGATCTCGCACGCCGCGGACTACAAACCGCTCATCGTCGGCTATAGCAAAGGCGCAGCCGTCCATCTCTCCGATGTAGCGCAAGTAACGGATTCCGTCCAGAACGTCCGTGCTGCCGGCTATTTGAACGGCAAGCGGTCGGTGACGGTCATCATCTTCCGGCAGCCCGGCGCCAACATTATCGACACAGTCGACCGCGTCCGCGCACAACTTCCCTATATCCAGGCTTCCATTCCGCTCGGTATTGAGACCACCATCGTTCTGGATCGCACCACCACCATCCGCGCCTCGGTCAGCGACGTGGAGCGGACGCTGCTCATTTCCATCGCCCTGGTCATCCTGGTGGTGTTTGTCTTCCTGCGCAACGGCCGTTCCACGCTCATTCCCGCCGTCGCCGTTCCGGTCTCGCTGATAGGCACCTTCGCCGCGATGTACATGTTCGGCTACAGCCTGGACAACCTCTCGCTCATGGCCATGACCATCGCCACCGGATTTGTGGTCGACGATGCCATTGTGGTGATGGAGAATATCTCCCGCCATCTGGAAGACGGCATGAAGCCCTTTGCCGCGGCGCTGAAGGGCGCCGAAGAAATCGGGTTCACCGTCTTCACCATCAGCGTCTCGCTCATCGCCGTGTTTATCCCCCTTCTGATGATGGGCGGAATCGTAGGCCGCCTCTTCCGCGAATTCGCCGTCACTCTCTCGACCGCCGTCTTCGTGTCCATGGTCATCTCGCTGACCACCACGCCCATGATGTGCGCTTATCTCCTGAGGAACGAGCGCTCAGAAAAACATGGCCGCATGTACATGGCCAGCGAAAAGTTCTTTGACGGCATGCTGTCACTGTATCGCCGCACCTTGCATTGGGCACTCGACCATCCCGTCCTTGTGCTGATCGTGCTTGCCATCACCATCGCGCTCAATGTGGTGCTGATCATCAAGATCCCCAAGGGCTTTTTCCCGACGGAGGACACGGGAGCGCTCTCGGGCGCAGTACGCGGGCCGCAAGACGCGTCCTTCCCGTCCATGGATAACTCGATTCGCCAGATCGGCGCCGTCATCAAGAAGGATTCTGCCGTCGCCAATGTGATTGCGTTTACCGGCGGCGGCGGTGCCACCAATACCGGCAACCTTTACGTCGCACTCAAGCCGCTGGGAGAGCGCAAGCTGAGCGCCTCCAAGATCATCGACCGCTTGCGCCCGCAATTAAACCGTCTGCCGGTAGCCTCGGCGTTTCTCCAGGCGGTGCAGGATCTGCGCATCGGCGGCCGCTCCAGCAACGCGATGTACCAGTACACGCTCCAATCCGATAATGTGCAGGATCTTTCCAAGTGGGCGCCCATCATTCTGAACCAGATGCAGCACTTGCCCGGCCTGCAGGACGTGAGTTCCGACCAGCAGAATGGCGGCCTCGATCAGCTGATGACCTACGATCGCGTCACCGCCGCCAAGCTCGGCATCACCGCACAGTCGTTGGATTCGTCGTTGTACGCCGCCTTCGGCCAGTCCGAAGTGTCCATCATCTACACGCAGTTGAATCAGTATTACGTGGTGCTGGAGGTCGCTCCGCAGTATTGGCAGAGCCCGGAAGGTCTGAAAGACATTTACCTGCATAGCTCCAGCGGCGGAAATATTCCACTGGCCACCGTGGCTAAGGGCCAAGCCAACACAACCCCACTGGCCATCAACCATACGGGATTATTTCCCTCGGTCACTATTTCGTTTAATCTGGGGGCAAATGTTTCGTTGAGCGACGCCACGTTGGCCATCAGCCGGATGCAACAGCGGCTGGGCACACCTGCCACGCTGCAAGGCTTTTATGCCGGCACGCTGCAGGCGTACCAACAATCTCTCGGCTCCGAGCCCTGGCTGGTCGCGACCGCGCTGCTGGCGGTCTACATCATTCTCGGTATCTTGTACGAAAGCCTGGTCCATCCCTTAACGATCATCTCGAGTCTGCCTTCAGCGAGCGTGGGCGCGATGGTCGCGTTGATGCTCTTCAAGCAGGATCTGAACATTATCTCCATCATTGGCATTGTGCTGTTGATTGGAATCGTCAAGAAAAACGCCATCATGATGATCGATTTCGCCCTTCAGGCCGAACGCGTGGAAGGAAAGAAGCCGCTCGATTCGATCTTTGAAGCCTGCATGTTGCGCTTCCGCCCGATCCTGATGACGACGATGGCTGCGTTGTTAGGCGCGTTGCCGCTGGCGCTGGGCACAGGCACCGGATATGAACTCCGGCGCCCCCTTGGCATCACGATTGTAGGCGGACTTATTTTGAGTCAGCTGCTTACGCTCTATACCACGCCGGTCGTCTATCTGGCGTTTGACCGCTGGCGGATATGGATGCAGGGGGAGAACCACGACGTCCTTTCCCACGCTCCGGAAGCGGGCTAGGGTGGACTTTGATGAACGACAGGCCGACAGAACTAGTAAGGCTGAACTGGTTAGACAGAATGGGTCGGGCAGAGTTGGTGCAGGCAGAAACGTTATGAAGATTTTTCCGCAAAAGCAAAGATCGATAAACAGCTCGCTTCAGTTGGTTGCGATTGCTCTCATGCTAATCACTTCGGGCTGTGTGGTCGGACCGAAATATCACCCGCCCGCGCCCCCCGCGCCGGCCGCAGTCTACAAGGAATCACCCACTCAGTTCCCGGATTCTGAAGGCTGGACCGTGGCCCAGCCCGCGGACGCCAAGCTGCGTGGCAAATGGTGGGAAATCTTCAACGATCCCGAACTGAACACCCTCGAAGAACAGCTCGACATCAACAACCAGAACATCAAGCAATACTTCGAGAACTTCATGGCCGCCCGCGCCGTGGTGCGCGAAGCTCGTGCGCAATACTTTCCCACGTTGTCGGTCGCGCCCTCGGTCACTCACTCTCGAGCCTCGGCAAACGTGGGCGCGAACTCCAGCAGTACAAGCGGCACTGGCACAACTACGACTCCGCAACTGCAAAGCACTCTCTATACGCTGCCGCTCGAAGCCTCCTGGGAGCCCGACCTTTGGGGCAAGGTCCGCAACACGGTGCGGCAGGCGCAGTACGCTGCCCAGGTCAGCGCAGCCGACCTCGAAAACGAGCGTCTGACGGAGCAGGCCAGCCTGGCGGAATATTTCTTCGAGATTCGCGGCCAGGACGAATTGCAAAAGATTTATGACGATACCGTTGCCGCCGACCAGAAAGCCTACGACCTGACGCGTGCGCTCTACGAAGCCGGCATCGACGACCAGATCTCAGTAGTCGAAGCCGAAACCACGCTGCAGAGCGCGCAGGCAGGCGCGACCAACGTGGGAATCGCCCGGGCGCAATATGAGCACGCGATCGCGGTGCTGATCGGCAAGGCCGCTTCCAATTTCTCCATACCCGTGCGCCCGATGACCGCCGCTCCGCCTCCGATCCCGGTCGGCGTGCCCTCGGAACTGCTGGAGCGCCGGCCCGACGTTGCCGCCGCCGAACGCACCATGGCCGAAGCCAACGCGCAAATCGGCATCGCTTACGCGGCCTACTACCCGAACCTGACGTTAACCGGCGAGTTTGGCTTTGAGAGTTCGGCCATCAGTCAGTGGCTCTCCTGGCCAAGCCGTTTCTGGTCGATCGGCGCGTCGATTCCCGAAACCATTTTCGATGCCGGCCTCCGCCGCGCCACCGTCCAACAATACGTTGCCACTTACAACGCCGACCTCGCCAGCTACCGTCAGACCGTGCTTTCCGCGTTTCAACAGGTGGAGGATTCTCTGGCCGAAGTTCGCATATTATCCAAAGAGATCCAGCAGGAGCAGCAGGCAGTCGAGTCAGCTCAAACCTACCTCAAGCTCGAACAAGCCCGCTACGACACCGGCGTCGATCCCTACGTCGACGTGCTGATTGCCCAGACCACAGTGCTGGCGGACCAGCAGACCCTCAACAATCTTCAGGTGCAACAGATGACTTCAGCAGTAGCCTTGGTGGAAGCACTCGGTGGCGGGTGGGATCGTTCGCAATTGCCCAAGACGCAGCAAGTCACGCAGAAGCCGGCCAAATCAGAGACGGCCATCGAGCAGTAGATGGTTGCTCAGTTTGATCCTTCAAAAATGGGTCATCCCGAGCGGAGCCGTTTTTCAGGCGCAGAGAGGGATCTCCCTGACAATCGTGCCTTGGGAGATATCTCCCACGCCTGAACAAAGCCGCGGTTCGGATGATTCAAGCCCGGCGGCGTGAAGCTTTGTCGAGAGAGACCGCAGTTCCGGCCTTGGATTCCTCTTCGAGCCGCTGGATCGTCGCCCGCAGCCAGGATCCGAGCGCTTCCTCAATCTCTTGCTGCGTCCCGGTTCGGTACAAAGATTCAAGGGTCTGTCCGCCCGGCGATAGCGGAATATGAATGCAAGGCGTCTGTTGCTTCCGCGCGCTCTCCGGAACAAATTGCATCAGAAGGCATTCACTGCACGGCTCACGATCCTTGGAGTTGAAGTTCATGCAAGTGGGGGAATCCTCGAAAATGAACCGTGCCCGCCAGGATTCGCGCGGCAATCGTCCATAGCCGCCTTGCTCAAGAAACTCCAATTCGAACTTCAGTACATCCAGCAGGTTTCGTTTATCGGTCGGCATAGACCCACCCTCACAATATAGTGTGATCCCCGGCATAGGCTCACGCCGTGACAACCATCACAGTTGGCGGTGAGGGAGATCACACGCAAACGCGCCGCTAACCCGACACTGCATGCGCTTTAAGCCCCGCCATTGCTGAGCACCACCTTGAGCGCGCCCTCTTTGGCCGCGTTTCCAAACGTGTCGTACGCTTTTATGATGTCGTTCATGGCGAAGCGGTGAGTCACGAGTTTCTTCGGCTGCAACTTGCCGGAGCGCACGACTTTCAACAGCATCGGCGTGGTCACCGTGTCCACTAGCCGCGTGGTCAGTGCGATGTTGCGGTCCCAGAGTTTTTCCATGTGCAGTTCTACCGGCTTGCCGTGGACGCCCACATTGGCTATGCGTCCGCCGGCCGCGACAATAGCCTGGCAGATATCGAAGGTAGCCGGAAGTCCGACAGCCTCAATGGCCACATCAACGCCCGCCCCCTCGGTCAGCTCCATCACCTGACGCGGTGCTTTCCCATCCGCACTGTTGATCAGATTTGTCGCACCAAACTTCTTGGCGACTGCCAGGCGCTTGTCGTCCAGGTCGATCATGAGGATTGCGGCCGGCGAATAGAATTGCGCCGTCAGTAGTACGGCGAGCCCGACGGGGCCTGCGCCCACAATGGCAACCGTATCCCCCGGCTTCACTTGTCCATTCAGCACGCCGCACTCGAAGCCAGTCGGCAAAATGTCGCTCAGCATCACCATCGCTTCTTCGTCTGCGCCCGCCGGAAAATGGTAGAGACTTCCATCGGCTTGTGGGATTCGCACATACTCAGCCTGGGTTCCGTCGATGGTGTAACCCAGAATCCAGCCTCCATGCCGGCAGTGGGAATACATGCTCCGCTTGCAGAAGTCGCACTTCAAGCAGGCCGTAACGCACGAGATGATGACTTTGTCCCCAACGTGAAACTCGGAGACGCCACCTCCAACCTCCTCGACGATGCCGATGCCCTCGTGTCCGAGAATCCGCCCATCGGTCACTGCAGGGAGATCTCCTTTCAAGATGTGAAGATCGGTTCCGCAAATCGTCGAGGTGGTGACGCGCACGATCGCGTCGCCGGGATTTTGAATGGCAGGACGTGGCTTGTTTTCCCACGCGAACTTGCCCGGACCGTGATAGACCAGCGCTTTCATGGTGCTGCTGCCCAAGGTTACGGCACTTATGATCGGATGGTCGAGTTCAGCGGTCGTCATGGATGCTCCCTCGTCTTTTATTCTTGGAATTCCGGCTTAACCACTTCGAAGCTAACAACGACGCAGCCTTTCTTCTGAGCAAGAGTGCTCACTCTCGATCGCTTTTCCCGACGAGCCATTGAACGAAGCGGCAAGGGAACGAAGCGGCAAGGAATGCGTTGCCGCAAAAGCTCGACACCATCGCGCGTGCCGATACCCGTCGTGGAATTCAGCTGTCTCAAGTCCCATTTAGGAAAGGGAAAATGAGTCTCAAGTCCCATTTAGGGAAGGGAAAATGAGGCAGAGGACGAAGTCTGCTCTCTTGATTCTGAACAAGTGTGCAATATTGACCAGCGGCAGCACCCTGCCTTGCTGTATTTTTTGGTTTTTCGACGAGATCGATGAGATCAATGCCGACTGCCGATCACAACTCCCGCGCTCTTCGAGTTCCGCTCTCGATCCTATTTCTTTTCGTCCTCGCCGCTTTTGCTCACGGCCAGACCGCTCCGTCGCCACCGGCCAAGAACGCTCAGCCCAGTAGCGCGCCAGCGGCCGCTGCGCCCTCCCCTGACGCCGCCAAACCTGACGCCTCCAAGCCCGACGGCTCCGGGTATGTGGGAGCCGAAACCTGCAAGACCTGCCACGAAGAGATCTACAACAACTGGGCGAAGACGCCGCACTGGAAGACCACACTGAACACGACGGGCGGCCCGTCAAAGCAGGGTTGCGAAGGCTGTCACGGTCCCGGCGCGGACCATGTGGCTGGCGGCGGCGACATAACCAAGATATTCAATCCCGCGAAGCACTCGGCCAAAGAGGTTGACGCCAAGTGCCTGAGCTGTCATGCGGGAGCGCACCCGAACTTTGACCGCTCGCCCCACGCCAAGGCGAACGTCGGGTGTATCAGCTGCCACAGCGTTCATCAGAGCAAGGAAGAAGAACATCTGCTGAAGGTTGCGCAGCCTGCGCTCTGCTTCCAGTGCCACGCCGACGCGAAGCCGGCGTTCAATATGCCGTTCCACCACAAGGTGAACGAAGGCTTGATCACGTGCAGCGATTGCCACGACGTGCACGGCACCTTCGGAGCCAACAACCTGAAATCCACTGCCGACCAGAACGCGATCTGCACCAAGTGCCACACCGAGACGCGCGGACCATTCGTCTATGAACACGTCGCGGTCAAGGCCGAGGGGTGTTTGGGATGCCACACTCCACACGGTTCCCAGAACGCCCGCCTGCTGAACATGCCGGCCATCAACCCGCTCTGCAACCAGTGCCACAGCGGCGTAGCTGCCAGCAACGTTCACGGAATGAGCGCGGGGTCGTCGGAAAACATAACTTGTACGAACTGCCATACCTACATCCATGGCTCGAACATGAATGCGGCGTTCATCAGGTAGGAGTCATGGGTGGCAGGGTCAGGATTGCAACGCGCCTGGAGAATTGCGGGGCGCGTTTCGGTTGCGCGTAGAGATTCAAGTCTCGACGCGCGATGTGTTCCGAATGAGGCTTTCGAGATTATGAACCCAGGATGGATTTCCCGGCGGTTGAGTAAAAAGCGTTCTCTTGCGGCCCGATGCATTGTCGGCGGCATGGCCGCAGCCATCTTGGCTTTGACGGCGGGCACTGCCGTCGCGCAGACCCCGATAGTTGTATCTCACCAGACCGCTCCGGAAGGCTACGCGCTTCATGAGTCGATCGATGTGGGCGGACATGTGGACAATATCGACGGCAGCGGCGCCATGTACGACACTCTGGTCAACGAGCATTCCGGTGCGCGCATACTGGGCGAGACCTACGAACTGCGCGCGCTGCCCAACACGAAGAACACCCTCATCGATCACTTGAAAGCCTTTACCAGCGGGCTCGGCGGCGATCCCAACGACATTGCCAAGCTGGACTTTTCCAAGGGCAAGCTTTATGAGTTCTCCGGCCTGTTCCGCCGTGACCGCCAATACTTCGACTACAACCTGCTGGGCAATCCAAACCTTCCGCCCGGCCAGTCGATTCCCATCGGTCCTACCGTCGCGCCGACGGGTGCCTACGCGTGGCCGCAGGTCACGCAGTCACCGTTTATGTTCAACACGGTGCGCCGCATGACGGACACCAACCTTACGCTGTTTCCTCTGTCAAAGGTGACCTTCCGCGCCGGCTACTCGCAGAACGTGTTCCAGGGTCCGAGCCAGTCGCCCAGCGGTTATGGAGTTACCGGCTACGACGACCTCCTGCTCCAGGAGTATCAGCGCAACAGCACGGATGACTGGACGGGATCGGTCGAGTGGAAGCCGGTATCGCGTACTCGGTTGACCTACGAAGAGCAGATCACTCACTACAAGGGCGATTCCTATTTCAGCATGGCGCCCCAGTATTTCAACCTGCAGGAAGCGAACGGACAAAAAGTGGCCGTGCTCCAGAGCTACGACAATCCGATCAACAGTCCGGTCGGCATCACCTGCAACACCGGCGTTGGACCCGCGCCAATTTCCCCGGCGCAGACTGCGAACGGCCTACCCATCGTCGATCCGGCGTGTAATGTGATTACCAGCTATTCGCGCTCCCAGCCCACCCGCGAAATCTTCCCCACCGAAATCTTCCGGCTACAAAGCTCCAGCATCAAGAACGTTACGATGAACGGCAACTTCCGCTACACCTACGCGAACACGAGCCTGCCGAACTACTACGACGACTTTCAGGGCCTGTCAGGAACCAGCCGCGAAATCACGTATGCCGGCAACGCCCAAGCCAAGCGGGAAGCGATCGCCTCCGACTACGGCATCACCTGGCAGGCGCTGAAAAAGCTCAGCATCTCCGAGCAGATCGACTACTCGAATGTGCACCAGCCGGGAGTGGCCGACATTACGAGTCTAACCACCGTGACTGCCGCAACCCCGAGCGTCAATAGCATGGCGTTAACCACCACGGTGCTCAACACTCCGATCAACCCGGCCACGGGCAAGCCAACTTCGAGTTTTGAAGGCAGTCCGAGCGTCGCTACGCCGCAGTTTGATTTCTTCGGCCAGAAGTTCATCACCAACAACCTCACGGCGGCCTACGACCTTACGGATCGCACCATGTTCACGCTCACCTATCACTACCAGCAGCACACCATCGGCGAAGGTACCGCGAACACCACGGGATACCTGTCCGGTATCTCCCACGTCGCCATCTACGAGGACGGCGGCACCTTCGGCGTCGCTATGCAGCCGGCGAACAACTGGAAGATCAACGGTTCGGTCGAGCTTCTGTACGCCGACAATGTGCTCACCCCGGTCGCACCCCGCCAGCTTCAGCATTACAGAATTCACACCACTTACCGGCCGAAGACCTGGGCAACGTTCTCCGCCGCCTACAATGACCTCGAGCGCCACAACAATACGAACAACACGGGCACAGCGTCCGTGGATGGTCCGCTCCAGCACGTCGATCACAGCCGCATCGTAAGTTTGAACGCCGACCTGATGCCGAACGAGCACTACGGGTTTGACATCGGCTATGCCTACAGCGACGTGTACACGGCGACCAATATCTGCTTCCTGGGCACAGCCGCAAACCCCACCGTACCCGGCGCGGCGACGCCCAGCGGCACGGCTTGCCCGTATCCGACTCCCCGCGTGCCGGGGAGTCCTTATACTTTTGGTCCGGCCAAGGATTTCATGAACGCTCCCACGCAGTATGCGTCAGTGGCCCTGGCTCTTTCGCCGGTCGACAAGTTCCACGCCAACATCGGCTACCGAATCAGCTCGGTCAACGGCAGCCGCTTTTTCAACGATCCCCGCGATGTGAACGGATCGCTGGTCTCTACCTACCAGTCGCCTTTTGTGAATCTCTCCTATGCCATGCGAAAAGATCTGATCTGGAAGGGCGAGTATAACTACTTCGGCTACGGCGAGGGTGGCCCTTCGGGATCCCAGTACTGCAATCCCTCCAGCGCACTCCCGACGCTGACTACCCCGGCTCCAGTCGTGCCCTGCAGCACGCTGCCAAATACCGCGATGAGCGGCCCGGCCTACGGATTCACCGCTCCTCGGAACTTCCATGCAAACAACCTAACCGTTGGAGTGCACTACGAGTTCTAAAAACATCAGTTCGCCTCACTCCCGAAGATTTGGTCCCACTTGAGACGATGGCGTGGCCAGCATTACAGCTTGCGTCAGCGCCATTCCGCGGGTGCGCGAATCGAATCTGCGGGTAGTCTCGTGTAAAAGAACTCTGATTAACATGAAGTTGTGATCTGGGTCACAGAATCTCAGCTCGCACAAAGTTCAATATTGACTACATTTCCGATGTATCCTCGTTACGATGTTGCAGTGAAATTTCGACTGGAGCTTAATAATGAAGAGAATCGACTTCAAGGTAGTGACCATCGCCATCGCTTTCGCTTTTGTTCTCAGCCTTCCCCTGTCGGCCGGTGCGCAAGACGCATCAGCCCTTTTCAAATCGAAATGCGCCGGCTGCCACAGTGCTGACGGCACCGGTTCGGCGATGGGCAAGAAGATGGGCGCCCATGATTTCACAACTGCCGACGTACAAGGCATGACCGATGCCCAGCTCACCGACATCATCACCAACGGCAAGAACAAAATGCCGAAGTATGGTTCTCTGAAGCCGGAAGAGATCAAGGGCCTGGTGGCTTATATCCGCACGCTGAAGAAATAGTCCCGCGCCGGTTCACTGCCATCGAGTTTGTCAGGAGATTGTTCAGGGCGGCGGAGGATCCGCAGCAAAAGCTGTAGTGTGCTTGCACAGCGCCATAGAATGAAAAACTAAAGGGAGCAGCAGTTTCCATGAATCTGCGAGAACGCATTCGCCAGTGGACGCAGCCAATCTATTTTCTGGGACAGAATCCCGTCACGCTCACCGGCACGGTAATCACGACGAGCGCCGCCCTCACTACCATCGCCTTCTGGTTCTATGATGTCTTCCTGCCGGGCCCACCGCATCCTTACATCGGCCTATTAGTCTTCTTGATCCTGCCAGGAATTTTTATCCTCGGGTTGCTGCTGATTCCGATCGGCATCTGGCTGAGGCGACGCAGCCTGCGCGGAAGCGGCACACTGCCCGGAGTCTACCCCGCCATCGACCTGCACCTGCCGGTCGTGCGGCGCACCTTGGAGTGGGTAGCACTAGCGACCGCCGTCAATCTCTTGATTGTTGGAACGGCTTCGTACCGCGGCGTCGAGTACATGGATTCGACGAATTTCTGTGGAACAACTTGTCACACCGTAATGGCGCCCGAGTACGCGGCTTATCAAAATTCTCCGCACTCGCGCGTAGCTTGTGTGGAATGCCATATCGGACCAGGAGCAGGCTGGTTTGTCCGATCGAAGCTTTCCGGACTGCGGCAGGTTGTAGCCGTAACCTTCCACTCCTATTCGCGCCCGATCCCTTCGCCCGTAAAGTACCTCCGCCCGGCGCGCGAAACCTGTGAGCAATGTCATTGGCCAGAGCGCTTTACCGGCGACAAGTTTCTGGTGAATACCAGCTATAAAGAGGACGAGAAAAACACCCCGCAGACCGACGTTTTACTGCTGAAAGTGGGCGGACGCACCTGGCAGGGGTCGGTCGGCATTCACGGCCACCACCTCGCTGATAACGCCCGCATTCGCTACATCTCGACCGATGCCGAGCGGCAGACCATCCCGGTCGTCGATTACACCGACGATCAGGGAAAAACCACCGAATTCATTTCCACTGACGCGAAGCCCACCCAACAACAATTAGATAAGGGCGAACATCGCACCATGGATTGCGTGGATTGCCACAACCGCCCCACCCATGCCTTCGACCTGCCTGAAAACGCAGTCGACAAGCAAATGTCGCTCGGCCACATCAGCCCGGATCTCCCCTATATCCGCAAGAAGGCAGTTGAGGTTCTCAAAGTCAACTATCCCACTCGCGACGTAGCGCGGCAGAACATCGCCGCCGAACTCAACAACTTCTATCGCACGAACTATCCGCAGATCTATGAGACGCGGCGTACTCTGGTGCAGCAGGCCGGCGACGAAATCGCGGCAATCTATCTGCGCAACATTTTTCCTGACATGGGCATGACCTGGGGCGTTCATCCCAACAATCTTGGGCACAATGATTCCCCGGGTTGTTTCCGCTGCCATGACGGCAGTCATACCAGTTCGGATGGCCAAACCATCACCAACGACTGTTCTGCGTGCCACCAGCTTCTGGCATCGGGGGAAGAAAATCCCAAGATACTGACCGACATGGGAATGAAGTGAGCAAATCGGGACAAGGCGAAATCCAGAGCCCACGGGGCCCACTAACTGCAAGTTTAATAGCAAGTTAGGACCGGTTAAGAACCTCACACATTGGTGTCACCCTGCCCCCTGAAGCTCCCCTCGCCTGACAAACAAGCACACGTGATACGAGTCACGGAATTTTCTCCTCAAAGCCTTCAGGATTGCTAAAGGATCAACCAAAAGTTGCGAAATGGAAGTTCTCAGTGGCAGCTCTGAGCTTGAGGAGAAGAATGCGACGCGCAGCAGCTACGACAGGACGGTTCGGGCTCGTCTTTCTGGTCTTGCTTTTCTCGGCCGGTCTTCTTTCCCCCGGCCTCCCGGCACACGCCCGTGCCCGCGCCCAGGTAAAGTTGCCCCAACCGCTGAAGCAGGATGAAAGTTGCCTGGCCTGCCACGGTCAGCCCGGAATGACCTCCGACAAAGGAAAAAGCATTTCGATTGATCCCGCCAAGCACGCCGCGAGCGTCCACGGAACTTTGGGCTGTACCGACTGCCACACCGTCATCAAGGACTATCCGCACCCCGCTAAAGTAGCGAAAGTGACGTGTGCGACCTGCCACGCCGACGAAGCCTCCCACGTGCCTAACAGCGTGCACAGCGCGCTCGGCGACGGAGCCTGCCAGTCCTGCCACGGCGATCAACACGAAGTAATGCCAGCGGCGCAATTGGCGCCGGCAAAATGCGCTCAATGCCATGCCGATGAAGTAAAAGAATTCCGGCAAAGCGTCCACGGACAAGCGGCGGCCGCCGGCGATCCGGACGCACCCAATTGCCTCTCCTGCCACGGGCCGGTGCATCAGATTCAAACCTCGAACGATGCAGCTTCCACCGTTGCCAAGAAGAATCTGCCCGACACTTGCGCCTCCTGTCACAGTAACCCGCAGTTTCTTTCTCGGCACAAGATTCCATTCGCGCATCCCGTGGAACTCTATCGCCAAAGCGTGCACGGCCGCGCGATAGTCGATGGGGACGGCGCCGCCGCGACCTGCTCGGATTGTCACGGGAGCCACGGCATCCTGCCCTCGCAAGATGCACGATCCAAGGTCAACCACTTCAACATCCCGGCCACCTGCGGACAGTGCCATGCCGACATTGCCAAGACATACCAGGAAAGCGTGCACGGACAAGCAACGAAAGCCGGCGAACAAGGCGCCCCAGTGTGCAGCGACTGCCACGGTGAGCACTTGATCCTGGGTCCGAAAGATCAGGGATCGCTGGTGAACGCGACACGCGTCTCGATGGCCACCTGCGGGCGATGCCACGGCGATGAACGTCTGGCGTTGCGTTACAACTTGCCCGCCGATCGAGTTCCTTCCTACGCCGACAGCTATCACGGTCTGGCCTTGCGTGGCGGATCCCAGAGTGTTGCCAACTGTGCTTCCTGTCACGGAGTTCAC
>JBELAE010000210.1:0-8600 GCA_049509155.1 Candidatus Sulfotelmatobacter sp.
GGACGCGCCTGATCGTCGAATGCTCGGATACCTGTGATTGCTGCTTGCTAACCATAATTCCGTCCCGGATGTCGTAAACTGATTGCAGTCCCTGGGAGTCTTCTTTTGGTCTCGAAAGTCGCTGCGCTCGCCGATGCAGGCTCGGAAGTAGAGCTCGCCTCTGCCGCGCCGGTTATTTCCGTACAGAATCTGGTCCATCGCTACGAGAGCCGGACGGCGCTGAATGGCGTTTCGTTCGAAGTGCGGCCGGCAGAGCTGTTTGGGCTGCTTGGTCCGAATGGCAGCGGGAAGACGACGCTGTTCCGCATTCTCTCGACGTTGATGATTCCCACGGCGGGCCGCGCGATAGTCATGGGATGCGATGCGGCGCTGGATGCGGCGAGTCTGCGGCGGCAGATTGGCGTGGTGTTTCAGGCGCAAAGTGTCGACGCGAAGCTGACCGCATATGAGAATCTCTGGCACCAAGGCCATCTCTATGGTCTGCGTGGACCAGCGCTCAAGAAGCGTGCGGAAGAAATGCTGTCCCGCGTGGGGCTGGCCGATCGCGCCAAAGAGCGGGTCGAAACATTTTCCGGCGGGATGCAGCGGCGTATCGAACTAGCCAAGGGTCTGCTCCATCATCCGGGCGTCCTGTTGCTGGATGAACCAACCACAGGGCTCGATCCTGGCGCACGCCGCGATTTATGGCAGTACCTGCAGACGCTGCGCGATGAAGAGCATGTTTCTGTGCTGGTGACCACGCATTTGATGGAGGAGGCCGAACGCTGCGACCGGCTCGCCATCCTGAATGAAGGAAACCTCGTAGCGCTGGGCACGCCGACGGAATTAAAAAGCGAAATCGGCGGCGACGTGATCATGCTCGACGCCGCGCACGACGCGGTTGTGCTGGCTGAGCATATACGAGCGCGTTTCGGCGTACAAACAACCGTACTGGGAAATCAGGTGCGCATTGAGCGCGAGGGCGGGCACCGCTTCGTTCCCGATGTGGTTGAGGCGTTTCCCGGCGAGATTCAGGCTATTTCCGTTAGCAAGCCCGCGCTGGAGGATGTGTTCATCCACCGCACCGGCCATAAGTTCTGGAGTGAAGAGCGCGAAGCTGATTCCCGCGAAAAAAGTTCGGAAGACAAACAAAACGAAGGCAAGAAGAAAAAGAGGAGGTAGCTTGCGTTCCATGATTCTGGTGCTTTCTCTGGTGCTCGGCCTGGTGCCGTTGGCCGGCATAGTCTGGATTTTCCTCAGTGGCATGATCGTCCTCTGGCCGTTTTCGGCGACCGTGGACGGACTCTTCATGACGCTGATTCTGCTCACGCTTTCGCTTTGCTTCCTGCTGAACGCGTTCTGGGAAATGCGCGACGCGGGGATGATTGGCAAGAAGAAGGAAGCTCCGCCGAGCAAAGCTCCCGCAGCAAAGGCAAGCCAGGCTTAAATAATGGCAACCCAATCAACAACTTTGTCGCGGCCTCTAACCCCAGCATCCGCGGGAGTAATCCTGCCGGCATTCACTTTGTGGTGGCGCGAGATCGTGCGCTTCTACCGTCAGCCAACGCGGGTAGTGGGAGTGTTGGCATCGCCGCTTGTGTTCTGGCTGCTCATCGGCTCGGGATTCGGAACTTCGTTCCGTTCCGGCGGCGGACCGGGCCAGCAGCATTATCTTGACTATTTTTATCCCGGCACGCTGATCATGATCGTGTTGTTCACGTCGATTTTCACCATGATGTCGGTGATCGAAGACCGCAAGGAAGGCTTCCTGCTCTCGGTGCTGGTGGCCCCTGTGCCACGCAGTGCAATCGTGTTGGGCAAAGTGCTCGGCGGAACCACGCTTTCGGCCGTCCAGGGCATGATCTTCCTGATCTTTGCGCCGTTCGCCGGCGTGCATCTCGATCCGGTGCAAGTTTTACTGGTCGCGGTGGTCGTATTCCTGGTTTCGTTTTCGCTGACTGCGCTCGGCTTCGCCATCGCCTGGCCCATGGATTCTTCCCAAGCCTTTCACGGGATCGTAAACCTGTTTCTGATTCCGCTCTGGCTCCTATCCGGAGCGCTGTTCCCTCTCGCCGGCGCTTCGGGATGGATCAAGGTGATCATGCGCCTGAATCCGCTGACCTATGGCGTGGAAGCCTTGCGCAGCCTTCTGTACCCCGGTGCGGAGACCAGTTTCCCTCTGCCCTCCGCAATGGCCACGCTGGTCCTGTTTTCGCTGGTCATGTTCGGACTGGCGTTGCTGATGGTAAATCGCAGAAGCACGAGGCCCGCCGCTTGATTCTCGCAACTTCGATTGTCGGAAATTCGATCGCTGAACAATACGCCTACTTCCCTGCCATCAACGCCACTCTGAACGGAACCAGCGCCGTACTGCTGCTGACCGGCCGCGTCCTGATTGCGCGCCGCCGCATCGCCGCGCATCGCGCCATCATGATCGCGGCTATGGTCACCTCCGCACTGTTTCTGGGCTGCTATTTGTTCTTCCACTACGAGGTGGGGAATGTTCGATTTCTCGGCCAAGGATGGGCGCGCCCGGTCTATTTTGCGATTCTCATTTCGCACGTGACGCTGGCTATCGTCATTGTTCCGCTGGCAATCATCACGCTGAGCCGGGGACTGAAGGCGCGCTACCCGCAGCATCGCGCGATCGCGCGCTGGACTTGGCCGCTGTGGATGTATGTTTCCGTCACCGGCGTGATTGTCTACTTCATGCTGTACCAGTGGTTCCCGCACAGCTAGTGCAATTGTTGATTGCTGATTTTTGATTGTTGATTAAAACCCTGGGTTCCACGATTGCAGCTTCGGTTTTCAATCAGCAATCAAAAATCAGCAATCAACAATTTACGGAAGCTCGATGTCCGTATTGAAACTCAAGATCGACGTATCCGGCACGGTCGGCGACGCCGCCTGGCGCGAGATCAATCAATTCGATCAGATTCAGAGCGCGGACTTCGGCCCGCAGTTCGGCAGCGGCGGCCGCTGCAACCATCCCCCGGACGCTCCGCACGCCAAAGGCGAGTGGATTGGAGCTGAAATCCGGCTCCAGACGCCGCTTCTGGCCCAGTACGCCATGTCGCATTACCTCGAGCAAGAGCGCGTACTCGACGCGGATGTCGAGTAGCTCGGCTCGAGACATTCTGCTCGAAAACAGCGAATCCCCATTCTGGAACCCGTACTATTCTTTCCGCGTACTGTTAACCAAATGCCTGGGCCAACGTTATATGGGATGAGAACGGCGCTTGCGCCGATGTGCAAAGGAGCAACCCATGAACCCTCAACTCGTCATCACGGTGTCACTTCCGTCCCTGGTTGCCTGGATCGGCTGGCTGATTTTCAGCACCATCCGGCGCTATAAGATCGCCAAGCTGCAGGCCGATATCCAGAACAAACTGCTGGACAAGGTCTCGTCGAGCCAGGAACTGCTGGCCTTCGCGCAAACCGAGCCCGGCAAACAGATGCTGGCGTCGCTGAAGGTGGAGCAAGTTTCACCGTATGGAAGAATCATCGGCGCGCTGCAGACCGGCATTATCATGAGTTTCGTCGGGATCGCGCTCCTGTCGCTGCGCCACCACGTGCAGGGCGCAGACGAAGGTTTCTTGGTCATCGGCACATTGCTCACCGTGCTTGGCCTGGGATTCGGAACCTCGTCGGTGGTGTCTTACTATCTGTCGAAGAGCTTTGGACTGCTCGACCCCGGTCGCGCGTAAGGGGTTGCAAAGCGCCTTCATCGACGTATATCGACCTGTATCGACGTATGAGAGCTCAACCGCAAATTCAAGTCATGAGCATGGCCATGGCAGCTCGCGCGGCAGACGAAATCGACACCTCCTCCGCGGGCGGACTGAGCATGGATGAGTCCGCCTTTCGAGAGCTCTACGATCGGACCTCCCGGCCACTGTTCTTGTATCTGCTCCGAGTCACTCGCCGGCAGGATGTCGCCGAAGACCTGTTGCAAGAATCGTATTGCCGTTACCTGATGTCGTCGCTGCCATCGATGGACGAACCCGGCGCGCGCAGCTATTTATTTCGCATCGCTACCAACTTGCTGCGCGACCGATGGCGCCACATAAAAAACGAGTCGCCATTGGAAAGCGCGTCGGAAGCCACCTCCACTGTCATTCCAGCCGAGCGCAAGCTGAGTGTGAGGCAAGCGCTGGAAAGACTCAAGCCTCGGGAGCGGCAATTGCTTTGGCTGGCTCATGTGGAGGGCTCGAGTCATCAGGAAATCGCGGAGCACACCGGACTGCGAGCCGCGAGTATCCGGCTGCTGTTGTTCAGAGCCCGGCGTAAGCTGGCCGACTTGATTGACCCGAAAGGCGCGAGCCATCGGGAGGCACGCAAATGAGAACAGAATACTGCGAGTGCAACAAAGAACAAGCCGTGGCGACGGCATTGCGGAATGGTTCGCTGCCGGAAGAACTCCTCGATCACATCGGCGTATGTCCTGCGTGCTCGGAAGTGTTATGCGTCGCACAGGCGCTCCGGGAAGACGCGGCAGCCGTGGAGGAGCGCCTGCAACTGCCCGACCCAAGCCTGATCTGGCGGCGTGCACGGGAACAGGCGACGGCACGGGCCATCGCGCGGGCTACACTTCCGATCCGCGTCGTGCGGATTTGCGCATGCGTCGTCGCGATTCTGTCGGCGCCGTGGCTTGTGTCCGTCTTGCTTCGGCTCCCATCATCGATGCCGGCTTTCGACCGCAAATGGTTCCTGATCGATTCAACCTGGCCCTCCTTCTTGACTCAAACCACCTTGCTGGGAATGATTGGGACGCTGCTCTGCATCGGCCTGAGTTCGTGGTACATGCTGCGGGAGGAGTAGGACCTCTCGACTTTCGGTGGTCCACTTTCTGCTATATTGCTCTCCTGTGTCGGACCTGTCTCATATTCCAACTCTGCCTGAAATCACCGTGCTACCGCCGCAGCGACCCAATGTGAAGCGGCATTTGATTGCTACAGGGCTATCGACTCTTGTACCGGGCGCTGGGCAAGTCTTCTTAGGGCGGAATAAGAAAGCTGCCTTTCTCTTCCTTGCTCTCATCGCGATTTCTGTTGGTTTCTGGCCGATACGACTCCCGCGATCTTACGTGGGGCTCATGATTCTACTCTGGATGTGCCTCTTATTGTCACTCTTTGCGGTCTACGATGCCCTCCTAGCCCGGGATTCACACTCTACAGAAAGAATGTCGCGCTGGTGGATCTTCGCGGGTATTCCTTTGTTCTACATCGGGGTAAATCTCATCTTTACCTCTCTTCTTGTTGGATCAGGCTTTCGTACTCTGAAGTTCGCTTCGTCCGCGATGGAACCAACGATCTTTGCCGGCGACAAGTTCGTTTTCGATAAGTTCTATTATCAGCATCAGCCGGAACGTCGAGGGGACCTGGTTGTCATGCGCATTGAGGATTCCCTCACTGTCAAGCGAATCATCGCAAAAGGTGGAGACACGATCCAAGGGAAAGACCGTGAAATTCTCGTGAACGATAGAGTACAAAGTGAACCCTTCATCGAACAAAAGTCGCGCGCCGCTGCCTACGACTGGATGGATACATTTGGCCCGACCACAATCCCCTCAGGAAAATTCTTTGTCATGGGTGACAACCGCGATATCAGCCTCGACAGCAGGTCTGCCGATTTCGGCTTGGTCGATGCCCGATCAATCGTGGGTAAGCCACTCTATGGCTATCGAATTATTGGCAGCCCGCACTCGTGGGAGCTGAACTAATCTTGCCCCACCCTGAATGAGATTATGCCTCCTGACGAACTAGCCTCCGAAACACAGCCCAAGTCCAAGCGATCCATGTCGCGGACGCAGAAGATTTTATTTTTTGCCACAGGCTGGCTGATCGTACTCATGCCGTTCCTGTTCTGGTGGAACACGTGGTTTGGGCGGCATCTTTCCGACCAGCAGTTAACCGAATATTTGCACGACGCCAAAAAACCGCGCCACATCCAGCAGGCTCTGGTGCAGATCAGCGAGCGCATCTCCCAACATGATGCCGCGGTCGCGCAGTGGTTTCCCGATGTAGTAGCCCTGGCCGCCGATCCGGTAGATGAGGTCCGCAACACCGACGCCTGGGTCATGGGGCAGGACACCTCGGGCGCGGGATTTCACGAGACGCTGTTGAAGATGCTGTCCGATTCTTCGCCCATGGTGCGGGGAAATGCGGCGTTGTCGCTGGTGCGCTTCGGCGACGCCACCGGGCGTCCGCAAATTGTGGCGTTGCTGGAACCGGCTCACATTCTGGCCCCAGCCGATGGTCACGTCGTTGATTCGGATCGCCCCGGCACGCCGGTTCATCAGGGAGGGTTGCTGGCGAAGCTGGCGACGGCAGGCGCTTCCCAACCGGTCGAGGTGCGCTCGCCGATTCCAGGGCGAATTCGATCGCTCGCGCAACCCGGCGCAAACGTCACCGCGAGCTCAGAGATTGGCGTGGTTGATCCTGGCACCGAACAGGTGTGGGAAGCGCTGCGGGCACTCTATGTGGTGGGGCAGGCGGACGATCTGGCCGCGATTCGTCCCTACGAGCGCGATCTGCCGGACGTTTCGAACGACGTGCGCCAGCAGGCCGTCGAAACGGAGAAAGCCATTCTGCAGCGGGCCAAGCAGTGAGCGTTTAAATTACGATTAAGAGATTAGGCGATCTTCTCTGGTGACGCTGCGAAAACTCCCTGCCAGGCTTGTGCCGCTGCATACGGGCACGGGGTCCCTTCGACAGGCTCAGGGCAGGCATTTCGACTCCGATATGGAATTCGCCTTGCGAATTCCATATCTCCGCTCAAGATGACAGTGTAGAGTGCGGGCAGTGAAGGTTCAAGCTTAAGAGCCAATGGCCAAGAGCCAAAAGCTGCTCTTCAAATCGCCATCGGTCCGACTTCTTTTTCCACCTCGACCGTGTCGACCATGGCGATGGCGTCCCAGGGGCAGCCGTCTAGGAAGCAGCCGTCGGGGCCCTTGCTCAAGCACTTCTTGCAGCCGATGCACAGGATGGGGTCGATCGCGATGCGGCCGAACGGTGGATTGTCTTCGTCGGGCACCCAGAACATGCAGTCTTCGACCGGGCAGTATTCCACGCAGGCGGGCGAGCCGGCGCATCCGGTGCAGCACTCGGTGATGACCGCCAGTTCTTTCGGCTTCTTCTTTCTTGGCGTGGCGAGGCCTTTGGACCTTGGCTCAAACTTCTGGTCGTCAGGAACCATTCCAACGGCTCTGGTGGCGCCGGGTGCAGGAGGCATGCGCGAAATTATAGCGCAGAAGTCTGACTCTCGGGTTGCCTTTCCTTACGATTGAGCGGGCTCGAAACGGACGCGCTACTTCCTTGTGAAGACCAGGCTGGTGCTCGTTTTGAAAGCGTCTTTGTCTTCGGCATACTTGCGCAAGAAGTCTTTAAGGTCCGCCGGGCGCGCAGTCAGAGTCATATCAATGAACTCCCCATCGCCGCCCACGTGCTCCAACACTACCCGCTTGTCATTGATGGCTTTAAAAACCCAATCGCCATCCAGAGGAGTTAGAGCAAGATTGCTGTCTTTGAGCGAGACCAGCAGGAACGTGTGCGCAGCCACACACAGGTCGCACATGTCCTTCGCACTCGGCTCCACGTCGAGAAAACGATGATTGTCGAGTTTGATCAGGTATCCCAGATAGTGGGTGGTCTTCTCGTCGCTCTTGCAGCCCGTCCCAGGCGACATGGTGAAGTTGTACGCCCGCGCACTGGCTTCGATCGCCAACGTCCACTGACAATCCTCAGCAACGTGGCTCCATGAGCCGACCAGATTCGGATCGAAGGTAAGGTCGGGGTCCGACGGTCCATCGAAGAGAGGACGAATCGAGAACATCCAGCAACCCGTCAGCGCCAGCAAGTTTGAAAGCGCAAGAATGACGGCTGCGATTCTGATTGCCTGGCCGCGGTGCGTGTGACCATAGATGGGCATGAACTCCTCCCGTTGAGAGCTGCTCCGCACAAGGGCCAGCGGGTTGCGGTTAAGCTCTGACCGCCCACTCTGCGACGATTGCGGGCCGGACGGCTCAGGGTCATTCCATGGTGTTAGATTTCAACGTGAATGCCTGACGCTCTAGACCCATTCCTCGCGGCCCTCGCAGCCTCTCCCATAATGACAAGAGGCAACCAACAGGCGATGTCGAAGTGCGTCATCATCTCTAGCGTGAAACCAACCCCCGGTTGACAGTCTTGACGCTTGAGAGTCTTCCCTACTGCGTTCTCCAAGTCGCGAATCATGGTTCCGGTATGTTGGTCAGCCATAGCCACCTCAAGCCTTATGCTACATCCTGCGTCAAGACATCACGGGCGGTGGGCCGCCCAAAATGATACTCTCCTCGCCGTTTGTGCATGCTGCACCCTTTCCACCGGCCTCATTCTGCTATAGTTTACCCGTCAAAGGAGCACCGATATGGCTGGCAAGAGTCTGAACCGGGTTCAACTGATCGGAAATCTGGGCAAAGATCCTGAAATCAAATACACGCCGCAGGGCACGCCCGTGGCCAAGCTGACCATCGCGACCAACGAGCGCTTCAAGGACAAGGCTGGCGAGTGGCAGGACCGCACTGAGTGGCACAACGTGGTGCTCTGGCAGCGCCTGGCCGAAATTGCCGGCGAATATCTGAA
>JBELAE010000211.1:0-8571 GCA_049509155.1 Candidatus Sulfotelmatobacter sp.
GGAAAATTTCCTGCATTTTGCGCGAGCCGCCGTTCAAGCGGCCGAGCGATCCTGCGTCGCGCAGACGGCGGCGCGTGGCCTCGAGTTCGGCGCGCGTGCCCAGCAGGGCCGCGGCGTTCCCAAGAATGGTCCGCAGCCGGTTGGTGTCGATGGGCTTGGTAATGTAGTCGTATGCACCCATGCGCATGGCCTGCACCGCGCTGTCGATGGTTCCCTGGGCAGTGACCAGGATGACGGCGATGGTGGTGGCCTGTTCGGCGAGGTGACCGAGCAACTCGATTCCGCCCATGCGCGGCATTTTGAGATCGGTGATGACGATCGAAGGAGACCATTGGGTGGCCTTCTCCAGTCCCTCGGCGCCGTCGCGGGCCGTCTCTACGCGAAAGCCCCAGGAGCCGACCAGTTCGGCCAGCCCGGATCTTTCGTTTTCCTCGTCTTCGACGATCAGTATTTTTTCGTGACTCATGGGATTGTTCTTACTCGGTTTTTTGGCTCTCGGTTCTCTCGCTGTCCGGCTAAGTCCAATTCCAATTCCGATCCCCGGACCTTGCTCGGATTGAATCCCGTTCGGATCGAATCCCCACGATACGCGGGCTGCTTCCTGCCCGGCAAGGGCTGGATAGGGCGGTCGGGCGTGAAACCGCGCTGTAAGAATCTCATTTGGAGACGAAAACGCTCCGCTCCGTTGCCCGAGCAAGGCCATGTTTTCGCGTCTGCGCTTTCGTTTTTGGCAGGGGTGCGATAGAATTCTCCGTTCCCGAGAATAGGGTCTCGTCTTCCACCGATCTTGGTCCGTCTTTTTTTCCCATAAGCGTCTGGTTGTGCAGGCGACCCGGGAACATCACATTTTGGAGGATTTACATGACAGTAAGCAGCAGCAAACGCGCGTGCCAACGGCTGATCTTCGTTTTGTCAGCGCTGGTCGCAGTTTTTGTGATATCCGGTTCTGCCTTCGCCCAGGACGATAACCCGAAGTACGACGTGTTTGCGGGCTACCAATGGTTGCATCCTGGCGCCACGGTTCCTGCCCCCAATGGCTCTCCCAGCAGTCCGACGCCGTTTACGCTTCCGGATATGCCGAAGGGCGCGGGCGCCGCGTTCACGTACAACTTCGATCGGCATTGGGGTCTGGAGGGCGACTTCGGCTACAACCGGGATACGCCCTCGGCCAGTTCGGAATGGACCGGGAGCGGTGGACCGAGGTTCTACGTTCGCACCGAGGGCGCGAATTTTTTCATTCACGCTCTGGGGAGTTTCAACCGGGTTACTTACAATTCCGGATTCAACACTCATAACGGCGTGGGCATGATCCTGGGCGGCGGCATGGATCTTCCCATCACGAAGAACTTTTACTGGCGGCTGTTCCAGATTGATTACGTCTGGGCGCAGCACAACTTTGCCGATTTTGCGGCTGCGCAATTCTCGAATTTGCGGCGGCCCGAATTTGAAGGCACGAGACTGCGCACCGGCATTGTGATTGCCTGGGGTGGCGCGCCAGCAGCGATTCCGGCAGCGGCCTGCTCAATCCAGCCAACCGAAGTATTGGTCGGCGAACCGCTTTCAGCGACGGTCGCGGCCACCAATTTCAATCCTAAGCACAGCGTAACCTACAGCTGGAGCACGACCGGAGGCCAGGTCACCGGAAAAGATACCGCTGCCACTATCGACACCAACGGCGCGGCGCCGGGCAGCTACACAGTTACGGCGAAGGTGACCGACGCCAAGGCCACTAAGAACAACGAAGCAAGTTGCTCGGCGAACTACCTGGTGAAACCTTTGCCGCCGAAGAATCCGCCGACCATATCATTGTCAGCGAGTCCGATGGATCTGGTGGTTGGCGGTAATGTGCACCTGTCGGCCTCTTGCAGCAGTCCCGACGGCGTGACCGTTTCCGTCGCCAACTGGACTTCCACCGCCGGTTCAGTTTCCGGCAGTGGCACCTCAGCAACCCTGAACACGGCTGGAGCGCCCGCTGGTGCGGTGAGTGTTTCCGCAACCTGCACCGACTCTCGCGGTTTGACGGGTCAGGCCTCTACCCAAATCACGCTGGAGAATCCACCACCGCCGGCACCGGTCGTCGACAAGGTTCTGGAAGCCCGGCTCTCTCTGCACAGCATTTACTTCGTGGTCGCCCAACCCGGCGTCAACGATCCCAAAGGCGGTTTGCTGGCCAGTCAACAGAAAACGTTGATCGCGCTGGCTACCGACTTTAAGAAATACCTCGAGGCTAAGCCGGATGCGCACTTGATTCTTGGAGGCCATGCCGATCATCGTGGCACCGAGGAATACAACAAGGCGCTCACCGAGCGTCGTGTCAGCAGCACGAAGAGCTTCCTGGTTGCGCACGGTGTTCCCGAGGCAAGCATCGACACCAAGGCGTTCGGCAAGGAAGAGAACCTGACGAGCGAGCAAGTGAAGGCGGCAATCGATGCCAATCCCGACCTGAGCACAGAAGAGCGGGCGCGGATTCTCAGGAACATGGATGTCGTCAGGATGGCGAGCAATCGCCGGGTGGACGTTACTCTGAGCACGACTGGCCAATCATCGGTTAAGGTGTTCCCCTTCAACTCGACCGATGCTTTGACTCTGATCGGTGGCCGCGAAGGTGAGAGGAAAGTCACGAAGCCCGCGCCGAAGAAAAAAGTAATCAAGAAGCCGTAACCACGGCGGGGAAGGTGTCGTAACGAAGACTGATGCGGAGGGCGGGTTCCCGCCCTCCGCTTTTTTATTGAGGGCTTCGTTCGCCGGTAGTTCGTTGAAACGGCGATGCCATCACGCCAGCGGGAAGTCTTAGCCCCTGTCAGTTTCTTCGCAGGCATCGTTGTAATCAGCGGACGTAATCAACACAAGGGAATCAGCACACACGAAAGAGAAGACCATGCCACTCACACAACTCGATACCACCGCTGCCCTGATCGTGATTGATCTGCAAAAAGGCATTGTCGGTCTGCCGACTGTGCACCCTGCCGCCGAGATCGTTGGCCGCGCCGCGCAGCTGGCGCGCGCTTTCCGCGAACGCGGTCTGCCGGTCGTTCTGGTCAACGTAACGGGCCGTGCGCCGGGCCGCACCGATGCTGGAGCGCCCAAGTTCTCGTTTCCGCCGGATTGGACCGAGCTGGTTCCCGAGTTGGAGCAGCAACCGGGCGATCACCTCGTGACCAAACAACGAGTGGGAGCGTTCATCGGCACGTCGTTGGACGATTACCTGCGCCAGCGCGGCGTAACCCAGGTCTTCGTCACCGGGGTTGCGACCAGCGCCGGCGTGGAAGCGACCGCGCGTAGCGCCTACGATTGCGGCTACAATGTTGTGCTCGTCACCGACGCCATGACCGACCGGGACGCCGACGCGCACCGTCACAGCATCGAGAAGATCTTTCCCCGGCTGGGCGAGACCGACACTACCGAGAACGTGCTGAGACGCTTGCGCAGCCTCTGAAGATGCTCCCCCCCACCGCTCGGGGGGTGTGGTCCGCAAGCGCTAGACTTTAAGATTTTTTCCGCTTTGCCCTCATGCATTCCGAGTCTGGCTTGTGCCAAAACCAGTGAAGTACAATTTGACTTCGTGCCGCAAGAGTCCGGTCACGGGGGCGCGGTTTCAAACGCGGAAGGGACAGCGTAGAATTTGTGCCAATTCCATTTTGTGCCAGTCCCACGGAGAGCGAAAAACTATGCGCCGGTACCATCACATCGGAATTCCCACTACTGAAGCGAAGCCCGGCGAGACCCACTTGAAACACCTGAAGCTGTTTGTCGTCAGCCACGAGAAAAGCGAATTTGGCGTGGAGTGGATGCGTTTCGAAGCGGACGCGGTGGTCCCTGATCTCGTCCGGCAAGTGCCGCACGTCGCGTTTGAAGTGACTGATCTCGCCTCCGAGCTTGCGGGCCGTGAGATTCTGATTCCTCCCAACAGCCCATCCGACGGCGTCCGCGTGGCGTTCATAGTGGAAAACGGCGCGCCCATCGAACTGCTCGAATTCACCGACCCCAACCATCCTGCCCGCCGCCAGCAGAGTTAAAGTGGGGATATAAACACCCGCCATTCCCGTCTGTCGGCTACTCGGAAGTTACCGCCTAGAATGTGCCTGAAGGGTCAACTTCTGACCCATCTTTCTTCTAACCTATCTTCCCTAAGGTAGCGCTTTCGGTGTGTTGCAGGGAAAATGTGGAAACAGGCGCTGTGGGAGGAAGAATCTACACGCACTACCCTAAAGTGCCATCGCCAAGCCGCTGATTTGATGAGACTGTGTGTGGTATTCGGGTTGCCACTTCCTTGTCGAACAAACGCGGGCGAGGATGATTCTCATGAGCCGGTTCCGCAGACCCCAGGGTCTGACGATTTGGCCGAAATTGATGGCGAAGTTGCTGGCTTGGTCGCTGGCAATGTTGCTGGCTCTGCTCTGGACGGCGGGTTGTGCCCGTCCGGCGGGGCCGCAAAGCGACGATGCTGTGGTTCACGCCGACCAGCATCAAGCTCCGTTTCATGAAGGGGAAAGCACCGCTTCTGCGCCTCAGGCGTCTCCCACAGCTCAGGATACTGGTTCGAATCCCGATACGGGTCTGCCTTTCCATGGTCTGCAGAATCACGATCCCACGAATCTGCCTGCCGGGACGCTGCTCACGGTTCGACTGAAGAACTCAATATCCGCCGAGAATCCAGGCGCCAACGGAACTTTCGAGGCGGTGGTTGACGAGCCGGTTGTGATCGAAGGGAACAAGTTGGTCCCGCGCGGTGCTGCGGTCCTCGGTCGCGTGGAGTCCGCCCGGGCTTCCAACGTCAAGCGCAACCGTGGTTATGTTCGGCTGGTTCTCAACTCTATCCACCTCGCCGGGATGAGCCTGCCCATTCAAACCTCGAGCCTTTTCGTTCGCGGAAGCGCCGGCGACGCCCCGACTGGCGAAACGCCGCCCGGCGAGGCTTCCACAGTTATGATTCGTCTCGAAAAGGGCCGCCGACTCACCTTCCGCCTGACCGAACCGGCTTACGTTGCCGCCAGCCAGCGAACCCCCGTGGACCATTAACTCCTTCTCGGTAAAGTTTTCCACAGAAATAATTCCCGTTTTAGTGACATCTGCCCTTAGCAGGCGCATACCCGACTCTCTATAGTGGGCCTCGACATGGGGTCCCGACCGGGACGAAACGCGATCCGAATTCCCATTTCAGGAAAACGAAGGTGAGGGGTCAACGGATATCAAGTTGGTTCCGGGAACGATCCCGCGCAAAGTATTTATATGAGCGCTGCTGCTGAAATCCCGTGGACGCCGCAGGATTCGAAAACGGAACTGCATCCTGTTTTCGAGAACGCACCAATCGGTCTGGCGCAATGCCAGCGTGCGGGCAATATCACCGCCTTCAACCCGGCGCTGGAACAGATGTTTGGTGGAAAGTCGAGGATGGCCCGATCGATCAGCTTTGCTGATCTGGTTCATCCCCAGGACCGCGCCGAAGCGAGCCGGCTTCTGGGTGAACTGTTCGAGCGCCAGCGCGACAGCTTCCAGATTGAGTCCCAGAGCACGTTGGGGAGCACGTCATCGAGCACGTCCGAGAATGCCCGGCCGATGCGCTGGACCGCGTGGCGGGTGGCCAACCCGAACGGCAATGAGGACTACGCGCTGGTGCTGGCGGAAGATATGTCGCAGAACCTGCTTCGCGAACATGAGGCCGAACAGCGCCTGCGGCGGGCTGACAGGATGGAAGCCGTGGGCCGGTTAGCCGGAGGCGTGGCCCACGACTTTAACAATCTTCTGACGGGAGTGCTGCTCTATTGCGACCTGCTCATGGCCCATCTTGAGCCCAACCACCGAGTGCGCAAGTACGCCGAAGAAATCCGCGACGCCAGCCTGCAGGCGACCGGCCTGGTGCGGCAGTTGCTGACCGTGGCCCGGCCCACGACTGGTGAGCCTCGCCTTCTGGTGATCAACGAAATCGTGGAAGGGATGCGCAATCTGCTGGTTCGCCTCATTGGGGAAAATATTGATCTGAAGTTTCAGCTCGATCCCAATCTGGGTTTGATCCAGATGGACCCCACCCACTGCCAGCAGATTCTGCTCAATCTGGTGCTCAACGCGCGCGACGCCATCTCCCAGGCCGCGATGTCCCAAGCCGCGATACCCCAGGCCCCGATGTCCCAGGCGACGTCCGGCGGCGGCCAGATCACGGTCGAAACCCGCAAGTGCAAAGTGCAGGTCCTAACCGAACAGGTTCTAAGCGAGCAGGTTCGAACCGAAGCAGCTTCGGGGGCAGGGGGCACAACTTCACTGCCCTGCGCTCTTTTCGTGGTGGCCGACAACGGCAGTGGGATGGATGAGGCTACCCGGGCTCGCGTGTTCGAAGCTTTCTTCACCACCAAGGCTGCCAACGGCACCGGGCTGGGATTGGCCACGGTTCACGAGATCGTGACCAGCAACGGCGGGCTGATCCATGTGGACAGCGCCCCTGCTGCCGGAACTCGTGTGTCTGTACTTTTGCCGCTGGTTCCGCAAACCGTTGTGAATCTTCACCGGGCTCGCGATTTTCAGCTCACCCGGGACCCGAAAGAACTCATTCATGAAGGATACGAACACGAAGAATACGAGGAAAAGGAATGAACGCCATGACGTCTGCCGCTCTGAGTCCGATGACCGCCCTGCCGCAACTCGAACCCGCTAATTTTCTTAACCTTCTGATCGTGGACGATGAGCGATCGATCCGCGAGGCCTGCCGCGAAGTGGCGCAGTCGCTGGGATATGCCGCCTATGTGGCCGATTCCGCCGAGCACGCCTTCCGGCTTCTCGACACCCAGGCTTTCGACGCAGTCCTGCTCGATCTGCGCCTTCCCGGAGCCGGTGGGCTGGAGGCCCTTCGCCGCATCAAGGAGCGCCGTCCTGAGGCCGTGGTCATCGTCGTGACCGGTTATGGCACCGTGCAGGCGGCGGTGCAGGCCATGAAGAATGGCGCCTACGATTTTGTCACCAAACCGTTCAGCGTCGATGAACTGAAGCTGCTGCTGGAGCGCGTGGCCGTTCACCTGAAGCTGAAGTCGGAAAACCGCCTGCTGCGCGAGAAGGTGAAGTCCAAGCAGGGATTCGGCGGCATCGTGGGCCGCTCCCCGGAAATGGAAAAGCTCTACCGCATCATCGCCAAGGCTGCCAACAGCGTGCACCCAGTGCTCATCCTGGGCGAGAGCGGAACTGGCAAGGAGATGGTGGCGCGGTCCATTCATTACTCCGGGCCCTTCCGCGACAAGCCGTTCATCCCGGTCGACTGCGGATCGCTGGTGCCGACGCTGATTGAAAGCGAACTGTTCGGCTACGTGAAAGGCGCGTTCACCGGGGCCAACCAGTCCAAGGACGGGCTAATGGCCATGGCCGAAGGGGGAACCATCTTCCTCGACGAAGTGGGCGAGCTGCCGGTCGATCTGCAGGCCAAAATGTTGCGGGCGATTCAGGAAAAGGAAATTCGTCCCGTGGGGAGCACACGCCGGGTGCCGATCAACATCCGCATCCTGGCCGCGACCAACCGCGATCTGGAAAAAGGCGTCATGCAGGGCGAGTTTCGCCGCGATCTTTATTTTCGACTCAATGTTCTTAGCCTGCGCATTCCCGCGCTGCGCGAGCGGCGGCAGGACATTCCTCTGTTGATCGCGTACTTTCTGGAACGCATGGTGCGAGCCTCCGGACAGGAAAAAATGCTCAGTGACGAGGCCCTCAAAGCGATGCTCGCCTATGACTGGCCCGGCAACGTACGCGAACTGGAAAACTGTCTGGAACGGACCTGCGCTTTTACCAGCGGCCCGCTCATTCACACTACGGACCTGCCGCGCGAGGTAGCCAATCTGCCGCTCGGTGAGACCCTGGGTGGGTCGGGAAACGGCAACGGGCAGCGGAAGATCATTCCGATGGCGGAACTCGAGAAGAACACGATTTTGAGTGCAATCACGGAACTCCATGGCGACAAACTGCAGGCCGCGCGGCTGTTAGGCATCGGGAAAACGACCCTCTACCGCAAGCTCAAGGACTATGCTTCGCAGGGATATCAATCTTGAGCGGCGCCCAGTTTCGAACTCGCTCCTGGGACGGGAGTACCGCAACGGGAAGTCGCGTCGTTGGCCGCATTGCTAAGCGCCGTGTTTTCAGTGGGCAGGGCGGTGGCGGCTGACGTGCTATTTGAGAGAGCATGATCCTACTCAATACGCCGTCAGCCAGCGGCCCACAGTGCGCCGAATCGTTGCGTGCCGCCACCGGCCAGGAAACACACTGGGCCCAGACCCTGCAGGAGGCGGCCAGCCGCCTGCGCGAACAAACCTATTCCGCTGCCGTCATCGACCAGTTTCTGCTGGAAACCGAGCCTGATGAAAGCGACCAGATGCTCGAGCATCTGGGCACCGCGTTTCCGGTTTACGTCAACTTCGCCGTGACCGGAATGGATCGTCTGGTGCGCGAGGTGCGCGCGGCTTTACATCGCCGCAAGCGCGAAGAAACCGCCGCCCGCCGGGCCGTCGCGGAGCAGATGCACAGCGAAATGCGGGAGACGCTGACCGCTATGCTGCTTTCCTGCGAACTGGCGATGTCGGTGCCCGACGTCCCTCGCCCTGC
>JBELAE010000212.1:0-9966 GCA_049509155.1 Candidatus Sulfotelmatobacter sp.
GGGCCATAGTCTCGCCCATCCCCGGCACTACGCGCGATGCGGTTGACGAAATCGTAGAGCACAATGGACGCCGCTTCCGCTTCATCGACACCGCCGGCATCCGCCGCAAAGGCAAGACGCACCTGATGGCCGAAAAGCTTTCAGTCGTGATGGCGCGCAAGCATCTCGAGGGCGCCGACATTGCACTGCTGGTCATCGACGCCACCGAAGGCGTAAGCCAGCTCGACGCGTCGATCGCGGGATACGCCCACGAGAGCGGCCGCTCCATCATCATCGTCGTCAACAAATGGGATCTCGTGATTCATCCCGAGAACAGCGCCAAGGGAAAAGCCGCGCGCCCCACCAAGGCGGAGCGCATGCGCGAGAGCAAGCGCCCCGGCGACCGCGACGCCTATGAACAACGCCTCCGTTATGAGCTGAAATTCCTGAATTACGCGCCGATCGTTTTCGTTTCCGCGAAGAGCGGCAAAGGGACGGAGAAAATCTTCCCGCTGCTGGAAGAAGTTGCGACCGAGCGCCGCAAGCGCGTGTCCACTTCGCAGATGAACCGTTTCATCGAGAAGGTCGACTTCGAACGCGCGTCGGTCCCCATGAAATCGCGCGTAAAGATTCTCTACATGACGCAGGCTTCGGTCGCACCGCCGACGTTCGTGCTCTTCACCAACCGTGCTGTAAAGCTGCACTTCTCCTACCAGCGGTTCCTGGAAAACCAGATCCGCGAAGCCTTCGGATTTGTCGGAACGCCGATCTGGATTAAGAACCGGGCGAGAGAGTAAGCGGCTAAGACGCGCGCTGATTTACCATGAACGCGACGCGAAGAATTCCTGCCGAACGAATGCAGTCCAAAACCGACTTAACCGTGCCCCATCTGGCACGCATGTCAGCCACGACATAAACCTTCCGCTCCACACCGCGATCCTTCAGCCGATCTTGGATCTTCTTCGTCAAGTCGTCCGACCAGATTCTGTCAGCCCCGAGATAGACTTGACCGTCGCGCAGAATCGTGACTTGCATTACGTCCTCCCGCAGCGCGCCCGGCATCGACACTGAATGCAAAGCCCTGGGAGGGTCGGCGCTGACTCCGCGAGTCACCATGGGATTGGCCGCCTCCGCGATCCACAGGATGAACACCACGACCGCCAGCACGCTGGCAAACGCCGTGGCGTCGATACCAGTGAACATCTGCGGCGATTTTTGCGACTTCAGCACAGGTTCCATTCTCCTATTCTCGAAGCCGATCAAAAGATCACGACCGTAACCACGCGCAGCACCACAAGATTCACTCCCCCTGCACCATCCGATCCTGCGTCAGCAGCCCGATTCGCTGCACACCCGCGCTGTGCGCACGATCGATCACGTCCGCGACATACAGAAAATCCACGTCCGCATCGCCGCGGACGAAAGCTACTTTCTCCGCCCGGGTCAGGTAAATCTTCGTCAGGCGTGTTTCCAGATCTTCCCACCGCACGTCGTCGCGGTTGATCCTTACGGTCGGCGGCTGGTTCTTCGCCGTCCACACCACTTGGATAATCACGGTGCGTTCGAGCGGGAGTTCGGACTTGGCATCTTTCGGTGGCTGGCTGCGGAAGCCGCACCTTCTCCTGGTACTGCTTGTCCATCGACACCACCAGCATGAACATGATGATCAAAGTCAGCAGCACATCAATCAGCGGCGTGACGTTAATCTGCGGACCACGCGCACCTCCGCCCGCGATTGAGAAAGCCATGGAAGTTGCTCCTCTCGGCGCGCGCGTGTCTGCAACATCAGACACCTCTCGCGGCCCAGGAGTTCCCCGGTTCTAATCGCGGTTTAGGCGGTGTGTATGTAATTCGGAAGACGCACTGGAATGCGTCCGAACCGCTCTATCCCACCGGTTCCGGAGCGGGCGCGAGCGGAGGCGGCTGGTCATCAGGCTCCGAGAATGGACTCGCGGGAGGCGGCGGATACAGCACAAGGCTCAGTGTCCGATACCGGGGGGCAAAGAAATAAATCGCGTACGCCGGGAAGAAAACGATGGCTGGCACCGAGATCAGCGCCAACAGATAAAGTAGAATTGCCAGCAATATGCAACCCACGACCACGGCCATCGTGATCGTAAAAACGTTCCACGTCAGCCCGGCGGCCTTCCCGGTAAGCGCCGCCACAATCCCCAGGCCCGCCGCCGGAATCGCAACCACCAACGCGAGAATTACCGACACGATTCCAATGACGATCGCCGCCCCGATCGCCAACACAATTTTCATCAGCACGTAGACGGCATAGCCGCCCTGTTCGGCCCGCAGCATGGGCCAAAGCCGCCGCCATCCCTCGATCGCGCCTATTCCTTCCAGCGCCATTTGCGGGACCACAAAATCTTTAGTCAGCACATGAATCACGGCCGCGACGACGAAGAAAATCGCCGCCAGAAAAAACACCACGATCCCACCCAACACCAGTCCCAAAACATGTTCACGGGGAGCATTAAACCACCCCAGCGCAAATGCAAAGCCGGCTGGAATTCCGATCAACACTACCGCGCCCGCGAGCGTGACAAACAGGTACAGTAACTGCCACAAAAAATACTTCCAGCCCGGGCCTTGCCTGCGCTGCCATCCCTGCCGGATGTGGCACTCTCTGGCCAGCACGCTGTCGAACAACACAAACCGCATCACGCTGCTGATGTACGTCATGATGACGGCGAACACCAAGCCGGCTACCACCAGCACCGCAATCAAGCCGGCATAGAGCGCTGGGTTAATCGAGCCCAGCCCGGAATCCAGCAGTTGGCGTGAATTCCCCGCATGCTCCGGAAAATTGAAATTGGTGGGAGCATTGCAGCCGCCAGATCCCATCTCCCCGGCCAGCAACCCCACGACCGCCAGCCGAGTCCACTGCCAGAAGCGAAACGGTTGCACCAGTTGCCGTTTAGTGTGCTGGAAGGCAAGCGTGATCGTATCGACGGCGGAAATCGGCAAGATGCACCTCGGCGGAAACGCCTCAGTAGCAAGGTACTGCGAAGCCGGGTGCGACGCAAGGTGGCAAGTGCGGATTGGTCAATTCATGTTAGTTGCAGGGAATGCGACGGCTATCTTCGCTCGAATCGTGTTCACCCACGCGATTGGGAAAGATAAGTGCACCGCACCGCTCCCCAGTTTCTCACTCGTAGCGCAGCGCTTCCACAGGGTCGAGCTTCGATGCCCGCATCGCCGGCACCATACCGCTGATCACTCCCACGACGAGCAACACCATGCCGGAAAGGAATACCGTCATGAGCGAAATTCGCAGATGAATGTCGCCCTGCCCGGAATCGTCTTCAAAGAGCGGCCCCATCATGGGCAGCGGCCCAACGGACCACGCAATCAAATACGACAACAGGACGCCGATCGCGCCACCGATCAGCATGATCAGCAAAGTCTCCGCCAGGAATTGCAGCTTGATATGGCGCTTGCGTGCTCCCAGTGCACGCCGCAACCCGATCTCGCGAATGCGTTCGTCCACCGAGACGAGCATGATGTTCATCACGCCCACCCCGCCAATTCCCAGGGTCAGGGTACCGATGAATGTCAGCAGCACCTGCAATCCGATCGTCAGCGCATCGATTACAGGGCGAAATTCGTCCCGCCCAAACATCTGCAATGCTTTGGGGTCGGTCGGGGAAAAATTCTGCCGCGTGGCCACGGCCGCCAGTACTTGCGCCATGGCTTTCTTCTCGAACTGCGGAGCGATGGGCTCAAAAACCATCACAGCCGCATAGCGCGTGTTCCACAAGTCACCCGCGGCCGAATATGGAATCCACGAAGACTCGTCGTCGCTCGAAAAATAATTACTAAGCTGAATTTTTCGCGCCATGACGCCGATAACAGTGAAGCGCACACCGGAGACTTCCACGGTCTCTCCCACTGCCGGGCGCCCGCTGAACAGCTCTTCCTTCAATCGGCCACCGAGAAAAATCACACGCCGCCGTTCCAGTTCGTCTTCGGCGTCGATCCAACGCCCCTCCGACGGGACTTCGTTCCGCATCTCGCCGTACTCGGGGCAAACGCCGCGGACAGGCGCCGTTCCGACCATGCGATCGCCATAGGAGATTCCCGGACGCCGAACCGTCTCCAGGCACACATGCTTCACCAGAGGAGCGGTCTGCTTCACCATATCCAGATCGGCTTGCTCGAGAACCACTTTCGTACCGGCGCGCTGCCCCCCCGGCTGCTCGCTGGTCTGCTGCGGCCAGCAGATGACCGCGCCCTTTCCGAACGCATCAAATCCGTGCACCAGAACGCTGCGGAAACTATTGCCATACGCGATCAGAAGAGTGACCGTCGCGATACCCCAGACGATCCCGAGCATGGTGAGGAAGCTGCGCGTCAAGTTCCGCTTGAGCGCGGTCCAAGCTTCGAGAATGATTTCAATTAGCACAGTTTCGGATCCGTGAACGCAACAGTTCCCTTAGTGGACCTCAGTGTCCTTCGTGGTTAAGGGTCTTATCCGCCCGCCTCGTACCGCAACGCTTCAATCGGATCAATCGAGGCCGCTCTCCGAGCCGGGTACAGCGCCGCGCCCACCGCAATCGCCCCCAGCAACCCGGCAGCAATCAAACCCGAACTCCAGCTCGGTATCAGTCCGGCAAAAAAGTCCGGCATGGGCAGCAGGTTCACCAAGGCGCAGAATCCGAACGCGACGCCCAGACCGATCCCTCCGCTCAACAGGGCGATGATCAGCGCCTCAATGAAAAATTGCCGCAGAATCGTCCCTGCCGGAGCACCAATCGCTTTGCGCACTCCAATCTCGCGGGTGCGCTCCCGCACCGCCACCAGCATCACGTTCATTACGCCGATTCCGCCCAGGAGCAGCGTCACAATCCCAACCGCCCCAAGAAAGAATTTCATCCCGTCGGTCATCGTCTTGAACGCCTGAGCCTCTTGCACCGTGTCCCAGATCGGACACGCTTCCTTGTCATTCGGATCGTAACGATGCATACGCGCCAGCGCCACGCGGACTTCATGTTTGCAAGCCTGATGCTGTTCGACCGACTTCGGCGTCACCAGCAGCTGATCGAAAGTGGAGTCCGTGCCAGGAGGCTTGTCGGGAAAGTCACGACGCATCGCGGCAAAGGGCAGAAAGACTTTGTTCACGTCCCAGCCGTCGTAGCTGGAATCCTGTTTCTTCTTCGCCATCACGCCGATGACGGTGTAAGGGAAATCGTTCAAATAGACTGTGTCGCCCACCGGATTTCGTCCAGGAAAAAGTTGCTTGGCCGCGTCTGACCCGAGAAAAGCCACGCGCCTGGCCTCGCGCATATCGTACCAGTCGTAGAAGCGTCCAGCGCCCACGTCGAGGCTGCGAATATACGCAAACGGCGGATAGGATCCCGTGACGGTAAATGCGGCGTTATTGAAATTGCTGTGCACGCGAACCGTGTCTTGCTCAAGTTCAGGTATTGCGTACTCGCAATCAGGCGACTCCGCCTGCACCACCGGAACGTCCTGATCTTCCCAGTGCACCACGCGTCCGGCGTGCGTGCCGCCCGCCTGCAGGCTGGTGCGGCCGTGGAAGACAATCATCACGTCCTTGCCCAGGTTCCGCGCCTGCTCTTCCTGGCCTTTGCGCAACCCTTCGCCAGCCGCCACCATGAGCACAATTGAAACGATGCCCCACGCGATTCCGAACATGGTAAGAAAGGCGCGAAGCTTGTGCGCCCATAAGGTTCGCAGGACGTCGAAAATGAGGTCGCGCAGTGTCATGGCACTGAGTTGGACGCCGCCCAAGACAGAAAGTAACCCGAGGTCCACCCTGTATCAGATACGTAGGGAGTAAGGATTTTGTTGCAAGAAAAGACAGTCTAAGAAGTCGAACAACTCATGTGGGGACAGCAGTTCTCGGCTGTCCAGCCGAGCGTAGCTCGGCAGGCCGGACCACCGCTCACGTCTGCGCCACAGCCCTCACCTGCTCCATCCACCCATCAAATTCCCGCAGAGCCAGATCACATTGCAGGCGATGCCGCTCCTTGCGATCCCGAATCTTCGTCTCCAGCGGAGGGAGCAGATCAAACGTGATATTCGCCGGCTGAAAGTTCTTGGCATTCGCGTGCGTCACATAGTGGGTTAGCGATCCGAAGGCGGAAGCCCGGGGGGCCGGAACTATTTCGGCCCCCGAAACCAGTGCGGCAGCGTGCATGCCGGCTAGAAGTCCCGTCGCAATCGACTCGACGTAGCCCTCGACTCCGCAAATCTGTCCAGCGAAGAAAACCCGCGGATGCGTCTTCATCTGCAGTGTCGCTTGCAATAGAATGGGGGCATTGATGTAGGTATTGCGGTGAATCTGTCCGTAGCGCAGAAAACGCGCATTTTCCAGGCCGGGAATCAGCCGCAGCACGCGCGCCTGCTCGCCAAACTTTAAGTGATTCTGAAATCCCACCAGGTTATAGGAATCCGCCCGCAGATTTTCCTGTCGCAACTGCACTACCGCATAGGGCATGCGCCCGGTTCGCGGGTTGATTAGGCCAACCGGCTTCATCGGACCGAAGCGCAGCGTGTCGCGACCGCGACGCGCAATCTCCTCAATCGGCAAGCAGCTTTCGAAGTAGTTCAGCTTTTCCCAATCGCGCTCCTCCACCGACTGCGCCGCCAGGAGCGCGTCGTAAAAGCAGCCATATTCCTCCGGAGTCATCGGGCAGTTAATGTAATCCGCCGATCCTTTGTCATACCGCGCCGCCATGTACACTCGCTCCAAGTCAATCGAGTCGGCTTCCACGATCGGGCTGATCGAATCGTAGAAATACAAATGCGGACTGGGCGCAGGTGAACCGTCTGGGAGCGGACGACTCGCCCCCTCAGCATTGGACTCTGTCGGCTCGCTCAAGCGGGCAATCTCCGCAGCCAGCCCATCCGAAGTCAGGGGTCCGGAGGCGATGATGGTAACGCTGTCCAGTTCATGCTCCTCTATCGCCGTCACTTCGCTGCGGCGCACAGCAATACGCGATTCCCGCGAGATGGCTTCCGTCACCCGAGCGGCGAATGTGACGCGGTCCACGGCCAAAGCATGACCCGCCGGAACAGCGCATTCTCGCGCAATCTCCAGCAGCAACGAACCCGCACGCCGCATCTCTTCCTTCAGCAGCCACGGAGCCGTGTTCTCGCTATCCGATTTCAGCGAGTTCGAGCACACCAGTTCGGCAAAATCCGCCGTCTGATGCGCCGGCGTCGAGCGCACTGGACGCATCTCGAACAACTCCACGTCCACCCCTCGCCGCGCACACTGCCACGCCGCCTCGCACCCGGCCAGCCCCGCCCCGATAATTTTGACGATTGCCACTATTTCTATCTCGAGGCCTATATCGAAGTCCGGACTGAAGTCCGAGTCGAAGTCCGGCGCGTTTTTCGTGGCTGGTGAATCTTCTCGCCCCGCCCCAGCATTTCGACGAATTCCCGAATCTTTCGGGCACGAGTCTCAGCCTTCTTCACTGTCTGAATTCTAAACAGCACAGCGTATCGATTCGCACTATCCAGCGACTGAAAGAACTCCCGCGCCCGCGGACTCGCATCCAAAGCCGATTGAAAATCCGCTGGCATCTGGGCGCCCTTCGGCGAATCATAGGCCGAATCCCACCGTCCGGCTTTCTTGGCCGCCTCAACGGCCTCCAGGCCCGCAGCCTTCATACGGCCGCTTGAGGTCAATGTGATAGCCTTGTTGCGATTGATCCTTGACCACACGCTGTTCTTCGATCTCGCTAAAAAGCGTTGCAGCCACGCCTGCTCGCTCTCGCCACGCTTCTGTCCGTCGATCCATCCATAACACAAGGCCACTTCCAGCGCCTCAGCGTAAGTCACCGAGGGCAGGCTCGACCCCTTCTTGGCCAGCCGCAACCACAAACCCTCGGAGGTACGATGGTTCTTCTCGAGCCAGGCCGCCCAAGCGGCCTGCGTTTCAAAGGAACGCACCGGGCCGCTCGCACTGACGCTGTTTGTTTTCTTCGTTGCCTTGGTTTTCAAACGGCCCTCTCGGCAGGTCGAAGCTCCTCAACCACTGCTCTCCGCATGGAAGATCAGCGCAGAACCGGAGTGGCGTCCGTGCCGATGCACACCCAGGTTCCGTTCTTCAGCAGCCAGGTATCGACAAAGCGTTCGCGCCGAGTATAGGACTTGCCACCTTCGATGCCCTTGACGCGCATGACTCCAGTCGCAATCGCCACATTTCCGTGCACATGCACGCTGAATGCCTCGGGCGCGACTTGTTGCTGCTGAGCCGTAGGCTCTGCCTTGGACGATTTTACGCTCGAGAGAAATTCGGCCTTGTTTTGCATCGAGCCGTCGTCGTTCACGAGCACGATGGCATCGTCGAGAATCGAATCCAGAGCTTTGGTGTCCCCGGATTTGTACGCCTGGTTCCACGACTGTTCCAGGGCGACAATCTTTGACTTCGTAGCCGCTTCGGCGTCGGTTTGCGCCCGCGCGCATACCGCGGCAGCGCAGACTGCGAGCAACACAATACAGGCCTGTTTCACGATCCCTCCTGCTCTGACGTCCGAAATGAGGGGACGTTCAAGAAGAGGCAAGATTATACTCGCCGTGAGCACGACCGCGAGCTGCTGCTCCGCCTTCTCACTACTCTGCCAGGGGAGCCGCCCCCGCCGCGACCAGCACCCAGCCGCGCGTCTCCTTCACCCAGGTATCAATGAAACGCCAGCGTCGCACCCTTCGCTTTCCTCCTAGCCGATCTTGTTCCCGATAGGTTCCCACCACGATGGCGGTGTTCCCGAACGTGCGCACAGTCATAGGTTCCATGACAATCTCGCTGAGTTGCGGACTCGCCACCTTGATCCTTGCCAGGTATTCGCCCTTAGTCACCAGGTTGCCATATTCGACATACACAAGGGTATTGTCGAAAATCATATCTAAGGCGTGGTTGTCGTTGCGCGACTGCCCCTCGACCCATTCGTGCTCAAGCGCACGAATGGCCGCCTCAGTCCCGCCTTCATTGCCCTCCTGCGCGAAAGCAGAGAGTGACAACGTGCACAACACAATCCGCAGCCAGCCTGTCGTACTCATAAGACTTGCTCCCTAGCCCAGAGAATCTTCGTGCCGGCAAACACCCTGCGTGGCTCTCAGTTGCGAGTGAGAGTTACCAGGGATGAAATGGATACCCATTGCCCGCTCCTGTAAAGCCATGTGTCCACGAAACGCTCCCGGCGCGCAAACGGCTTCCCTCGCTCGACGCCCGTTGTCCGGAAAATTCCGGTGATAATGGCCGTATCGCCATGCAGTTCCACCGCCATCGATTCCGTCAATAGCTGTAGCGCATTGGAAGCCTTTACGTCCGCCAGAACCTGCGCCTTGGTAAGCAATTTGCCGTCCGAACCGACGCAAACGAAGGCATCGTCCAGAATCCTGGCCAGCGCCTTTGGATCCTTAGCCATATAGGCTTGGGCCCACACATGCTCCATCGCAACAATCTTCGACTCTGCGTCGGCACCGGAATCCGCCTGTGCGTGGCCTATCGATGTTCCCGCACAAGCCAATAGCAGACACCACATCAACCGTCTCATCGCAGCAACTCCTAATCGGTACTATCGTCTGGCGGCCTTTTTTCTTGAGCGACCGCTCTCCTCCTCTGCACAAAACCACCCCATCTGAGATGATGGAGACGCAGGAGCTTTCACTTTCAACCTTGGAGAATTCGATGGCCCGTATCGGCCTGATCAGCACGGAATCGGCAAACGCTGAAGTAAAGGAAATCTACGAGAAGAGTCTTCGCGGTAAGCCGGGCAACGCCCAAAAAGCGCTCGCCCATCGACCGGAGATGCTTAAGAACTTCCTAAGCTTCTATGCCAGCGTGGGACGCTCCCTCGATCGCAAGCTCTATGAACTCATCTACCTGCGCGTCTCGTTCATCAACCGATGCCACTACTGCATTCAGCACCATGTGGCGTCCTCGAAGCGCGTGGGGCTGACCGCGGAAGATTGGTCCGCGCTCAAGGCAGGGGATTATTCGCG
>JBELAE010000213.1:0-8480 GCA_049509155.1 Candidatus Sulfotelmatobacter sp.
CTGCCCTGCGCCCGCGTGACCTGATTGTGATAAAGCTCCATGGGATTGATGGAGCGGCTGCCAAAGTCATCATCCTGGGCGTACGGTCCGAAGACCGAACTCAGCAGAATGCGGGCCTGGGATGCCTTGGGATGTCTTGCGAAACCGGCGGAGTGAGCGCCGGGATGAGCGTCGACATTTGCGTCGACATGAACGCCGATATGAACATCGGGACAAACATTATGAAGGCTGGATTCAACACCGCTTGCATGCGTTTTCAATTCTTCTCATCATCCGTTTCTCCCCACGTGCCGTTACTGCAATCGTAGCTGCGCGCGGCCCTGCCGACACCGTCGGCGCAAAGAAAAAACAAAAAGATTACAAAGTCAGGAAGCGTCCTGGGTAACTATGAGGAGCAATAAGGTTGCAGGCTTACTTGAACCGGGCTGCCAACTAGCCTAGAATCGCAGCGCGATGGCATCGGAACCGTTGGAGATCGAACGTCTGGACCGCGGAGTGCTGAGCTTCCGCGGCCCGCTGACCATGGAGAACGTTTCGCCGTTCCTGAATGCGGTCCGGCGCGAGGATGCGCCGACCATGATTCTCGATTTTACCGGCGTGCCTTATCTCGATTCTTCCGGGTTGGGGTCGCTGGTCAGCGCCTGCACCACATGCACCAAGGCCGGCCGCCGCATGGCCCTGACGGGCGTGAACAAACGCGTGCTCAAGGTCTTTGAGATCACCCGGGTCGAGCAAATCTTCCTGATGTTCCCAACACTTTCCGACGCGCTGGAAGCTTTCACCAACGCGGGCACGGCGTAACACCCGCGGCTGTGGTGCGACGGCCGCAGTATAGTTTTGTGGCGCTTTGCGGGGAGAGCGCCGGGCTGCGCCCGGCGGACAGCCGGGAGCGGCTGTCCCCACATAAATCTCAGTAGATGAATTTCGATCATGCCGGTAATTATCTCCATGCTCCGCGGTGTGAATCTTGTCGGCTACAACCGGATCAAGATGGACGCGCTGCGCGCCCTCTACGAATCGCTGAAACTGGAAGATGCACGCACCCACATACAAAGCGGCAACGTCATCTTCCGGACCAGAGTAAGCATCAACGAAAAAAACTCCGCTGCCCTTGCGAAGAAAATTCAGAACGCGATCGAAGGCAAATTTGGCTTTCGTCCCGAAGTCATTCTCCGCACTCCGGATGAAATGAGAGCAGCTATCGCCGCGAGCCCATTCAGCCGCCGCGATCTCCACCCCAGCAAAGTCCTCGTGACCTTCCTGGCCGCCGAACCCGGCCCCGAAGCCCGCGACACGCTCGCCAACCTCAGGGACTATCCCGAGGAATTGCATCTGAAAGGCCGCGAACTTTACATCTATTTCCCCAACGGCGCCGGCCAGTCCAAACTGCCGTGGTCGAAAGTTGAGAAGCTCACCAAGGTTACCGGCACCGCCCGCAACTGGAACAGCGTCACCAAGATGCTGGCGATCGCAGAAGAGATGGAGGCGGCCGAGTGAAGTGTGCGCTTCGCCAGACAGAGTGACGCATCCGCTTTCGCTGAGACTTAGGAAAAATGGTCGGGACGGGCAGATTTGAACTGCCGACCCCTCGCACCCCAAGCGAGTGCTCTACCAGGCTGAGCCACGTCCCGACGAGGAAGGATTCCGCTACCGTACAGCGGAGGGGTTAACACCACAATCTTACACTACAAACAGGCGCGCTACTCGAGGTCTCGCCAGTTCGTCCCTACGCCCATGTCGATCTGCAGCGGCACACTCAGTGCGTGCGCTTTCTCCATGTGTTCGCGGACCAGCGGTTGCATAGTCTCGACTTCGTTCTCGGGGACTTCGAAAACGAGTTCGTCGTGTACCTGTAAAGTCATTCTGGACTTGAGGCCGCGCTCGCGCAGCGCGGCATGGATGCGAATCATCGCGATCTTGATCAGGTCGGCGGCTGTGCCTTGCAGCGGAGTATTTACGGCAGTGCGCTCGGCGAATCCGCGCTGGTTGGCGTTTTTGCTGTTGATGTCGGGGATGGGACGGACGCGGCCGAACAGCGTTCTTACTTTCATGTCGCGGCGGGCTTCTTCCAGAGTTTTGTCGATGAAGGTGCGTACGCCTTTGTATTTCTCAAAGTAGGCGGCGATGAATTGTTTGGCTTCGCCGGGCTCAATGCCGAGTTGCTGCGAGAGTCCGAAGGCCGAGAGGCCATAGACGATGCCGAAGTTGACTACTTTGGCCTGGCGGCGGTGATCGGGCGTGACCATCAGCGGCGGGACGCCGAAGACCTGTGATGCGGTCAGCGTGTGAATGTCGTCGCCGCGGCGGTAGGCTTCGACCAGCAGCAGGTCGCGGGAAAAATGTGCCAGCAATCGCAACTCGATCTGCGAATAGTCGGCGGTCAGCAGGACGTGTCCGGGCTCGGCGATGAAAGCGGCACGGATGCCGCGGCCGAGTTCGGTGCGGATCGGAATATTTTGCAGATTCGGATTCGCCGAAGACAGGCGTCCGGTCGCGGTTCCGGTCTGGCCGAAGGTTGTATGCAGGCGTCCGGTCGCGGGGTTGATGAGCGCGGGCAGCGCGTCCACATATGTGGACTTGAGCTTGGTGAGTTGCCGGTAGTCGAGGACCAGGCGTGCAATGGAATGATTCTCGGCGAGTTCTTCTAGGACATCGACTGCGGTCGATATGGTGCGCCCCTTGCCGTATTTGACGGGCTTGGGCAGGTTCATGCGATTGAACAGAACGTCGCCCAGTTGCTTGGGCGAGCCCACGTTGAATTCCATCCCAGCCACTTCGTAAATTTCTTTGGCCTTCGCGGCGATCTCGCGCTCCAGTTCGGTTGACATCTTCGCCAGAGCTGCCGTGTCGATTTTCACACCCGCGTGTTCCATGCGGGCCAGAACGGGCACCAGCGGAAGATCCATCTCTTCGTAAAGTTTGCTCAGGCCCGCCTGCTCGACTTCGGTGCGCAGCGCGACTGCCAGGCGTCCGGTAATGTCGGCTGACTCGGCCAGTTCTCCGGCCAGTTTCAGGTTGAAACGGCGGAGCGCCACGTCAGCCAGGCGATGCGACGAGTACGTCGGATCGAGCAGATAGGAATAGAGCATCGGGTCGTGACGAACGCCCGCAAGGCTAATCCCCGGCGGCGAAGTTTCCCGTGAATGCAGCGCGTGAATCGCCGCTTTGTAGTCGTGAATTGTCTTGGGCACGCCCTCATTCGCCAATACAGACCGGAGCGTCTCGGCGACGACACCGGAATCGAGCTTGGCGATGGTCGCCGATCCCGCCGCGGCTGAAATTGCAATGCGTAGGGCCAAGGGCGCCGGAAAAGGTTTGTCCGGCGATTCTCCCAGAGCCAACATGCCGCCCTCGAACGACATTTGCGTGTCTGGCGCGTGCTCTTCTTTTTCCTCTTCTTGAAGCGCGACAGTTGGCTCTTGTTGCTCCACCGCGACCGCGAGTGCGCTGCCAGCGGCAACTGCGTTGATTACGCTTTCCACATCTGCAGCTGACTTCGCTTCTGTGTAATGAGTCTCGCTAACCTCGACCACAGGCAGGAGCTCTTTCAGCAGCGAAGTAAATTCGAGTTCCGTAAACAGCGCGCGCAGGTCGTCGGCGTTGGGCTCTCCGGCGCGCATGGATTCAACATCCAGCTCAATGGGAACATTGGTGTCGATGGTCGCCATGCTCTTGCTGAACAGGATCGCCTCGCGATTGTTCTGCAACGACTCCCGGTAAGTTTTCTTTTCGACTTCGGCGGCGCGTCCCAGGGCCTGCTCGACCGTCCCGAATCGCTTGATGATTTCGACGGATCCTTTGTCGCCGATGCCGGGCGCTCCGGGAATGTTGTCGATGGCGTCGCCGCGCAGGGCCATCACGTCGACCACGCATTCGGGCGGCACGCCGAGAATTTCTTCCACCTTCGCGGCATCGCAAATCAGATTGTCCTTTGGCGGATTTAGGATCTGCACCTGGTCGTTCACCAGTTGCATCATGTCCTTGTCGCTGGAAACCACGTAGACGGGATGCGACGCTTCGGCCGCCTTGCGAGCCAGCGTACCGATTACGTCGTCGGCCTCGAAGCGAACGACCTCCAGAATCGGAATGCGATAGGCCTCGAGCGCCCGCCGAATGTAGGGAACCTGCTGCACCAGATCTTCCGGCATGGCTGCGCGGTTGGCTTTGTAGCCTTTGTATTCGACTTCCGCAAAAGTCTGGGTCTTGATGTCGAATTTCTTGATGCTGGTGACGGCCTCTGCTTGTTCGTCGCGGAAGGTGGGTCCGGCGACGTCGAATACAGCGGCCAGATACTCGGGAGAAAAATCCTCGCGCAGTTTGCGCAGCATGTTTACGAACACGTACGTCGCTGCGGTTGGGAGCCCGGTCTTGGTGGTCATGGGGCGCTGGCGCGCCATGGCGTGGTAGGCGCGGAAGATGAACGACATGGTGTCGATGAGGTAGATCCGGCCAAGCGGGTCGCGGCCGGGCGAGCCGCTTTTCACAGAGGATGGCTGTAATGGTTTCGCGGCGCCGTCAGGCGTGGCGGCCGCGCTGGATGCGGAGTCCGATGATTTCTTACGAGGGGGCAACTTGCTTAGTTTAGCAGCAGGGCGTGTGTAGAAAACATCCGTTCGACTTCGGTATCTGCTACCGTTCGATAGGGAAGCGAGCCAAACGCGCGATTATTGTGTCGCGGCTTTTCTAAATAAAAGCTGCGCGACACACCGCGCGGCTCGCCCAGATCCCTCGCGGCGCAAAGAACGCTTGCTCGGGATGACAAGCAAGGGAGATCGAGCCCTAGAAATCTACTCGGAAGTTGGCCTCCACCACTTTGCTGTTCTTGGCGTCGGGGTTCCGGAAGATGAGATAGTACTTCACGGCGTGATTCAGCGAGGGCGGCAGGTCGAGATTGACCGCCTGGTTGTGGGACGCTTCCACGGAGAACAACGCTTCGCTGGCGCGGTTGTTCTCGGCGGCCGACTGCTGGTCTTCATTCAGGACGAGAAAGTCGATGTTCGCGCTATCGTCGGACGCCCCGTGCGCGTGGCCGGTGAACGATTCGAAAATTCCGTGCAGATGCGGCATGACGGCGTCGGCGGGAATCTCGAAGGGGAACGTGGCCAAGTCCTTCAAGTTGAACGTCTTCTGCAGAACGGTTTGGGTTGTGCCTACGGGCGTCGGCACCGCGCGATGTGGCGGCGCGGCCGTTATCGGCGCGGGGGGCGGTGCTTTTGTGCAGGCTTCGGCAGCCAGAAGAAAAATCACGAGCAGGGCGGCCAGATGTTTGCGCTGCGGCATTGCGAATCAGCGTCCTACGGTCTTTTCGTCGATCGTTTTTCCGTCGATCGACTTTCCGTATTCGGTGTTGAAGTGCAGTTGAATTTCTCCGCACGTGCCTTGCTCTGGCGAATACACCACGCAGGTGTCGAAGGGCCGCGAGTAGACGTGCAGGCTGACGGCGCGCTGGTTGAATTCTCGGGGGTTCACCACGCGATGCACCGGGTCAGCGGGATCGACGGCGCAGGGATGCGCAATGTTCATCTCGACGGTGTCGGCGGGTTCGAGCCGGCAACTACCGCCCTGCAGGTCCTGGTGAACGAGGTGAAAGTTTTCCACTTGCAGGCGCCCGACGGGAACCGCCATCCAGCAATTCTGGTCGCGATGATTGTGCACCGAACTGGCCTGCCCGACTTCCCAGCAGATGGCCATCAATTCATACAGCGGGGTCCGGTCGATGAGATTCCGCGTGTAGTGCTGCTGGTCCCAGTTGAGGTAAGGGGCGAGCGAGTCGGCGTCAACCGGCGTGTCCTGCAGAAAACGTCGAATCGGCTCGGTCGGGCCAAACGCCGACTCGGGCAGTCGCCGCAAACCTTCCACCAGTTTTTGTATAGGAACCGGCTTGGCAGCGCTGATCATTTCTACTCCGGTCTACTCCGGCATCTGCTCCGGAGAATGAGTATAGCGCAGCCTCTACGGCTCCCGCCCTGCGTCCAGAATCTCCTTCGCCTCTCCCTGCGCCACTGAGGGATAAACCGCTCCCTTGCGCCGCCGCAAGTCCGCTGGAAGTTCTGAGCGCAGCAGCCACAAACCGGCCGCCACGGCCGCCGCCCACGTCAATGACACCAGGGCAAGTTGCGTCAGATCGGCCACGCGGCTGCCGCGGCCGGAAGTTGCCAGCGGTACCACCTTCGCTACTTCAAAGCTGATCGTTCCTGCCACTGTCCCCACCACGGCCGCCTTGGCTAATTCTCCCCAGCGCAACCCGCCGAGCGAAACTAACTTTCTGTAGTGCAGCAATCCCGCTAGCGCCAGCAGATTCACTCCAATCCCAATATCCGACGCCCACGCCAGGCCGACGACTCCGAACGTTTGAAAGAGGATGGAATACCCCGGCAGCGACACGAGCGTGATCACGCTGACCGCGATCATCGGCGTAAGCGTGTCCCCGGCCGCATAAAACGCACGTGCGTAGAGCGCCTGCGCCGACCATAGCACCAGCGATAATGAGAACCAGAAAAAATAAACCGCGCTGGTCTGCGTGTCGGTGAAAAGGAATTTTCCGCGCCGGTATACCAGATCAATCAGCGGAAGCGACGCCACCATCATCCACCCGGTTGCCAGCAACGCGGCCGCCGACACCCGGTACACAGATTCGTTCACCGTCAGGCCGAATTCTTTCAGCTTCTTTTCATTGAAAAGCCGCGCAAAGAATGGGAGCGACGCCTGTCCCGTCGCTTGCCCCAGCACAGCGATCGGCACGGCGAACAAGCGCTTGGCAAAGGTGAGCCGTGTAATATCGCCCACGCCCCTGGCCGCGTAGTGCCGCAAAATCCAGTCATCTGCGGTCACCAGCGACACGCCCAGCATCAGCGGTACCGACAGCTTCACCCACTCGCGAAACGCCGGATTCGTTACATCAAACGACGGCTTGTATCCCGTGCCGATTCGTACCGCGCCGATAACGCTGGCCAGAAACGGACCGGCAATGCTGCCCGCCAGCGCGCCATAGGCCAGCGAGGCAATCCCGAAATGGCGGCCGCCCAGGACCCCGCCCAGAATGATGAACACGTTGTAAATCAGCGGGCCAAACGCCGGAAACAAGAACAGACGGTGGGAGAGCAGCACGGCCGCAACCACGCCGCCCACATAAAAGAAAATCTGCGCGGGCAGCAGAATGCGTGTCAGGTGAACGCACAGCTCGATCTGGTCCGGGGAAAATCCTTTTACGAACCAGCGCACAAACTGGGGCGCGAAAATCTCGGTCAGAATTGTTCCGACGATCATCACTGCCGACATCACCGTGATGACGATGGAAAATGTCTTCTGGGCGTCGGCCTCGCGCTTCTCGGCCAGAAAGCGGGTGTAGATCGAAATGAAGGTGATCGACGCCGCACCGCCGGCCACGATGTAGTTGAGGAAATCGGGCAGCGTGAACGCCGCTACGTAAGCGTCGGTCGACCCGCCGGCGCCATAGGCCCAGGCGATGTATGCGTCGCGGGCATAGCCAATCACGCGCGACAGCATCATCGCCGAAATCAGCAGCAGCGTCGCGGAGAATGCCGTGTGCTGATGCGATGGCCGGAAGAAACGCAGCAGTTTCGTCATTGAGGCCCGATCGGGATGTCCGAGTCGGACGTTCAATCTTATCGGAATCTCAACCCGTCAGACAGTTGTGGGCGAGACACTCCTGTTCGCCCCTGTTTCAGCAAATTGCCGTTACTTCCCCTCCGGCGAAACGTAGACCTTGTCGGCCGAAACCAAGTCCACTCGCGACACTTCGGTCCGGAGCTTGACTGGCTGCCATCCCGCCTTCTTCGGGGGCTTGGCCAGAAATGTCAACAGATACTGGTGGCTCAGGCGGTGCGTCAGGTCGTCGAGGTAAGGATCAAAGGAGACGGGTGACCCATTGAACCCAATGTCGTAGGCTTCGCCGCCAGTTTTCTCCGCCAGTTGTGCAAGGTAAAGCTGGCCCCAGTAGGTCTGCCAGTAGCTGTGACCGACATGGCCAACTCCGGGGGTATAAATCGCAGAAACTACGATGCCGGCGCGGACGGCGTTGTCGGTGGCCTCGGCGAGATAGGGGTCCGACAAATCGCCGGTGCCGTAATAGAGATCGATACCATCCGTGATCATGAGAATCTCGTGGCGGGCCGGGCTCGCCGGCCAGCGTTTGATCAGGTCGGTCAGGGCAAAATACGGGCTGCCGTTGGTGCCGCGCATTCCCATGGGCAGACGCAGTGCCTTCGCCGCCTGGGCATGATCGCCGGTCAGATCCTGCACAATCTTGGCGACACCGTTTTGCATGTAGGCAATGCCAACTTTAGCCGAGTCTGGTTGTGCATTGATGAACTGACCAATCTCCTTCAGTTGCGTGCCCAGGCTGTCGCTGGATCCGTCGTCGAGCAGAATGTAGAGTTCGAGAGCCGCGCGGTCGCCTTGCGCCGGGATCCATTCCGTCACGGTGTCGCGAGTTTTCCCTTCAAACACCATGACATCTT
>JBELAE010000214.1:0-8466 GCA_049509155.1 Candidatus Sulfotelmatobacter sp.
GGCTACATTTAACGCGCCGTTCAAGGCTGTGTCCGACGGTTTGTGCAAGAAAGACAACTGCGACTGCGCTGCCATGGGCGCACACGTCGAGCAGGCAACGACCGCTCCGGCCAAGAGAAGCTTCAAGGCGTTCTGGACTGGCATAAACTTCCTCCGCTTTAATCCATCCGCAAAACTGATCGAGAATACAATACTCCGTTGGCGTTGGGCCGCACCGAAATCGGCTCTTAGCTTGAGTGTTGCATTTTGGACTACTCTACGGCGCCGCAACCCCAGTGACAGCCGCGAACAGATAGCGCACAAATAAGCCGAGCTGCTTGGTTTCAATACGCTCGTCATTGCCGTGTACGCCCCGACTCTCTTCTTCGGTCTTAGGCACGCTGATCCCGTAGGCCTGAACCCCTTTGGTTCGCAAGAATGAGGAATCCGTGGCCCCCGTTGTCATAGTGGGCAATGTGATGGCCTCTGGACTGACTTCCTTCTGCGCCCGCTCCAGCGCGGAAAACATTTCCGTGCCCAACTTGCTGGGAGCCGACGACGGCATGGAAAGCGAAGTATCTTCGGCCACGACTTTTACCTGCGGATCGTCGATGATCTGCGCCAGCATCTCGCGAAACTTTCCCAGGTCTTCGTCGGGCAAAGCGCGGACGTCGAGCGTTGCCTCCGCGGTGGGCGGGATGACGTTGGATTTATAACCCGCCTTCAACATGGTGGGCACGACGGAGGTTCGCACCATCGAATAATACTGAGGCTTCTTGTGCTTCAATTCCTCTTGGACCTTCGGGTCCAGCACATTCCGATACCATAGCGCTTCTCCGGGTGCTGAAATCGTGGCCAGGCGTTCGAAAAATGCGCGTGTGGTTTCATTGAGACGCGCGGGAGTATCCCACGTTCCAGCCTTCGCAACGGCAGCGGCGAGGTGGACGACCGCGTTGTCGACTCGGGGCACAGATCCGTGTCCGCTGCTACCGGTAGCTTCCAGGCGCAAGCCTCGCGGAAGCTTCTCTGAGGTTGCGACGCTGAAATACTTCACTGTACCGTTTTCGACAAGTGATCCGCCGCCTTCGTTGAGCGCGAACTCGCAGTCAATCTTGTCCCAATATCGCTCGACGATAGTGGGCATGCCGGCGGTAGAAGACATTTCCTCGCTGGCTTCGGACAGGAAAATGATGTCTCGATCAAGCGGCACCTTCATACGCTTCAATTGCAGGAGCACTTCCAGATTGGCGGCCACCATTGCCTTGTCGTCGGACGCGCCGCGACCATAGATCACGCCATCGCGTTCGATGCCGGCAAACGGCTCGACCGTCCAGTGTGAGCGATCGACGGGAACCACATCTTCGTGTCCCATGAGCAATAGCGGGCGCTTCTTCCCATTGCCCTTGAGCCGCGCGACAATACTGGCGCGGCCCGCCACAGGCTCAAGAATTTCCGATTCGATTCCCTCGCTCTTCAGCACGCCTTCGAGATAGTGCGCAACTTTCGATTCGTCGCCGGGAGGATCCTGGGTATCGATGCGTACAAGGTCTTCTAGAAAATGAACGGTCTCACCTTGGGCTTGCTCTGCATTCAAAGAAAAGTGTTTGGACTGGGCCGAGCTCACAGTTGCCGTCGCCAGCACGTAGCCTGCTACGCACAGCGCGAGTATCGCGCGTCGAATCGTCGTTTCTCGAATCAAGCAGCGCTCCCAGGCGAGCGATTATAGCTTAAGCCCGGTGGCCCGCAAGGCGAGCACGACCCTGGGATGACCCACGCTTGAAGATTCAAACTGAGTCACCACCCGACGGTGGAAGACAATCCGAAGTTGGGCTATGGACTATCTGCGAGCTGGCAGTTGTTGCCGAAGGTGAACGAGTTGAGTCCTAGCCCGGGGCTTTCTGGCTGCAGTGAGATGAGGTGTGCCGTGAAGGCGGGACTGCGCACCAGGTAGTACATGCGCGAGTCAGTCACTTCGAGGTAAGCTCCCTTGGCGTCGAACTTCACATCCGCGCCCGCGCCTTCTTTGGGCATGGGGCTGCCATCCTGGAAGAGGTTGACGCGGATTGTTTTCGCGTCCTTCAGGCTGAGAACGCTATAGAGTGACCGACCGTGGTAGCGCAGTTCGGCAGCCGCGCCGTGACCTTCGGAAATAATGCCGTCGCGTTCGACTCGCCAGCGGCCAACCAGCATCACTCCGCCATCGGGAGGCGAGTGCGGGGGCTGGAAGTCGGCCTCGTCGCCGGCATGGTGCCCGGCCATGTCTTCGACCGCGCTGCGTCCGTAGATCTCACCGACAAATGTTTCCTGAGTCGGGACGCCGCATGACGGCTTCCCGTCATCTTCATCGGGATCGGCGTCGACCTTCATAACCTCAGGATGCGCAACCGCAAGCAGGTCGAGGATCTTCGCTTCGAGTTCGTGGTTGTTGGTTTCGCCGAACACCTTCATCACAATGTTGCCCTGAGGGTCGATCACATAGCGGTTGGGCCAGCCGTCAGACGCGAATGCCCTCCAGGTTGAGCCCTTCTGATCGGCAACCACCGGCCAAGGCAGGCGGAAGCGTTGCGCCGCGGCACGGACGTTGTCAACGTTAAAGCCAAAATCAAATTCTCCATAATGCACGCCGATGACGTCCAGCCCGTACTGATGGTACTTGCCATACCAACGCTTCACCACGCCGAAGTCGCGGATGCAGTTGATGCAGGTGTACTCCCAGAAATCAATGAGCACAACGTGGCCGCGGTAGTCGGCGATGTGGTGCGGGACTGGCGCGCCCTGGTCAAGCCACACATCATCGGCGCCGAAATCGGGCGCGGGGTGCACCTTCAGATCCATCTGTGCAACTGCCGGGATGGCAAAGCAGAACGTCAATGAAAGCAGCAATGCAAGCAGCAAACTTCTGTTTAGGTTTCTGGCAGACATGTGTTGTTTTCAGTTTCGTAACGAAGACCAATGCTGCAGTCGGATAGTGGTGCATTTTGAAAAAAGAATCGTATCAGGGCCTGCCTTCAGGCATGCCGGCTCAACGCCGTTTGAAACGGGCTTCAGCCGCTGGGCCGTGGTAAGCCCCAGCGGCTAAAGCCGCTCTTGCCTGAGCCTTTGTTGGCATCGCTGAAGCGATCCCCTGATACGAATCTTTTTCAAACTGCACCAGTGCCAGCAGTCGAGGTCAGTTGCCTTCGATTTACATTTGACTGACAAACGGTCGTATAACTAAAACTAAAACTCTCCCCGCGCTCGAAGGCGCCGTTACAGAGCGCCTTCGAATGCGAGGAGAGTGCCGTGGTGCTTTCTGCTGAGCCAATTCCAGTCGTTGCTCGCTGCCGACTAGAAATTGAACTTCACAGTCAACTGGATCAACCGCGGTGAAGCATCACCGCCCAGGAACGATCCCAAAATACTGGTGGGTGTGTTCACGGTGTCCAGTACGTGGCCGAAGCTGGCGTTGTTGACGTCGTTCACCGGACCTTCAAAGTTCGGGTGGTTGAACAGGTTGAAGAATTGCACCCCGACTCCGAGCTTCGCCGTCTCCATATGCGGGATGTTGGTGTACTTCATCACGGTCATGTCCGTGTCGAAGTAGTGCGGTCCGAAGAACTGGTTGCGCCGCTGATTTTCAGTCCCTGTGTTCAGCTGCGCCTGAGCTGGTCCGTTGGCGCCTCCCGCCGCGACGTCCGGAAACAGCGAGGACGACAGGCAAGGTCCAGCCGAAACGCTCCCCGGGCTGTTGCAAACTGGCGTCGATGCCGGACCTGCGTAGTTCGCATAAACTGCCGCTCCGTAGCCCAAGCCGCCCAGTTCATTGGAAGCGCCCGTATTAACCACCGTGTAGGGCAAGCCGGAACGGGTAAAGAGCGTTCCGGAAAGCTGCCAGCCCTTCAACGCCAGCGTTGGACCTTTGGGCAGTTCGTAAACGTAGTTCATGCTCACGTACTGCCGCGTGTCGTAGTCGGCGTTGCCGTAGTTGTATTGGCGAATATTGTTGTCGTTGATCGGGTTGAGCAAGCTGCCAACTCGTCCGATGTTTCCGTTATTGGCGATGAACGCGTTGAAACCTCCGTTCGAGATTTCATCGAGCGCGTGGCTCCAGGTGTAGTTCGCCTGAAGCTGCAGCCCTCGAGCAAATCGGTGCTGCGCCGTGACGGTTAGGCCGTTGTAGTTGGAAACAGCTGCGGTTTCAATTTGAGTAACCGTTCCGAAGCGCTGATCGGGCTGAGCTGTGGGCAGACCGATGAAGCCATTCGGGCAAACGGATGTCGGACAATAGGCGTTCTGATTGTTTTCGAACGCAGTTTCGTGGAAGCCGTGGTTGCCGACATAGTTGACGATGATCGAGGTGTCGCGGCCGATGGCATGCTGCACCTCGAAATTCCATTCCCAATATTCGGGAGCGCTGATCGAGGTTACGTTGTTAAATCCCGGAGGGGCGAAACTGGCCCCTGCCGCAGCCACGGCGGCTGTGATCGAAGCGAGGGTGCCGCCGCTGCTGAAACCCGAGTTCAATGCAGCGTTTGATGCAGCCGCAGCACTGAAGATGTTGCCGCCGTTCGCGACTTGCTGCGGCGACAGGTTGCCGAAGATGTTCTCCACGAACGCGTTGAGCACCGGCGTGTTGCTCGACAGACTGTCTGCAATTTGCCCGGGGAACGTATCCATAAACAGCCCGATGCCGCCACGCAGAACTGTGTTCTTCAAGACCGGCGGCGCCCAGGTGAAACCAAAGCGCGGCTGCCATGCGATGGTCGTGAAAGAGGGGATGGCCTGGCCCACACCAGTCTGGATCACCTGATCGTAGGGAGTGTTGACGTTGTGGTCGATGCTGTCGAACGTCCCCGCCAGCTTCGCGAAGCAGTCCGTCTGGCAGCTGGGGATGGAGTTGTGATCGGCGCGCAGAGCCAGCGTAAGCTTCAGATCGGGCTTCACCTTCCACTCGTCTTGCACATACCAGCCCAGTTGATAGAGCTTGATGTTCTGCTCGAGCGCAGTAGGGAAATTCTGCTCGAACATGAGCGCCTGTCCGGAATAGAAGCCGCTGATGCTCAGGGGAAGCGCAAGCGCGCTGGAGAATGGGCCGTAGTCATGGTCGCTGACCAGGTTGCGGTGGAAGTACAAACCCAGTTTCAACGTGTGGGCGTTGCCGAGACTGTAGGAGTAGTCGTCCACGAGCTGGTAGCCGGTGACGTTGCGTCCCTGCGGCCAAACATAGTCGATGCCACCTAAGGTGGTAAACGACCCATCGCCAAGTGCAACCGAAGTGGGAAAGACCGAGAGCGACTGGGTCAGATTGGCGGTCGAGAAAATTGCGCTGTAGTACTGGTCTGAAATAACCAGGTTGTTGGCGGCCTTCGCCCCGAAAGCCCGGTTCCAGCTGATCTGCCCCTGATATTCAGGCTGGGTGCTGACCGCATTGAAAGCGGAGTTGATCTGGTCGGTGTAGGTCGCCTGCACGCCTTTGTCTTCCTGCAGGCGCACAAACACTTTGTCGTTGTTGGTGACGTTGAAATCAAACCGGCCGGAAGTGAGGAACTCGTGAGTGAAGTTCGGCGCCGTGCCGCGATAGGAATCGGCGCAAGGCAACCCGCCGACACCACCAAACGTGTCTCCCGTCGTGGGATCGGTAAACGTACTTCCCGCGCATCCGGTGGTATCCGCAGCGTTGGGAACTCCTTTCACCGCGCGCGAGACGCCGATGGCGTTGTTGTACAGGCTAAACATCTGCTGGTAGAACGGCACGGACTGGTTTAAGCCCGTAGCCGCAGCGTTCAGGTTATCAATGACGGCACCCTGGAATACCGGGTCGGGAACCTGAACTTGTGCGCTCGTCGGCAGGATGACCCGCAGGCCTTCATAGTTCCAAAAGAAGAACATCTTGTCTTTTTTGATTGGTCCGCCAAAAGATGCAGCGTATTGGTTGGCGTTGACAAAAGGTCGAGGTGCGACTCCCCCGGCATTAAAGAAGTTGTTAGCGTTCATGGCCCGGCCGTCCCAGAAATAGTTGGCGTTGCCGTGCCAGTTATTGGAGCCGGACTTGGTGATGTAGTTCACGTTCGCGCCGGCAAATCCGCCGTACTGCCCGGAATAGCCATTGGTCACGACCGTCGCTTCCTGCACTTCATTGTTGCCCAGCGTCAAATTCGTGGCGCCCGAGTTGTTCACGTTCAGGAAAGGATCGTTGTCATACATCCCGTCCAGGGTGAACAGGTTGGAGGTCGCCGACACGCCAAAGCTGGAAAAGTTGCCCATTCCCATGCCGGTATTCATCACGGATCCCGCGGCAGTCTGCGCCACAAAGGTCAGATCATTGCCAGGGTTCGGAACTTCTGATATCTCGCGCGCGTTGAATGTCGTCGAAACGTCCGCCGTCTCTGTCTGTAAAAGCGGCGACTCCCCGGAGACCTCCACGGTCGTCCCTTGGGCTCCGACTTCGAGCTTCGCGTTCACAATGGCAGTCGCGCCCACGCTCACAGTGGTGGTCGCGGCTGTGGTCTTGAAGCCACTGGCGGCGATCGTCAACGAATAGGTGCCTGGCTCCAGCAATGGAAACTGATAACTACCCTGAGCGTTCGTCTTGGCCACCTGAGTGAAACCCTTGTCCACGCTCTTCAGCGAAACGGACACTCCGGGAAGCACCGCGCCGCTTGAATCCATCACGGTTCCGCTGATACTGCCATTTACCGTGCTCTGGGCAAACACGCCCCCCGTGAACAACGAGGTCATCACAACGGTCAAAACAAACAGCCTGTTTAGGATTCTCAATCGCATGTTCTCCTCCAATATCGATAGTCACAACAGCATTTACATGACCATCTGTATCGGTTTTGTTTCGCCCGAATTACGGAACACAGAAGCAAGATGCAGTCCTACATTCACCGAGGAACAGACTGACATGATCTGGATTTCTGTTGGTTGACGCTCGGTGTGATCTGCGTAGCAATTACGCGGGTATTTCTACAAGAAAGCGAATTTCGCTGATTGGAATCTGCAAAAAAACGGAGAGTCACTCGATATCTTCCGGCGGCTGAAGAGATTTTTGTGCCGGCGATAATGTTCAGATCGATACCCTGAGACTGGCCGTCTCATGACCGCTGCCTATGTGGAGCGGACACTCCTGTCCGCTGCCTTTGCTGTTGAAGTTGGTGCTGGGGGTCCGAAGCCAGTTGGGATCAGGAATAGGAACGAAAACAAAAGCAGCGGACAGGAGTGTCCGCTCCACATTGCCGCGAACTTCCGGTTTTGATCGCTATTCCCACCGTGAACGCCGTTGCTCCATCTTTTGGAATATGACCGCAGTCCCCTGCCAAAGGGGGGTGGCACCCTAGGTTCGGAAGGATCTCCGCCGCCCAAGCATCCACTGATCGCGTGGCAGCATCCCACTACTTTGATGGAAGCCTCCCGACGATTGCCGGCAGCCGCAGATCGACCGTTGCCTCGAATGGCTGTGAAGCTAAACGGAAGGATTTGCTTCGTCCAGCTTGCGGATGCACTCGCCGTCGAGGCGAAGGGCAACAGCGTGCTCATCCGAAAGGAGGCGAACTCCTATTCGTTGCGCGGCTCGATCTCGACGGTGGAGAGACAGCTTGAACCCTATGGATTCATCCGAATTCATCGCTCGGTGCTAGTGAACAAGTCTTTTGTCGAAGAAATATGGGCGCGTCCGACTGGAGAATATGGTCTGCAGATGAAAGGCGGGCAGGAGTACACCGTCACCCGCACTTACAAGCCAAATCTCAAGTCCATTGCAGAATTGTGGATTGGTTCCGTAACGCTCTTTCCGGATTGATCTACCTCGGACCGGTCCACCATATATGTAGAGATCTCTACATATAGAGATCTCAGTGATCGCGATTGCAGCGCGGGCCTCGCACCGCCTCACGGCAGAATCTCCGCTTCTGCAGCCGAGCCACGGGCGGAATCAGGGCTGATCCAAACCTTCACCTTGGCAGGTTCGGCGGCGAATTGATTGCGACCGTTCCAGATCGCAAAAGCCTCCGGCTTCAGTTCAAACCTCACCTTTTTTGTTTCGCCGGGAGCTATAGAGACTGCCTGGAATCCCTTCAGCATGCGGACCGGTTCGGCCACACTCGTTCCGCGCAACTGAAGGTAGAGCTGCACAACTTCTTTGCCGGCCCGGGATCCAGTGTTGGTTACTTCGGCTTCGGCGCTCAGAACTGCTGCCTGATCTGCCCCGACCGTTAAGCCCTTATTCAATTCAGCCGCACTCAAGCGATGGACGCTGATCGTAGTGGCCCCGTAAACGAAGCTGGTGTATGAGCCTCCGTAGCCAAATGGAAATTGCGGAGTGTTCTGTTCGTCGATGTAGCGCGAAACGTACCTCTCGGCAATGTTGGCCGGGGGGTGGGTGAGGTCGGTGTCGCCGGGAGGGCGGCCGGTGTTGAGCGCGTTGTAATAGAGCGGTTCCTGTCCCACGCTGCGCGGCCAGCTGACGACCAGCTTTCCGCTGGGATTCACCTCGCCGAAGAGAGTCCG
>JBELAE010000215.1:0-8451 GCA_049509155.1 Candidatus Sulfotelmatobacter sp.
CAGACCAGGCAGGGCTCCGCCTCGCGGCCGTAGACGCGGTGCTGAAGCTGGAAGAATCCTTCTTCGCCGTCGGAGTTCACGTAGTCGGAAATGGAGGAGCCGCCGAGCGCGATCGCTTCTTTTAGGACCTCTTTTACGGCAATGAGGAGCTTGCCAAATTGTTCACGGGTGATGGTGGAGGCTCGGCGGCGGGGGCGCAGGCCGGCGCGGAATAAAGATTCATCGGCGTAGATGTTGCCGACGCCCCGCAGGAGTTTCTGGTTGAGCAGAGCGCTCTTGATGGGGGTCTTGCGCCCGCGAAACAACTTGAGGAAGCGATCGAGATCGGCTTCCAGCGGCTCGATGCCGGCGGCGTCGAAGTCTCCCGACCGCGCGACGCTCAACCGCCCGAAGCGACGGGGGTCGACGAACCGCAGTTCCCTGCCTGACTTGAGCTTGAGGATGGCGTGAGTGTGTTTCGCGACTTCGGCTTCGGGCTCGCAGACTTGCAAGCGGCCGGTCATGCCGAGATGGACGATCCATTGGGCTAAGCTTTGTGTGGGGCGGGCGCCCTCGTCCGCCTCTGCTTGCGGGATTGAGGAAGCTTGGGTTGACACTTGCCCGTGATGCTTCGGATTTGACCTCCGGCTTTTCGCGGGCGAGGGCGCCCGCGCGACATGGTCTCGTTCAAGATCAAAGACGATGTGTTTGCCCATTCTTCGGACGGCGGCGATGCGGCTGTGTTCGAGGGTCGCGGCGATCTCGGAGGCGGGAGATTTCAGCGGTTCTTTCTTCTGGCCGAGCCAGACGGATTCTACGACGTCTCCTGTGACTCGTTTGGAAAGGCCGCGGGCTATGGTTTCGACTTCGGGAAGTTCGGGCATTAGACGACGACCACCGGGGCTAAAGCCCCCCCCTTTTTTAACCGATTCACGCGGCCCTCAAGGGCCGCTCTTCCACGATGACTATGAGGCCCGAGGTCAAGATGAATCAGGCCTTTACTTCTTCAGGAACGTTCCCTTTTCCAGTTCCTGGAAAGCCAGCTGGAGTTGCTGTTGCGTGTTCATGACGATTGGACCATACCACGCGACCGGCTCTTCGAGCGGCTTGCCGGAGACGAGGAGGAAACGGATGCCGTCTTCTCCCGCCTGCACTGCGACTTCATCGCCGCGATCGAAGACGACGAGCGAGCGGTTCTCGGCGTCGGCGGGGGGGTGGGTGTCGGCCCATCCTACGCTTTCGGTCGGCACGGCGAGCGGGCCGGAGGCATTACAGAATTTGCCGTCTCCGGCGAACACGTAGGCAAAGGCGTGGCGTGTAACCTCGACGGGCAGCGTTTTTCTTTTGCCGGGTGGCACGGACACGTCGAGGTAAGTAGGATCGGTCGCGATGCCGTCGACCGGGCCTTTCTTGCCCCAGAAATTTCCGCAGACAATGCGGACGTGGGTGCCGTCGTCGTCGGTGACTTCAGGGATTTCTCCGGTCTTTATTTCCTGGTAACGCGGCGCCGTCATCTTTTGCGCTGACGGCAGGTTCGCCCACAGTTGAAAGCCGTGCATACGGCCGGTTTCGTCGCCCTTGGGCATTTCCTGGTGGATGATGCCGCTGCCAGCGGTCATCCACTGTACGTCGCCCGCGGCGATGGCGCCCTGGTTGCCCATGCTGTCGCCGTGTTCGACGGTTCCAGCAAGAACGTAGGTGATGGTTTCGATGCCGCGGTGCGGGTGCCAGGGAAATCCGGCCAGGTAATCCTCGGGAACATCGTTGCGGAAGTCGTCGAGAAGCAGAAACGGATCGAATTCGTGGGTATTGCCGAAGCCGAAGGCGCGGCGCAGATGCACTCCGGCGCCTTCCAGCGTGGGCTTGGACTTGATGAGACGCTTGACGGGTCGAATGGACATTGGATCTCCGGTGTCGAGAGGCGGTCTCGGGCGGTGCGTTCAGCCCTTTTTCTCACCATTTGATGCGCTCAGGGCCGTGCAGGACGCAAACGGGACATTCGCCAAAAAAAAGCGTCCCTTGATTGCACTTTTCTGAATGAAGGTGAGCAATACCTTGAGGTATAATCCGCGGCACTCGGACGGGGAGGGGCTTGGATCCAACCCAGAACAGGCGCAGGAAACGCAAGACACAAGCGGGCGCACGGAGAGTACACGTGAGATTGATTCTCACCTGTCTTCGCCTAGCGTTGTCTTCTTCCTGGGAGGGCTACGGTGATGATGCGAATCCAGCAAGTGAGCGGTGGGCAACACGAGCGGTGGTACCGGCTTGGTATTCCTTGTACTCGCGGAGCAAGCCTGCAAATGCTGCAGGGAGCAGGGCGCAGAATTTGGCGGTTCGCAGGGTTGGCGTTCCTGATCTCGCTGTTCGTCATCTCGACGCTCTTCGTCTCGACGCTCTTGGTCTCGCCGGCGGCGGCGCAGTCCACCAGTCAGTTGAACGGCAACGTCACTGACCCGTCTGGCGCGGCGGTTGCCGGCGTGAAGATAACTTTGACCGAGCCGGCCACCGGGTTGCAGCGGACCACCACCAGCAACGGGTCAGGCCTGTACCAGTTCCTGGATGTGCCTCCCGGCAACTACCAGGTGTCAGCGACGGCAACTGGGTTCGCGCCGTTCGTGGCGTCCAAGGTCACTCTCCTTGTCAGAACTCCATCCACCTTAAACATTCAGCTTCAGGTGGAGGGCGTGAAGACGTCCGTAGAGGTAGCAGGAGAAGCGCCGCTCATCAATCGCACTGACGCATCGCTGGGCAACGTTGTCGAGAGCGACCAAATCGATGAATTGCCCATCGCCGACCGCAACGTGGTGCAACTGCTGAGCCTGCAGGCTGGGGTGGCGTACCTGGGAAATGAGCTCAATCAAGACACCGATACGCGCAGCGGCGCGGTGAATGGCCTGCGCAGCGACCAATCCAACGTGACGCTCGACGGCATTGGCGTGAACGACCAGAATAATGGTTACGCATTTACCAGCGTGCTGAATGTTCCTCCCGACTCCGTCGAGGAATTCAGAGTCACCACCGCCAACGCCAATGCCGACTCCGGCTATTCCAGCGGCGCTCAGGTCGCGCTGGTCACCAAGAGTGGCACCAACAGCTTTCACGGCTCGGCCTACGAGTACAACCGCAATACCGTCTTCAGCGCCAACGACCCGTTCCTGAAGGAGTCGCAGTTAACCAGCGGCGAACCTAACAAGGCGCCCAAGTTATTGCGCAACGTATTCGGCGTCACCTTAGGAGGGCCGGTTAAAAAGAACCGGGTCTTTTTCTTCGCCAATTACGAAGGGCGGCGCGACGCCCAGGGCACCAGCATCTTGCGGACGGTCCCGAGCACGTCACTGCAGCAGGGGTATCTCCAGTATTTATGCACCCTCAATTCGGACGGCAGCCTGGACACAGCTGCGTGCCCCGGCGGTACCGTGAACGGGTTGGCCGGCGTTCAACCCGGCTACTATGCGCTCGGGCCGAGCCAAATCAAGGGCATTGACCCGCTCGGAATCGGCGCGAATGCCGCACTCCAGACCGTCCTGCAGCAGTATCCAACATCGAACGAAAATTCCGGGGATGGCCTCAACACGCTGGGTTACCGGTTTTCTTCGAACGCTGACTCCAGCTACAACACCTACATTCTCAAGAACGATTGGCACATCAACTCCAACGGCTCGGAAACTCTGTTTTGGCGTGGAGAGATGCAGAATTTCAAGGAGCCGGGACTGCAACAGTTTCCCGGTTCGTCCGCAACCACAACGCTGCTGGACGACAGCAAGGGGGTGACCGTCGGACTCACCTCACTCCTCTCCCCCAGGCTCATCAACGACTTTCACTGGGGCTTCATCCGCCAGGGAGTGAATACTGCTGGTGCATCTCAGTATCCGGCAATTCTTCTGACTGGGCTCGACAACCTTGTTCCTTTTACTCGTTCCACCATCGCTTTTGTGCCCAACAACCAGTTCAGCGACACTTTGAACTGGACGCGCAAGAATCACACGCTTCAGTTCGGCGGCGACATATTTCTGATTCGCAACAACCGCTCCAGCTACGCCAACTCGTTCTCAGACGTGCAAACTAACCCGGTGTATCTCAACACGGGAGGAATCGCCAACACGCCCAGCCCGCTGGACCCGGCCAACAATACGAATCCCGCGACGAACCAGCCTTATCCGTCAGTCGATCCCAGCTTTGGTCCGAACTATGACGGCGCGACTGCGATCCTGTTGGGAATTTTCGCCGAAGGTGATGGCATTTATAACTTCGCCCGCAACGGCACCGCGCTGGCGCAGGGCACGGCCATCAACCGCCGTTATGCCATCAACGACTACGAGTTTTACGGGCAGGATACGTGGCGGATGACGCCGCGGTTGACCCTGACTTACGGTCTCCGCTGGGTGCTCGAAGCTCCACCTTACGAAACCAACGGACTGCAGGTCGCGCCTTGCGTAGAGGCGACAGGCGGCGGATGCTCCAATCAAAACGTTGCCGACTGGTTCAGCCATTCTGCCCAATTGGCGGCGCAGGGCATGCCGGCCAACGACGCGGGGGAAATTACGTTCGTGCTTGGCGGACCCAAGAATCACGGTCCGGGCCTGTGGAACTGGGACCACAAGGATTTCTCACCACGCATCGCCGTGGCTTGGGCGCCAGATACGGGCGAGGGATGGGTCTCAAAGGTTCTAGGAAAGAGAGACCAGTTTTCGATTCGCGCCGGCTACAGCATTACTTATGACCACTTTGGTATTCCAATCGTGAACAGCTTTGACCAGCATGGGTCGTTCGGCCTTTCCACCGATCTCGGAAATCCCGCCGGTGTGGTAACGGCGGCCGGCGCCCCGCGCTTTACCTGCCTCACTCCGGGAACATCCGGTGAGTCCTGCTTGCCTGAGCCTTGCGCGTCTTTAAGCGGCCCGAGTTGCCTGTTCGGCCCAACCCCGTCGGGCACTTTCCCGGTTACTCCAAGCAACCAAGCCTTCGCCATCAACTGGGGGCTGGACCAATCTCTGAAGACGCCATACGCGCACGTCTTCAATTTCTCCCTCCAGCGCCAGCTCACATCCCAATCGTCTCTCCAGGTTGCCTATGTGGGCAGCGTCGGGAGGCGCCTGCCGATGCAGGTCGATCTGGCTATGCCGACAAACCTGACGGATACGACCAGTGGCACGGCGTATTTCCAGGCAGCTCCCATCCTTTCGAAAGCCGCTGCTGTCGCCACCGACGTCAACTCGATTCAACCCGTACCGTTTTTCCAGAATATTTTTCCTGCCTGGGCAGGAGCAGCCGTGCAAGGCGCTTTAGGTGCGACCAACCAAAGCTCATCCAATCCTAGTGGCGATAATTGCGCCCCGGGCGCTTTGCCAGCCAATCCGACGGCCACCCAGAATATCTACGAACTCTGGAACTGTTACCCACATAACGAAACCTTCTCTCTGTTCCTGCTGGATCTGCCCGGCTCCATCACTGGAATGACCACCCCAAACAGTAAGCTGGGTCCGTACTCCTTCTACCATGACCAATTCAGTTCGCTCTACGCCTGGCGCAACATCGGTACTTCCGCCTACAACGCGCTGCAGGTGACCTACCAGGTCCGCTGGGGAGCGAACCTGCAAGGGCAGTTTAACTACACGTTCTCAAAATCGTTTGACGAAGCGTCCGCCGCCGAGCGCATCGGTCCTTATGAAGGAACGGGCGGAACGGGCAACGACTTGAACGGCGGCGGGATTGTCATCAATTCCTACAACCCGCTCTCGCTTCGCGGGCTCTCCGATTTCAATGCCTACCACCAACTCAACGCGAACTTTGTTTATCTTCTCCCCTTCGGCAAAGGCCAGAAACTGGTGGGCGGCGCCGGCCCGCTGCTCCAGGAACTCATTGGCGGCTGGCACGTCTCCGGCGTGTTCCGCTGGACCACCGGCTTCCCCATTACCATCGACAACGGATTCACCTGGGCCACTAACTGGAACATCGAAGGCGACGCCGAACCGAACGGGCCTTCTCCAGTGGCCTCAAATCCCAAGAACGCGATTGTCAATGGTGTGGGCATCGGCCCGGACATCTTTGCCAATCCGGCTGCCGCGGAGGCCGCATTCCGCCCCGAGTGGCCGGGTGAATCCGGAGTTCGCAACAACGTGATTGGCGACGGCATGTTTAACATCGATACCGGGGTAAGCAAGAATTTCTCGCTGGGTGAGTCGAGGCGGCTGGAGTTCAGTTGGCAGGCCTTCAACGCCACCAACTCGGTGCGCTACGACGTGCGCGCCGCTCAGCCCTCGCTGTCGTTCGACGCCTCAGAATTCGGCAAGTACACTTCGACGCTGACCACGCCGCGCTTCATGCAGTTCGCTTTGCGATTCGTATTCTGAGCCGGGTAGAGGGGGAAACTGGGCGAGCCAAGATTTGTCGAAACGCGGGTTGCAGACCTCGGGGCTAAAGGTGCTTGCAGAGGCGCTCAAGCGCTTGTAGAAAGAAACGGCCTATCGCAACGCCGTGGATGCGCTGCGCCACAAAGAACCGCACTGCTAGTCTTTGAGCGGGACTACGGCGCTGCCATCTCGACAGAAGGTCGCAACCTTCTGCAAGTCGCCGTTGACGCTGGGGACAGTCATGACTGGACCGTAGCAATAGACGGCATGGCCGGAGGCGGCGAAATACCAGCGTCCGCCCTTGGAGTGTTTGGCGATCTGGGTGGTAGGCTGGCGCAGGGGCTGTTGCGGTGCCCATGGGGTCGCCGGCAGACTGGGCAGACTTAACATCAAGGCTAGGGTCAGAACCTTCATTTGTTCCTGCAACTTTCTGATTACTGCGTACTCACAGAACTTACTGCTTGCTCACAGAACGAAAAGTGTTGCCTCTATGCTCGCGATCTTATGCCGCGATTTCAGATCGTAATCAGGGTCCGGCAATCATCCACCAGATCTAAGGTTGGCTTCGTCGGCATGCGGAAATCTGGTTTCTGCTTGGCCGACTGGCTTTGCGCGCGATTTTGTGGTCCTGCCTGGGAAGACGGGGCCTGACGAGTTGGAGCCTGGGCTGACGGGTACTGGGTCAAAGGATACTGGGACGACGGGGTCTGGGAAGACGGAGTTTGGGTCAGTGGAGCTTGGGTCTTGGAGAGCGACTCGGCACGCTCCTGCGCGGCCTTCAGCTTCACCGCCGAGAGTTCAGTGCTGTCACGGAAGAGCTCGCGAATCAGAGCGCGCTGCGACTCGATGGTCTGGCCTTGCTCCACAATCAGCATGGTCATCAGGCCGTAGGAGATCAGAAACAGAACCGTCAGCAGCGGCAGCCAGCCGTGCTTCTTGGCGGCTGCGGGAGCAGGAGCTTCGATCGAAGAGGCGGTGGGTAAGGTGTCAGTCCCGAATAGAGTCGTCAAATTGCACCCCGGTCCTTGCCCTCAACTGGCGGGCACACCTGAGGAATTGCATCCCAGGAGCCAATGGGTGAAATCTTGCTAACCGATTGATATCACGATGTTTATTGGTCTTCGACCCATAACGGGAAACGGCCAGATGTGCAACTCAATGCACATTATGAGTAAGCAGGATTTGTTAGAGCGCGCCGCTTCATGTGCAGCTCGGCCCTCAGCGATCCGTTGCCCGGGGCTCGAGCCCAAGCGGGGAATTCTCCCTTTAAAGATAGTGGGAGTTACGGCGGTAACTTTTCCCGGATATTAGTGATCTCTTAGAATCGCCTGTAATAGAGGTATTTGAGAAACACAACCCTCGATTTCCGGGATCGTACATCATGCGGATGCGGTACGTTTTGGTGCTGTTTCTTCTCTTCTCATACGCCTTCGGGCCTTCGGGAACGACTCAAGGTCAACAGGCATCGTCTACGGGCACCCGGCGCGTGGTGCAAAAGGTGAATCCCGTTTATCCGGATATCGCGAAGAAGATGAACCTTTCGGGCACGGTCAAAGTGATCGCCGTGGTGTTGGCGGACGGAATGGTAAAAACCGTTGAACCAGTGGGCGGCAGCCCGGTCCTGCTCAAAGCGGCGCAGGATGCGGTTCTTAAATGGAGATTTTCGCCTGGCGGGGAATCCCGGGAGCTGATTGAACTCCGTTTCGATCCGCAGTAGGGCGAGCCGAGCGCGGGAGCTCTTTCTTCTACAAGCTTCTGCCACGACCACTTGCCGAGCTACTTACTCAGCACCAGTTTGGCGATGGTTGCGAGCTGCATGTTCGAGGTGCCTTCGTAGATTTTGCCGATCTTGGCGTCGCGCCAGTATTTTTCGACGGGATAGTCCTTGGTGAAACCGTAGCCGCCGTAGATTTCGATGGCCAATGACGTCACGCGCTCGGCTACCTGCGAAGCGAATAGCTTGGTCATGGCGGCTTCTTTCACGAAGTTCACGCCGGCGTCTTTCATGCGGGCGCAGTTGTAGACCATGAGGCGCGCGGCTTCGATTTCGGTGGCCATCTGCGCGATCTGGAATTGGATTCCCTGAAAGTCTGCGATGGCTTTGCCGAACTGCTTGCGT
>JBELAE010000216.1:0-8347 GCA_049509155.1 Candidatus Sulfotelmatobacter sp.
TCGAATCGCGCACCCAGTTGCTCGATACCGCCCACGCCGTAAAACGCGCCGGAGCCGCCATGCTCCGCGGCGGAGCCTACAAGCCCCGCACTTCACCCTATGATTTTCAAGGCCTCGGTCTGGAAGCACTCAAGATTCTGCGCGAAGCCCGCGAAGAAACCGGCCTGCCCGTCGTCACCGAAGTCATGAGCACCGAAGATGTCGACGTCATCTGCGACCACGTCGACATGCTGCAGGTGGGCGCGCGCAACATGCAGAATTTCGCCCTGCTGCGCCGTCTCGCCACCGTCAACAAACCCATCCTGCTCAAGCGCGGCCCTTCCGCCACGGTGAAGGAGTGGCTGCTCGCCGCCGAGTACCTGCTCTCCGGCGGCAATGAACAAGTCGTGCTCTGCGAGCGCGGCATCAAGACCTTCGAAACCGAAATGCGCAACACCATCGACCTGGCCGCCGTCGCCCTCGCGCGCGATCTCTCCCACCTGCCCGTAATCGCCGATCCGTCCCACGGAACCGGCAAGCAGAGCCTGATCGCAGCCGTTTCCCGCGCAGCCGTCGCGGTCGGCGCCGATGGCTTGATCATCGAAGTGCACCCGTGTCCGGAGCGCGCCCTCTCCGATGGTCCGCAGTCTCTCGACTTCGCCGGATTCGGAAAAGTTATGCGCTCACTGGCAGAACCGCTGCGCCAAACCGCCAGCCTGCCCGCGGCGGTGCCGGCAGCGTTGTAGCAGCGTGCGTTTGAAAGCGTGTTGTCGTGAAAGAGCGCGGCTTCAGCCGCGCCGCATAGGCGGGGAAAAAATCAACAACCGCTTCACCGATTGCCGAAAATTGTTTTTGGGTGGCGCAGCGCTTTCGGCGCCGCGATAAAGCCTTTTTCGACTCTGTCTTTAGCCTCTCAGAACTTCACTGCAATCCCGATTGCGTCAGCTTGATAGCACAATACTGTCCCGCAGGGCAGGCCGGTGCGGTGCCCGAAGAGGCAGGATAGAGCGTTCCAAAATAAATACTGGCAGCTTGGTCTTCGGTGCTGACGTTATCGACCGTGAACGAGCTCGTTCCACCCCATTCATTGGTCGCCGTGGCAGTGGGATTGGTAGTGTTCAACGAAATCCTGGAGTTTATATTCCACTCGGTCACCAGATTGGCTCCGTTATTCGACGTAAGAGCCCCTGTTCCCAGAAACAACCGATCATTCGTCCCGTCAAAAAACTCCAGCAACGGAGCGCAAAAACCTGCCGGATTAGTTGTGCCGTTAATCTTGGTGTCGTTCGACATGGCCGGAGTGCTGTTCATAGTTCCGTTGGGTGACGTGAACGACATGGCATAGAGAGCGGGTTTCGTGGAAGCTCCCGTCTGCGTGCCACAAGCGTACATTGTGCCCGCCCCCGTCGTCGGCCCCTGCGTGAAATAGGCATTGTCAAAGTCGCCATCGAAAATGTACGGCGTGCCCGTGGCTGCTGGACCTATGTCCGCCACAACCTGCGAAGTCAGGCTCGTGTTCATTTGCGAAACGATTGAAGACGTATTCGTCGGATCGGCTGAGCCGAAGACATACACAAAGCCATTGGTAGAGTCCACAATCGGCGAGAGGATCAGAGCATCTCCCGCCGTGCTGGCGACAGCGATAGAGCGCACCAGCGTGAAGCTGCTAGCTCCTACCGTGTACGCATAGACTGAAGCTCCATCGGACACAAAAACCTGGTTGGTGACCTGGTCGTACACAGGAGAGGTCAAAAATTTGCCCGCGTTCACGGTTACGCAGTATTCCACGGCAGGAGTCGCGCCAAAAACTCCGGTAATGCGATACAGAATCCCATTGTCGGCCCCAATGTAGGCGGTATTGCTCCCGTAGTCGATGTAAGGCGACGAATTGCTGTTCGTCGTTCCCGTGCCACAGCCAGCAATCCCACTGTTGGTGTAGTTCAAGCGAGTCAGCGAAGCTCCCGCAGCGAGAACCTTCGGAGCGGTTGCACTGGTTCCCTGGCCGGCTGTCGGCGTGAGCACGTCAAAATAGGTTGGGTTGGAGAGCGTATTTTGCGTACCGCTCTCAATAAACGCAATTTGTTTGCCGTTGAGCGAAAGAGTCGGAGACAGCGCCGATCCTGCCGTCCCCGCCGCGTACGACCACATAAAAGTTGGTTGGGTAAGATCAGTCGTTACCGGCGATTGATTTGCAATGGGGCAAGAGGACGAGGTTGATCCTGTGTAGAGATTGTTGAAGGCGACGATATTCGCCTGGGTGGCACTTGGGGTCGCCGCGATCGTGTAAACCACAAAGTCGTTGGCACAACTGGGAGTCGAAATTACGCTGAAAGTGTACTTGGCCGGGCTCTCTGCCAGCGGCATTCCGCCGTTCGCTCCCAGCGGCATGGCCCAATCCACCCGCATATGCCGTTGGGGTTCTGTTACTGGGAAAATCGGCCTCCAAGGCTCATGCGGGAAAGCCCAGGCAGTTCGCTGCGCCCAGTTGATCCAGCTTCGCGGGTCCTGCGCGGCTTTGGCGGCAACCTCTGCAGACGCTCCGTTGGTAAAAATGATATGCCGGGTGCTCCAGTCGACCGGGAGTCCGATGTGGTCCTCTTGACCTTCCTGAGCCAGCGCCAATTGCGGCGCCTGGAAAAGCATTAGCAATACAGCAATGGCAATAGCGATCACGGCGACCGGCGTCGATGACTCGCAGTTCGCGGGGATTCTATTTCTTGATTTCATGCGTCACACCCTTGCACCGGCCCGTAGGACTAACATCCGTTGCCGAGCATCATTAGAAGTTCCTAATATTTTCTCGCATGCATGCCAGTGCCGGTACTTACCTTCGTAACACCCTGTTGGAACCCTCGTCGCCTTCTGGCAGCTTAGTGCGCTTCGGCGGAAGCATCCAGCATCGGCTGAATGTGAATAAGCGGCCCGATTTCAGTCCCGATTCCCATGGAAGCACGTCGCAACATGTTGGCCGTTGGGATCCCGGTTCTCTGAAAGGACTTCTGGCAGTCGGCGGTAGAGGGCCCCAACATGCTGCCCTCCATGTAGGCGAGTCCGGGACAACGGGTGCAGGTCCCCACGTGCGCGCAGGATGAACACGTCGTCAGATCCTTCGCCCGGATGGCGCGAACCTGTTTCAGTTCCGCGGAGCCGCGCCAAATATCCAGAAATTTCTGCTTGCGCACATTCCCGCTCGGCAGCGGAAACTGCACGCAAGGGAACACGTCCCCATACGGAGAAATGTAGCAGAAGGTGTGGCCAGCGCTGCACGGGTACCCTTCCATGATGTCTTCCCCCGGAGTAGGCGGCGGAGCACAGAACTCCGCTACGTTGCCCACCAGGTCGGGGTCATGGAAAACCTGATCGAGTGCCGATTTTCCAACATTCAGATTAAGAATGGAACGGTCCCCATCCATTTTCGGCGTGATCGTGGGATCGAGCGTATACACAACATCCAGTTCACGCGCCAACGCAACCACGCCCGAGTAGTCAGCCATGTTCGCGGACATGAGAACGTTGGCGATCGTTACTTTGAGCCCCTGAGCACGAAGAAAGCGAATGGCTTCTATGGTTCGCTTCAACGACCCGGGCAGTTTGGTGATCGCATCATGCACTTCCGGCCGGTGAGAGTACACACTGATCTGAACCTGTTCCACACCTAACTCGCGAATTCGCTTCGCCTCGGCCTCGCGAATCATCACGCCATTGGTCTTTAGTTTCACGTTGAACAACAGGCCGCGGGCGAACTCTAATATTTCAAACAGATCGCGGCGCATGAGAATTTCACCGCCGCTGATGGTGAGAAAAAAGACTCCAGCATCCGATAGCTGCGTAAGAACGTCTTTTATTTCGGCAGTGGCCATCTCGCCGTGATCGTCGTGATCGAGATAGCAATGCACGCAACGCTCATTGCAGCGGTACGTAACGTCCAGATGCACGCTGATCGGAACGCCCAGCTTCAGGGCCTTATCGTTCATCTCGGCCAGCAGACTCATTGCATCTCCGTTGTCTATCTAGGATGTCTGTTAGGTTGGCGGTAAGGATGTCTGTAAGGACGTCTGTTCCGAGGCTGACTGCTCTGAGCCTGAAATAGGCAGATCGGAAATCCGCAGAATGCCGCGCGTAGCCAGTTCTTCCGCGAACTGCTCAGCGTCACGAACCGCAGTTTCCAGGCTGACATCGAACTCCGAACAAATCCTTGTAGCCACGATTTCGGAAAGAGCCGTCCGTCCGTCCGCAGCCTGCCAGATTGCCGTAGCGACCGGATCGAGAGTAAAAAACGTGGAGTCTTTCACCGACATAATCATCATCTCGCCGCCCAGCATCCGGGCCGCGATCGCCGTGCTTCTCAGGATGTACTTCTCAGCCATTCGCGGACTCCCTTTCACGCCGGTGGACTGAAGCTCTGCCGAAAAGCATGCATGAGTAGACAAATACTCCGGAAGCGCGCAGCCTGACCGTGCCTCCGGAACCAGAACTTCCGCCGCAACGCCAAGCTGAGAAGGGTCAAGTAGTTCTCTGGTTTCGCGCATACGCAATATTGAGCTACGAAGTGTGGCGATTGAAACGGCACTGAGATTCCACGCCATGAACCTTTCCGCAAGAGAGAGCCATGGTTTCGAAAACCCGTTCGTAGCGGTACGTGGGTTTTCCATAAGGCTTCTTCGCCTTCGGGAGGCCCGCGCTCACGTCGACATCTTTCCGAGTCGCAGAACGATCATCAAGACTGTTCCACTCCGGCTGCGACGTTGCCGCAACCGAGGATGAAACTCGCTCTTTCTCGTCTCTCATCGCCGCGTCACCTCAGTCGAAACCCGCAACAGACGCAATTTATCCGAGCTAAACGCGCCGTAATTTAACTGCTCCAAATCCCCTCCCTGCTCAGAACAAGTCCGACAGCAGCGGACGCGATCCTTGCTGCTTCAGTTCGCGCCCGCTGCCGCCTAGCTCTTCCCGCCCCACTGGTCGCTCTCTCAGTCCCCGGCCATCGTCACAAATGCTGCGGCCGGAACCTCGACCAGACCAACTGATTTCATCTCCCTCACAAAATCCGTCACATCGCGCTCGGCCTGCGCCATCTCGACTTCATATTCCTGGGCAACCTCGGCCGCCAGTTGCCCCACCGTTCGCGGCGACTCCAGCAATTTCCAGATCAGCGACCCCGTCCCATTGAACCTGTAAATTGACGCCAGGTCGCCCACCTTCGCGCGTATCGGGACCAGCAGTGTTTCCCCCGCCACCACGCGCGCCACCACTGACTGCGAGCGCAAGAAAAAATCTTCGTTCAACCTGGTTGTCAAAGGCGCCATCCCCTGTTCCGGATTTCGTAACAAACGCTCCTCTTCGAAACCCGGCACTGTTTCGTCCCAATCTGAGACTACGGCAAACCCTCCCCCTCCGAGCAATCGGACTTTGGTGGCAGGTATTGCATTGGTTATCACCCCCAATGGTTCCCAACTCCGCATAAAACATGGGTTAAGGGGCAACCTGTGCTTCGCTTTGGCGGTGGATCAAGGCCTGATCCATGAAAATTCCGCCGCCGCGTCCTCCGCTTCCGATCTCCACCTTTGCAGTGGACAAACGAAACAAAACGCTATAAAAAGAAATGGCCGCGCAGCCCGTCCTCGACTCGACGGACTCGCCGCCCGCCTTTCCCGTGCTTAACGAAGAACGTCGCCGCGCCATTCTCGATCTGTTAACCCACCAGGGACGCGTTCTAGTCACCGAACTCGCACGCCAGTTCGACACCTCGCAGGTCACGATTCGCAAGGATCTCGAAATCCTTCACGCCCACGGCCTCGTGCACCGCACTCACGGCGGCGCTCTCCCCTCGCGCGATGGCGCTCTCGAAGATCCCACGCTCCGCGAAAAAGAAAAACTCCACCATCAGGAAAAACTTCGCATCGCCGACGCCGCCGTCGAGAAAGTCAAAGAAGGCCAGGTTCTGATTCTCGACTCCGGCACCACCACCACCGCCATCGCCCGCGCCCTGCGCAACTTTCAGAACCTCACCATCATCACCAACGCGGTCAACATTGCCGCCGAACTCGCCGGCACCGCCGTCGAAGTCATCCTCACCGGCGGCACGCTGCGCAAGAATTCTTTTTCTCTGGTCGGCCCCATCGCCGAAGAAACCCTGCGCCGCCTCAGCGCCGACCTTTTATTCCTTGGCGTCGATGGCTTCGACGTCCACTTCGGCCTGAGCACGCCCAATCTTCTGGAAGCAAAAGTGAATCGCGTGATGGTCGAGATCGCCAAGAAAACCGTCGCCGTCTGCGACTCCAGCAAATTCGGCCGCCGCAGTCTGTCGCTGATCGCCCCGCCCTCGGCGCTCCACGAAGTCATCACCGACCGCGCCGTCCCCAAATCCGACATCCGCGCCCTGAAGCAAGCCGGCATCGATGTCACCCTGGTATAAGCATGTGTGAGTCATCCCAAAACTCTGTCATCCTGAGCGAAGTGGTTGCGTCGCGAAGCGAAGCAACCGCGCAGTCGAAGCACCCCGGCGCTCTGGCCCTCATGTCAGATGCTGCAAGCCGTTCTCCCCGCGCTCATTGCGCGAAGCAACCGATTCGTCTCCACCAGCACAACTAGAATCTATGCCCCGTTTCGACATCACCATCGCCGGCGAACTCAACCTCGACCTCATCCTCTACGGTCTTCCCGAACAACTTCCACCCGAGCGCGAACTCCTAGCCGACCGCATGATGCTTACCCTCGGCTCCTCCTCCGCCATCGTGGCCCACAACCTGGCCGCACTCGGCAGCCGCGTCGGCTTTCAATCCCGCATTGGCAACGATCCCCTCGGACAAATCGCCCTCGATCGCCTCCAACAAAGCGGCGTCGACGTCTCGCGCGTGCGCCGCGTCCCCGGCCCAACCACGACGGGCCTCACCGTCATCCTGCACCACGAGCAGTGGCGCAACATCCTCACTTATTCAGGAACGATTGCAGAAACCTGCTGGGACGATCTAGATCTCGACTACCTAGCCGACTCGCGCCACTTCCACTTTTCGTCGTATTACTTGCAGCGAGCGCTGCGCCCGCGAGTCGGAGAACTATTTCAACTCCTGAAATCGAAAGGCCTGACGATTTCTCTCGACACCAACGACGACCCCGACGACCGCTGGGAAGGCGGCTTGCACGAAGTCCTCCGCCACGTCGACGTCTTCCTCCCCAACGAACGCGAAGCCTGCAAAGCCGCAGGCACGAGTGACGGCGACCTGGAAGCCGCCGTCGACAAGCTTTCTAAGTTGGTCCCGCTAGTCGTAGTAAAACTCGGCCGCAAAGGCGCACTCGCTCAGAGGGGCTCCGAGCGCATCACCAGTCCTACGCAAGAAGTCATCCCCGTAGATTCCGTCGGCGCCGGCGACAGCTTCGACGCCGGATTCCTGCACGAGCATGTAAAAGGATCGGATCTGCCGACATGCCTCGCGAGCGGCAACAAAGCAGGCGCGCTCTCAACAACGCGCCCCGGCGGCACCGAAGCCTTCCGCGACGCAGTTCACCGCCAAGAGTTTTTCCGGCAGCGAGGCGTCTGAGAGAAATAGGGATCGATCGTCAGCGGAGGTCGGATATACTCTTGGCGAGTCCCTGAAGGGGTGACGCCATGAGTGGTTGGAGATTGTACCTTCTGCCGACGGTGGTTGCGGTCCTTGCAACTTGGTGGGCTGCATGGCCAGAGAAGTACGTGGCTGTACTTCAAGCCATCAAACAACCGCTGAGACGGACACCAGCGATGCGGGCTGGTGTGGATAGAGTTGAGGCCGTCTTCGGGTCCTCGAAACCCTGGTACCCGAAATTGATCCGGATTTGTGGCATTTTGATCTGGCTGGTTCTCTTGCTCTTCGGGTACACCATCTACAGGTCCTAGATACCGAAATCCTAGATACTGCAGCCGAGTCCCGACTGTCGAAGCCAGTTATTTAGAGCCCAAAACCGACCGCATCAACTGCGCCCTACTGCCCACTCACCTCCAACAACAAATTCCCCTTAAACTCCGTCTTCACCCTCGGAGCCTTCCCCGCCTCCGCCCGCACCGTCCCCAAATCTTTCCCATCCACATAATCCACCACGTGATACGACCCCGCCTTCAACCCCCGCAACTCCACCTCACCCGAAAACTCCCCATCCTCTTTCCCCGCAAAAAACGCATAATACATCTTCCCATCTTTCTCAATCGCATACGCCTCGGGAACGTCATACCCATAAACATACAGATCGCGAAACTCCCCCTTCGACAGCATCTTCTCGTTGTACAACCCAATCCATTTTTTCCAGTGCGCGTCCTTCTCGGCCGTAAGCGCCACCGGCCTGAACTTCGCCCCCGGATCAGGCCAAACAAATTTCGTCCCCGGCACTCCCCCCACTC
>JBELAE010000217.1:0-8247 GCA_049509155.1 Candidatus Sulfotelmatobacter sp.
CCGCTTTAGCGAGGTGGGCCCATAGATTCGGGCGAAATTTTGCCCTCTATCTATAAAAGGAACCTGCGGGAGGGAAAATATATCGAAAATATTTTCGAACGCAGTCGAACGGGACGCATTCCGTAGGATTGTCTTCCATCCAGCCCTAATGGGTCGTAAGGTTGGGAGTCTCGGTCACGATCTTTCGTGCAAGCGAAACGGTGCTGCCTCTACTTCCGGTTCGCCGATCAACCGCGAACAACTTCAATGTGCAGCCGGTAATAACAGTTGCCAGTCGAGCTTAGTTGTGCGCCAGATCGGTTCGATGTTGATTCTGAACGCTGGCCCAAGCCAACCAAGCCTCGGTCAGCGGAGGTCGAAAATTGGGAAGGAGCAAACCGCCGGCTCTGAACCATTCGTAGGCCGCGGGACCGATTGAATCCCGATCGTGTCCCACCGCGAGGTCTCGAATAAAGTTCTTGCGAATCCATCGGACGACTGCGTTGTACCACTTCTCAAAAGCCTTATTCTCGGTTTCGAAACTGGCCCAGATCCTACCCTGCGTAAGCGCTGGCTGACCGTTCCAAGATTCGAGCACGGGAGATTCATAGGTGAATTCAATGACAGGCACCGAAAAGTCGATATTGAAATGTTTCCCGGTAGCTTTCCGTGTCAACGCAGGGAGGATCGCCTGATTCCACAAACAATAATGTCCCCCTCTTTCCCATGGACGGTTTACGTCTTGAATTTCGGCAAGCTCTGAAGAGCACCATTTTGTGACTATCACCGGATCACGCTCCTGCAAGAAAACCATGAACCGGCGACAGTCCTCAGGAAGCATATGAAAACGTGTCTGTCTTCCCATTGCTAGAAGAGTGTAAACGAGGAAGCGAGGACATGGACTCGTCAATCTGTTTCAGGATTCTGAGATATGGGGACAGACGGGACGTTCCCCAATTTTTCGACGAATAGAAATTGGCGAACGTCCCGTCTGTCCCTGGTCTTTTGGTCTCTTGAGCTTTACTTCTTGGGCCGCGACTCCGGCGGCACAAGGCCTGCGAGGCGGTAGTACACGACGAGCTGGCCGTAGTGTTCACCACTATGTTCGATGAGGCCGTAGGCTATGTCGAGAACACGCGCTTTCTGGCCAGGGTAATAAACAACCTCCGTCATCAGGCCTTTTTCGTCTTTCGACTGGATGGCGGCTGCGCCATCGGCGAAGGATTTCTTGACGAACGCAACGATGTCGGCCTTGGACTTGTATTGGTCGCGCTTGGGATCTTCTGCTGCCTGTTGCTCCTTCCCCATGACGGGATTGGTGAAGAAATAGTTCGATCCTGCCGCGTGCAGCAACTGCTCTGCGAAGCTGCGTTCGGCCGGCGTGGGCTTGAAGTCGTATTTGTCCTCAGGAAAATCCTCGGCCATGGCGATGAGTTTGCGGCCAACCTCGTTCCAGGAATCCAGCACGACCTTCAGTTCGGGGTCGGCAGGTTTGACAGCTGCATCATTCTTCGTTGAGTCCAGCTTCATCGCGTCATCCTTCATCGCATCATTCTTCATCGCGTCCTGGGCATGGGCAGGAAATGCGAATGCCAGCAGGACGATCGCGAGAAACGGCATTTTTTTCATTTCATTCTCCACGATTGAGTTTGGTAATCAAAGCTTCAGCTTCTTATTTCGCCTGCGCCAGCTCTGCAACAACGGCCGCAATCTTATCGAGCGTCTCAACCCAGCCCTCGAATTGACCGCTCTCTTTTGCGCTCTCCATGCGGTCATTTCCAAGCAAGGTGAGCTTCGTCTGGCCGTTCCCGAGATCCTCAAAAATAACCACGTCGCGCGCATCGTCTATGGCCTCGTGTTCTATTCCATACTCCTCAGGCTCAACCTTGTTTCCCTGCGAGTCGGAAAAGTACATGGAGTAAACGATCTTCTCGTGCAGAACAATCTCGTGGTATTCACCGGCGTTCCAACCCTCCTGCCCATCCGGCGTTCTCATGCAGTAGAGAAATTTTCCTCCCACGCGAAAATCCATCTTGCAAGCCGGCGAAGTAAAACCCCTCGGCCCCCACCACTGCATCACGTACTTCGGGTCTGTCCACGCCTTCCAGACCAACTCGCGTGGGGCATCAAAAATTCTTGTAACGACCATCCGCTCTGTCTCGCTCACCGTGCTTTTTGTCATCTCTGGCCACCTCTTTCTTCATCTGCTTTACGACTACATCCAGTTTGTCGAAGCTCTCTTCCCAGAATCGGCGATAGTTAAACGCCCAGTCGCGGACTGTTTTGATCGCCTCTGGCCTCAGCGTGCACACACTCTCTCGTCCACGCTTCGTCTTGATCACAATCCGCGCCCGCACCAGGTAGGCGATATGTTTTGAAATCATCTGCTGCGAGAGTGCAAACGGTTCCGTCAGTCCATGCACAGAGGCAGGCCCATGGGAGAGTCGTTCGATCATTGCCCGCCGGGTTGGATCGGACAAAGCCGCAAATGTGGTACCCAATTTATCCACAACCGTATGGTAGTGGATTATCGGGCAATGTCAAGTGTGGACGTGCTGGAAAATGGAAAACGTCCCGTCTGTCTCCAGTCAATTCTCGCCCTATCGAACTTGACCAAGACCAGCTACTTACTTTAAATTCGTGTCCCAGAAGCGGGACGGTTCCATTCTGCCGCTGACCCCTGTACGGCTGCAGTTACCCGCCAAGAACAAATAACTAAAGAACAAATAACTAATTGAGGCTCGGATATGGCCGGTGAACGCCGCGCTTGGGGGAAAAAGTGTCTCAGGGTCAGAGATTGCTTCGCCGTCATACTCTATTTGCAATCCTTCTTATTGGCGTAATTCTGGCAATTATGCCAGGTTGCGGCAGCAGCAATAGTAGCGGTACCTCGGGTGGCGGCGGCAACTGTAGCCTTGGCCTCAACCCCGGTTTCTGCGGCACGCTCACCGGACTGCCCAGCGGCGGCAGCGTTACGCTGACTTTTTCGACCAGCGATGCTGGTGGAGGCAATCTTACCCTTTCCGCCAATGGGCCCTTCGCCTACATGCTGAGCACTCAGGTTGACAGCTCGACCACTTGGAATATCTCCGTCGCAGCCGAAACACCCGGAACGAGCTGTAACGTCACCAATCAAGGCAGTAACGGATCCGGCGGCGTCCGTGTGCAGGAAATTACCGGCGTGGCCGTCTCCTGCTCGACCGCCACCACATTTACTATTGGCGGTACACTCTCTGGCCTCAATAGCGGTGCGCAAATCACACTTGCGGATAATAGCTCCGATCTGCTTACCCTTTCCGCAAACGGCAATTTCACTTTCCACGCGTCGGTGAACCAGGGCGGCGGTTATAGCGTTACGGTGAGCTCGCAACCCACCGACGAACTCTGCACTGTTAGTCAGGGAGTCGGCTCCAACGTGACGGCTAACATCACCAGTGTGGCCGTTACTTGCTCCGCCGCCTTCCCTATCGGCGGCACGCTCACGGGACTCAGCAGCGGAGCAATGATCACCCTCGAAGATAACGGCGGCGACTCGCTTGCGCTTTCCAGCAATGGCGGGTTTACCTTCCCAACTCCAATACTCCAGGGCGACACCTATAACGTTACCGTGGCCATCCAACCGGCCAACCAGTTCTGCTCTGTCACCGGCGGTGTGGGCACCGTGTCGGGGGTCGTAAGTGGCGTGCAGGTTGCCTGCGTCATCGTCGAGCAACTTCTGTACTCCTTCACCGGCAGTAGTGGCGACGGAGCGAGTCCGCACGCCGGCCTGGTCATGGACACCGCGGGCAATTTCTACGGCACCACGGCGAACGGCGGCAGCAACAATTTTGGCACGGTGTTCAAACTTGCACCCAACGGCAGCGGCGGTTACGTCGAATCGATTGTCTACGCATTCGCGAGTGGCACCGACGGAGACACCCCAGAGGCCGGGCTGATCATCGACAGCGCTGGAAATCTCTTCGGCACAACCTCGGGCGGCGGCAGCGACAGCTTCGGCACTGTGTTCAAACTGGCGCCCAACGGCAGTGGCGGTTTTGTCGAATCGGTCCTCTACAGCTTCCCTGACCTCAACAGCGGAGGCCCATTCGCCGGGCTCATAATCGACAACGCCGGGAATCTCTACGGCACGACCGGGGGCTACTCCACAGGCAGTAGCTCCCTCGGCGTGGCGTTCAAGCTCGCGCCCAGCGGCAGCGGAAGTTACACCGAATCGGTGTTGTACGCATTCACCGGTGGGAGCGATGGCGCGAATTCGCGGGCCGGTCTGATCATGGACAGCGCCGGCAACCTCTACGGCACGACCTCCGGCGGTGGCAACAGCAGTATCAACTGCAACAACGGCTGCGGCGTTGTCTTCAAGCTCGCGCCCGACGGCAGCGGGGGCTACACCGAATCAGTCTTGTACAGCTTTACCGGCGGCAACGACGGATCGATCCCTGAGGGCGGCCTCATCACTGACAGCGCAGGCAATTTCTACGGCACGACCGCGGAGGGCGGCAGTTCTGCCAACGGTACCGCATTCAAACTGGCTCCCAACGGAAGCGGCGGCTACACCGAATCCGTTCTGTACAGTTTCAAGGGCCTTGACACCGCGGACGGCTCCGGTCCTGCAGCCGGTTTGCTCATGGACAGCGCAAGCAACCTCTATGGCACCACGCTCCTGGGCGGCGTCGGCAACGGCACCGTGTTCAAGCTGGCTCCCAATGGCAGCGGAGGTTACGTTGAGTCGATCCTACACGCGTTCAGCGCCAGTACCGACGGCGCAAGTCCTCAGGCCGGTCTGATCACCGACAGCACCGGCAAACTCTACGGCACAACCACGGCCGGCGGAAACCAATCCTGCACCAACGGATGCGGTACCGCATTCGAGATTACCCAGTAGTAAGAGGGGCTGGTGGGCCCAGGGCTTTGGCCGCGCCGAAGGCACCAACATAGTGGGTGGCCCGTGCTTGCGTTTTTGCAATGGCGGGTACGGTGCTGCCGACAGCATTGGTTCTGACATGAACCCTGGGGGACAGACGGCGAGGCGAAGTGTTCCTGCAGGAACACAACGTCATGACGGAATGGGGCAGACGATATTGTCATGACAGCTAACCTAAAGAAAACACATCGGGGAACGCCCAGTCGTCCCCATAATTCGGTCCACAGGTTTCCAAGTGCAGGTCGCAGGCTATTTTGGCGTGGGCATCGAACAGGCGGGGGCTGACCCCAGGCGCTCGGCATCCGAGAAATCGCTCACAGGTTGTATTTGGTGATCGTGGGATGGGTCAGCGTCCGCTCCGCAAGAAGTAGACTTGGTTGGTCCAGTCCATTCCTCCGGCCTCGTCAGCAAGCGAAATTAGAGCACGGACTAGCCCTCCAATGTCCGCCGGCGAGATTGTCTTTTCATCGACAAATATCACACCACCATGGGATCGCTCTTGCTCAGCCCAGAGCTTTAACAATGGAGGAATCGTCCTTCGATCATAGGTAACCAGGGTCAAGCGTTGCTTCGCCGCTTCCAACAGGCAAGCGGAATCTTCCTTCCCAAGGAAGTTTCCGTTCTCCCACTGCGCCATGGTTTGGATAAATATGGTTTGGATAAATATGGAGTGGATCCCTACCGATCGATTCCGACGTTGAACGCCCTTCATTACGTCTGGGGAGATGTGCTCATCTAGAAGTAGCTTGAGCATCAGCCCCGCTTGGTCTGTTTGGCGGCAAAGTCGACCGCTTGAGGAAGCATGCGCTTCAGGCTGTCGAAGTCAGTTGAATCGTTCTCTGCTATCGCGTCGTTCACCTCAGCGGGGAATGCCTCTGAATAGTAAAGGGCAGCTCGAACTCTCGCTTCAGGCCATTTCAGATGCTTGGCCACGTTTTTGACATTGCCCTTATAACTTCGAACCAGCAACATGACCTCCCATATGGCCAGGGAGCTGCCTTGGATGTAGGCTTGCCTGCCAGCCGGTGAATCGCGAAAATCCAGGAAGGCAAATTCCGACCGCCTTAAGCCCTCTTCCACCAGCCGCGCGCTGGCATCGCTCGGCGTCCAGCCGTGCCGATGCGCGATGCGCTTCAGACGTTTTCCGCTCTCCACAGGCAGGCGCATACTGAGCACCATGGTGCGCGATTGCTTCATCGATCCTCCGAGTGTAACTGTTGTAAGCATTATATCATTTCATGAGGGGGAAAGTGCTGACGATCCTCGGGCGACGCTGCGTGTAGAAGAGTCCGATTGCGGGTGCCCATCCTTGCGCTTTTTGCAAGAGCCTGCCGTGTGCCGAAGGAGTGGGCGGCGATGCTGCCGGTGCAACTTTTGTCCGTTCTACGATACGCGTTGTGGATGCCATCGCCGTACCCGCCCCATCGACTTCGCTCAGGGCAGGCTCTTCGCAAAGCACGCGAAGGACGGGGCATCCGCTGCTGTGGTGGCTTCTGCAGTTTGAAGGCCGGGCCACCCGCCCCAGTCCCATTGCACACGTTGTTTCTCGGCATTTACCATGAAAAGCCGGTTCGGAAAGCTGCGCCGCTGCCATTTCTGCATCGGGGCATCTTATGGTGTCGAATGGCTAGGAAAAGTAAGACCAAACCTGCACAGCCTCGGAACCTCACCGACTTCATAGAAGCGTTTGCACGATACTCGTCCGGCTCTGACTTCTTGAAATGCTTTCGCGGCCAGCAGGACTCCTCTTGGCCGAACGTAGCGGGTATATTCCGGCCTGATCTCAAGGAGCTTCTCGAGAATGAGAAAAGAGCAGTTCGTGAACTGATATCAGTCCAGCCGCATGAGTTTGCATCCGACGAAACCATGTTTGATGAACTCGTTCGGATGCAGCATTTTGGGCTGCCCACTCGATTACTGGATGTTTCGCTGAATGCACTGGTCGCGCTTTATTTTGCAACTGACCCTGGCGCTGTTGGTGGCAAACCGAGCGACGGCATGGTGACCGCTTTCGCAATACAGCCGGAACACGAGAAATGGTTTGACAGCGATACGGTGAGTTGCATTGCCAATTTGGCCAATATGACATCCGAGGAGAAGATCGAGATCAATCGATTGAGGAAGGATCTAAAAGGAGATATATCGAGTGCTAGTAACATCAAGAAATTCAATAAGCACGACGTTATACAACGACTTCATCAATTTATCCGGTCTGAAAAACCATATTTCCAGCCAATTATCAACCCCATAGATTTGTTTGTGCCGTATTTTGTTCATCCCAAGATGAGCAACAGGCGGATTCTGGCGCAATCCGGTGCCTTCATCCTCTACGGCCTGGATGAACCGAAGATATATCTTCCAACCCGGATTGACCCAAAACAATTCATTGTTCCGAAGGATCAGAAGAGCACTATCCGAAAGGCTCTCGAAAACATTGGCATCAATGAAAGCACACTCTTCCCTGAGATCGACAAGGCCGCAGCCCGGATCAAGAACCGTTACACAGGGTAGTTAGGGCATCGGCTAAAGACTAGTTCGCGAGCCGCTAAGACACGGCGGAAAGGCTGGGTGATTCGTTTCTTCAGAATGGCGCGGTGACGTAGTCAGCCGTTAGGGTTTCCGCCATTTGTCCCTGCCGCCGACATTGGTGTCACGGACGCGCTCAACGTGAACGGCTGCATCCGGGTTGATGTCGCGCGCCCGCTCAATGGCTTCAGCCTGGGTTGGGAGTATTGCACTGGCCCTTTCCGAACCTGGCTTTCTTACCGCATAGTCTCCCTCTTCGCGCCTTTCGATATATAGCTGATTTTTGGCCATATAGCTCCCTTCCCTTCGACTAGGATACACCGAGGAACACCGTCGGCGCTAGATTGAGCTCGGCGGCTGCGCTGGCCGGCAATTTCCTGGCCGGGCTACACTGCGGCTACACTACTTAAGAGGCACCGTGCCGCGAGTTGCTCCTTCAAAATGATCTCTTTCTCAAGCATCAATAAGCAGTATGGCAAGCATTTGCTCTTCGTGGATGCCTCCTTTCAGTTGAATCCCGACGAAAAAGTTGGGTTGGTCGGTCCCGAGGATTCCGGCCCGGGCGTTTGGAATATACAATCGATGCTTTGTAAGTCACGACGCGAAAAAATGACCAACAGGATTATGCCGCTATCGGTCGGCGATACGCTCGGACCCTACGAAATTCTCTCGCAGATCGGCGCCGGCGGGATGGGTATTGTCTATAAGGCTCGCGACACCCGCCTCGACCGGATGGTCGCTCTCAAGGTTTCCACCGAGCAGTACTCGGAACGATTTGGACGGGAAGCCCGCGCCGTCGCCGCTCTCAACCACCCGAACAT
>JBELAE010000218.1:0-8244 GCA_049509155.1 Candidatus Sulfotelmatobacter sp.
CTGTTGACGAATCTTTACGAATTAACCACCTGGTTAATTCCTTCGATGCGGAGGAATCAGCCCGAGATGCACTTGCAAAAACATTGCACCGGGCGTCGCTGGGACGCAGCCGATTTACGAAACTTCCTGTGCGCGAGCGGGTTTCAGCAGATAAGCAGGCAGAAGTGTGTCGCGTTTCCGCGCACGCTCATTCCGGGAATTGCGAGCCCGGAGTGCGAGCAACGCGTGGCGTTTATTTTCTGCCTCGGGCAGAGCGCGCCGGAACTCGAGCCTTGGGTTTGTTCTTAAAGGCGGCGCCACTGAAGCACCAGAACCCGGCCAGCGATCCGCCGGCGAAGATCGACCATAATACCGTGTCCGCCCACGAGCTAAAGCTCTCCCCACCAAAGCTGGCCAGGTCCCAAAAGGTGAGGGGCCAAACGATGAGCACATAGACCCCAACCACAATCAGCACCACGGCCATGCCGACTGCGACCGCCATCACGCCCGCCGACAGGCTTTCAAACAACAGCATGCCCCAGTGTTGATGGGTAGGGTCGGGCTTCGCGACTGAGCCGGCACGCGATCGTGGAACAAGCGAAGACATGGTCCTCCTGGCGTGACACGGCACGCTTTCTTCCAGCGTCGAGCATAAAGACCGCCAGGCCAGCCTTCCAAGTTACGAAGGGCTGGGGAGGCGCGCCCAGTTCGGAATCTGCTATTTCGGGATTACCCCCGTAACTTTCGGGCAGTACCGCCGAGTTCTAACATGCACCATAGACTGCGCATTTCAAGGGGGGAAATCGCGGATGGGTGAACGTGTCACCCAATCAGGACGGGGAGATCTTTCCCGCGCCAGCCGGCTGAAAAAGGCCCTGGAGCGCGGAGATCCACCTGCATTTGTCCCGCGAGGAAGCGCCACTTCTCCGGCCAACGGTTCGTGTACGCAACATTCCTGCCCGCTGCCTCCTACTGCCGCCCCTGCGCCGAGTGTCCAACCTCCGCTGCAGTTTCTGCAGCAGATGTTTCTGGCGTCGCCCGATGGATTGAGCATCGCGGATTGTGATCAGCGGGTGCTGTGGGCCAATGACACCTTCTTGCGCATGTTCGATTACGAGGCCGCCGAGGTCGTCGGAAAGCCTCTGGAAGATCTGGTGGTTCCGCCGGACTGCTTGGCGGAGTCGCAGTCGGTAAGCCAGGCCCTCGCCAGAGGCGAGCGCATCACGCTGGAAAGCCGGCGCAGAAAAAAAGATGGAACCCTGCTCGACGTTTCCGTGTCGTGCGCACCTCTGCTGCTGGATGGCAAGATGGCCGGCTTCTACGCCGGATACCACGACATTTCCGACCGCAAGCGGGTCGAGGTTTTGAGTTCGGCACTCTACCGCGTTGCCGAAAAGAGCAGTAGCGCCCACGATCTGCAACAGTTTTTTGAGTCCGTGCACGCCATTGTTAATGAGCTGATGTACGCGCGGAACTTCTTCGTCGCGCTTTACGATCCTTCCAGCGAGTTGCTCAGTTTCCCTTATTTCATCGATGAGCAGGATTCCGCGCCGTCACCCAAGAAGTTAGGCCGCGGACTGACGGACTACATTATCCGCATGGGGCAACCGCTGCTGGCCACGCCCGAAGTGCTGCAGGCCATGGAAGATCGAGGCGAAGTTTCGCGCCATCGCAATGGTGCGCGATCCCTCGACTGGATGGGCGTTCCGCTGAAGGTCAACGGCCACACCTTCGGCGCGCTCGTGGTGCAGACTTATTCGAAGAACATCCGGTATGGCGAGTCCGACAAGGAGATTCTGACTTTCGTCGCACGGCAACTGGCCAGCGCGGTGGAGATCAAGCGCAACGAACTGGCGCTGCGCCGCTCCGAGGCCCGCTACCGTTCCCTGGTGCAGAGTTCGGTGTACGGAATTTACCGGTCAAGTCTGGAAGGAAGGTTTCTGGATGTGAATCCAGCTCTGATCACGATGCTGGGCTACAAGTCGGCCGAAGAAGTTCTGTTGCTCGATCCAGAGAAGGATGTATTCGCGCACGTCGAAGAGCATACCCGGTTGATCGCGGAATTCCGCCGCAGCGGACGCCTCGATGGCATCGAATTGAAGTGGAAACGCAAGGATGGCAGCGCTATCACCGTGCGCATCAGCGGCCGCGCCGTCAGCAACGTCGACGAACCCGCAGATGTACTCGAGGCCATTGCCGAGGACGTCACCGACCGCCGCGTGCTCGAGGACCAGTTCCGCCAGGCGCAGAAGATGGAAGCTGTAGGCCGCCTAGCCGGCGGGGTGGCGCACGACTTCAACAACCTGCTGATGGTGATCAACGGATATGCGGAAGTGATTCTGTCCAACCTCAACACGGATCATCCCCTGTACGAGAAAGGCAAAGCGATTCAGTCGGCAGCCGACCGCGCCACGACTCTCACCCGGCAATTGCTGGCTTTCAGCCGCAAGCAGTTGCTCGAACTCAAGGTAGTAGATGTCAACGCCATCGTGTCCGATATGGAGCGTCTGCTCCGGCCCCTGATTGGCGAGAGCGTGGAGTTCACCACCAGCCTGGCTCCCGACGCGGCCCACACCCGCGCCGACGCCGGACAACTCGAACAAGTGCTGATGAATCTGGTGGTCAACGCCAAAGACGCCATGCCCAGCGGCGGCAAGCTCGCGATCGAAACGGAAAACATTTTCGTCGACGAGAATCATCGCCGCGGGCAAACTTTCATCCGTCCCGGCAACTACGTTCTGCTCACCGTGCGCGATACCGGCAGCGGCATGGACAAGGAGACGCAGTCGCGAATCTTCGAGCCCTTCTTTACCACCAAGGAGAAAGGCAAGGGTACCGGCCTGGGCCTCTCCACCGTCTACGGCATCGTGAAGCAGAGCGGTGGATACGTCATGGTGCAGAGCGAAGAAGGCCGCGGAACCGCCTTCCACATTTATCTGCCTCGCGTCGAAGGCGTTGCCGAGCGCCATCCGGTTCCGGTGGCGCATGCGGCCTTAGGAGGCACTGAGACCGTGTTGCTGGTGGAAGACGAAGCGCCGGTGCGTGAACTGGTGCGAGACACTCTGGTCGCCAAAGGCTACCAGGTCGTGGAAGCGGAGAATGGCGAAGCCGGCCTGGCTGCCGCCGCTCAGCACAAGGGCATTATCGACCTGGTGATTACCGACGTGGTCATGCCCGGTCTCGGCGGCCGGGAATTGGTCAAGCAACTGGCGCAAACGCGTCCGCAAGCCAAGGTGCTTTATCTCTCCGGCTACACCGAGGATGCCATCATCAGTGACGGCGCCATCGAGGAAGGCACCGCATTTTTGCAAAAGCCCTTCACCCTGCAGAACCTGTCGCGAAAGGTGAGGGAAGTGTTGGGATAGGGCTTGACCCTTGATTCCTGAGTAACGGCTCGGTTTGGATTCCGACAAGCACCGTCATAGTGGGGCGTCATCCCGAGTACAGCCGTTCTTCCGGCGAAGCGAAGGATCTCGCGCGGACCATCTCTGTCGTTAAGACGAAGTTGTTAAGACGAAACTCCGTCACTACCGATCCTTTTGCATTGACCCACCGAATCCCTTGCAACTTTTTTCCCACCTCAGCGTCCTATCGGATTGAAGATTGAGGTCCAAATCCATCTCCGGCGGATTCGCGTATAAAGATAAGGGGTTCCATGCTCATCAAGAAGGCTCAAAACGTTTGCTCGTCCGAGGTTACTCCCAAGAGTTTATATCTGAACCGCCGCAAATTCCTTACGGGAGCGACGCTCGCGGGAGTCGCCGCGGCGACCGGCGCCGGGCTGCGCGAACTCATCTCGCCTTCGACCACCGCTCAAGCCGGAAACAAAATTGACGGCATCAAGAAAAGCGCATTCAGCACCACCGAGACCGTCACTCCTTACAAAGATGTAACCACTTACAACAACTACTACGAGTTTTCCACCGACAAAGATGGGCCTGCAAAGCTAGCCCAAAATTTCCGCACCCGCCCGTGGAAAGTGAAAATCGACGGCCTGGTCGACAAAAAACAGGAACTCGATGTAGACACGATCCTCAAGATGGCTTCTCCCGAGGAGCGCATCTACCGCCACCGCTGCGTCGAAGGTTGGTCGATCGTGGTGCCCTGGGTCGGCTTCTCGCTGAGCGAACTGATCAAGCGCGCGAATCCTACCAGCAAGGCGAAGTTCGTCGAGTTCACCACGATTCTCGATCCGTCGCAGATGCCCGGCCAGCAGCGCAACGTACTCCAGTGGCCCTACGTGGAGGGCCTGCGCATGGACGAAGCCATGCATCCGCTGGCGCTGCTCTGTTTCGGCATGTACGGCGAAGATCTTCCCAATCAGGATGGCGCGCCGCTCCGCATCGTCGTGCCCTGGAAGTACGGTTTCAAGAGCGCGAAAGCGATCGTGCGCATTCGCTTCACCGACCGCCAGCCCTTGAATACCTGGAATATTTCCGCTCCCTCGGAGTACGGTTTCTATTCCAACGTGAATCCGAACGTGGACCATCCCCGCTGGAGTCAGGCCAAAGAACGCAGGCTCGGCGAATTCTTCAAGCGCCCCACGCTGATGTTTAACGGCTACGCCGATCAGGTCGCCAGCCTGTACGCCGGCATGGACTTGAAGAAGAATTTCTAGAGGCGGACCTTGGACTTCGGACCTCAGACCTCGGAGCTGATCCCGATGCGATTCGTCTAAAGTCCTACGTCTGAGGTCAGACGTCCGACGCTGGTTTTCCGATGCTCCGCTACCTCAAACCCGCAGTCTTCCTCGCCTGCCTCGCCCCCCTCGGCTGGCTCATCTGGAGAGCCTTGCACGCGCAGCTCGGCGCCAATCCCATTGAAACCATCACCCACAGCACCGGCGATTGCACGCTGACCTTCCTGCTGATCACGCTGTCGGTCACGCCCCTGCGCAAGCTGACCCGGCAATACTGGCTGATCAATTTTCGCCGCATGCTTGGCCTGTTCGCCTTCTTCTACGGCACGCTGCACCTGATGACCTGGGTCTGGCTCGACAAATTTTTCGACGTCCACGAAATGCTGGCCGACGTCGTCAAGCGCCGCTTCATCACCGCCGGCATGACAGCTTTTGCCCTGATGATCCCCCTGGCGCTGACTTCAACCAAGTGGTCGATCCGAAGACTGGGCGGCAAACGCTGGCAGCTCCTGCACCGCCTGATCTATTTCAGCGCCGCCGCCGGAGTCATCCACTACATCTGGCTGGTCAAAGCCGACCTGAAAAAACCTCTGGAATACGCCGCCGTGCTGGCCGTGCTGATGCTGTACCGGCTACTGACGTGGATCATCTCTCGAAGCGCGGCAGCCGGAAAGGTCCGATAGTCGGAGGGCTGAGCGCATCACACCCAGCGTTTCGAGAGCGCTACGCCGCCACAAACAAACGCGGCTCCCACTTTATGGGAGCCGCGCAACCGAACATCACTATTGCAACATGCTTTGCAGCTTTTACTTCGCAGGGCTAAGTCGCTGACCATGCGGTGTCGCCGAACGCGAACGAGGCATCGCGCGCAGCATCGGCAGAGGCCGTGGTTTCGCCGTGGCTGATTGCGCTGCGTCGCTGGGAGCGGTCTGAGCCTCGATAACGCCCGCCGCCACCTGGTTAGGATCCGCGGAAATGAACAGCACGGTGGAGCTATCCGCGGCATAGTAGAAAATGCTCTGCAGACCGGTGCCGATCGTAGCTGAACCCGCGCCGTTGGAACCCGGCGTGTAGGTGCCGTTCACGTTTTGAGTGCTCGGCGTCCCCCCGTCATTCTCGTTGAGAAGGCCCGTCATACCGGTGCTCGTAGTTGTGAACTGGGCGGTTTCGTCGAGTCCAACCGAGTTGACAATGTCGTCGCCGGAATTGTTGAGTCCGTAGCCTTGCGTAGCGGCGAGCGCTGCGCCCGAGGTCTGTGCCAGAGCCACTCCGCTGGTGACTCCTGCACCCACCCCCGAGTCAATCTCCACCAACAGAATGCCGCCGCTAGAAGGATAGGCGGCAAAATTAGTGCCACCCGAGAAGCCCGAGAGGGCTACCTGGAATCGCCCACTGCCTGCGGGAGAGGCGACGAACGAACCGCCAAAGGCCTCCGGCACGGCAGGACTTACGCCGCCGTCCACGGTGCCGACACCTCCGATGTCAACATTCGTGTCTTCCAGTCCAGCCGAAAGTTCGCTGGCACCGTCGGATGTCACAGTACCCCCGGCCGCGAATGGCGTGCCGTCGGTGATTCCCCCGGCGAGTCCCTGCATCGTGAAAACCAAGCCGCCTGAAGGAATGGAAGCGCTCGTCTGAGCGAAGGCATCCCCCACAAGAAACGCCGAGCCGTCATTTTCGATTAGCTTCAGGTGTGTGCTATCGATCGTATAGACGTCAAAGGTAAGAGAGCCCGACGAGCATCCAGTCAAAATCGAGGCGCTTCCCGGCGCTGTTCCCGAGCCCACAAGGACCGAGCCAGAAAGAGCCGCCTGGTAAAAGGGCTCGGCGTTGAAGTTGCAGTCGTTAACTCCGGCAGTGATGGTTCCCGAAGAATTGAGGGTGAAGGTGCCGACCGTAGACAGCAAGTCATCGCTCAAATCGCTACCAGAAAAAGTGAAAACGTACGGGGTGTTCTCTATTGAACCCTGAGATACGGCGCTGGATTGCAGGTCAATCGTGCCGCTGCCGGTCCCGGTTTTGTCATAGCGAATGATGAGCCCATGCGAGCTCGAAGTCAGGACAAAATCAAAAACGACCTCGAAGGGAGTGAGCCCCGACGGTGTAATGAACAGGCTGGCGGTACCGCGCCCGTCAGCAGTTATGCTGTAGGTGCTGTTGGTACCGACCGCCGAATTGAAAGCATTGGGCAGGGCAGGATCGTCGAAATCCACCGCGCCGCCCGAGATGGTTCCGGCCGAGCAGCCGCAGGCCGTGAAAGAGCCAGCAATCGACATCGGCCCGTTGACGTCACTGCCCGCAACCGAAAATGTGTAAGTGCCATTGAGGTCGGTGTTGCTGAACGCGCCGCTGGGAGGCGGGACAACCTTGTTCGTGCTGCTGCCGCAGCCCGCGAGCACGGCAAGACTGGAAAGAATAATGGGCAGAACAAGGCGATTGCGTAACGACATGACATCCCCCTGACGAAATATTTGGCGCAGAGTTCGCAAACTTAAGCTTAGCACGATTGAGTTGCCGCTATCTCCAACCCGAACCTGGAGAATAAGTAGCGCGGAAAGAGAAAAAAGTTGGCCTTTACATCTCTTTACATTGAGAGATCGAGAGCTGAAGAATTAAGGAAAAGAGCTGTCATCCTGAGGAGGGTGTTCTTTGCCTGACGAAGAGCCTGCCCTGAGCCTGTCGAGGGGACCTTATGCAACTGGCCGGGAGTGCACATATCCTTCGCCCCGTTTCAGGATGACAAAGCGCGTCGGACGACAAAGCTACGGATGCACCTCAGCCTCCAGCCCCGCCAGCCTCCGCAAAGCTTCTTCATACGGCGGGCGCGCGATTCCTTTTTCCGTGATGATGGCGGCAATATACTTCGCGGGAGTCACATCAAACGCCGGGTTCTCCACTTCCACGCCGTCGGGGACCATCTGCTTTCCGCCGATGTGGGTGATTTCCCGGGCGTTGCGCTGCTCGATGGGAATCCCGCTGCCGTCGGCGCAAGCCAGATCGACGGTCGAAATCGGCGCCGCAACATAAAACGGAATGCCGTGCTCCTTGGCCAGAATGGCGACGGTATAAGTTCCAATCTTGTTGGCAACGTCGCCGTTGGCCGCGATGCGGTCGGCGCCCACAACGATCGCGCCAATCTTGCCCTGCTTCATCATCACCCCGGCCATGTTGTCGGAAATCACGGTGGTCGGAATGCCGTCCTTCATCAGTTCCCACGCAGTCAGCCGCGAGCCTTGCAGGAACGGCCGGGTCTCGTCGGCATACACATGGATTTTCTTGCCCTGCTCGACCGCCGCGCGGATCACGCCCAGCGCCGTGCCGTATCCCGCCGTGGCCAGCGCCCCTGCGTTGCAGTGCGTGAGTACTCCGCCTTCGCTCGGCATCAGCGTGGCGCCGTGGCGGCCCATGGCCTGATTGGCCGCAATGTCTTCCGCGTGCATGCGCTGCGCCTCTTCAATCAGATCCCGTTTGATGTGCGGAATGGGACGAATGCGAATGCGCTCAAACTTCTCCTGCATGCGCCGGATCGCCCAAAAAAGATTCACCGCCGTCGGCCGCGTCTTGCCGATCAGATCGCAGATCTGGTCGAGTTCGCGCTTCAGGTCGCCGGGCGATTCAGCCTTGGA
>JBELAE010000219.1:0-8237 GCA_049509155.1 Candidatus Sulfotelmatobacter sp.
CCGCAAATCGCTCTGCAAAATGTTCTGCAAAACCTGCAGCAACCGGACCTGCACTCCTGCCGGCATCTCCGCAATCTCTTCCAGCAGAATCGTGCCGGTCTCGCCGGACGCGAATTTCCCCAGGGTCGTCCGCGGCGAGCCCGGTCGATCTTCGTCCCCAAAAAGTTCTGCTGCCAGCTCGGCCTCCGGCATGGCCGCGCAATTCACTCGCACCAGCTTGAACCCCGACCGCACCGAGAGTTTGTGAATCAGGCTGGCCACCGTAAACTTCCCGGCTCCCCGCTCGCCTACAATCAGCACCGGGACATCGGCCTTGGCCAGCAGCGCCGCCTGGGCGCGGAGCTTCTGCATCATCAGGCTGGCGCTCACGAAGCAAGTGTCCTGGCCCAGCTGTTCGATATTCTTGCCGGCAACGTCGGCGCCGGTAACGTCCGCCGGCGCGCTGGCGGACACATCTATGCGCTTCCGGATCACCGACTCGAAGTAGGCGACGTCAAACGGCTTGTACACTATATCTTCGCTGTCGCGTCCAATCGCTTCCTTGACTCGGCCGGCATCTTCCGGCGAGCAAAGCAGCACCGCCGGAAAATCGGGCCGGAAGCAGCGCAGCCAGCGCAGGAAATGCATTGGTTCACTGTCCTCCAGCGGAATGTCCAGCACCAGCGCATGAACCGCCGCGCCCGATTGCATCCGCTCCAGGGCTTCCCAACCGTTGGCCGCCGTCTCCAGATGCCAGGCCGGACTGGCTTCCATGGCCGCGAGCGCGCGCAACACGGCGGCATCGCGGCTCACCACCAGCAGGCTTATTGTTTTTGTGTTTTCCGTCAAGGTTGGGTTCAATCCGTCCAGCCAAGGAGGACTGCGATTTTCCAGCAAGCTTCAAACTAAATCCAAACCACTAATTTCAATCCACTCATTTCAAAACCACTGATTTCAAACCGGCCAATCTCAAACCGCTTCGACTTCGTAGCCTTCGACGCGCACCGCCAGAGAGCGCTGGATCGCGTCCACCGAAATGACCAGCGTGCGGTCCCCGTTGCGCTGTACCAGTACACCCTCCACGCCATTCAGCGCTCCGCTGCGGATGCGCACTCGCTGACCGATCTTGAGAAACGGATGCGACGACCAGGGCAATTGCCCATCGACCAGACTCCGGACAGCATCGATCTGCTCCTCCGGAATGGCGATGCCTTCGCCCTGCGCGCCCACCAGCCCAAACACTCCCTCGACCCGTAGAACCCGCAGCCGTTCTTCCCGCTGCGGCGCAAATTTCGCGAACACATAACAAGTGAACAGCGGCACCTGTACCGACTTCTTGCGGTCACTCCAGCGGTGTTCTTCCGTCACCAGGGGCAGAAAGGTCGCGACCCCTCGTTCTTCCAGGCGCTGGGCCACAATTTTCTCGTGCCGCGACCGGGTGTGCAGCCCATACCAGGCTTCGGTTCCGGTTTCGACCGGCGGCGCCGGCTGCGTCAATTCCCACGATGATGCGCTTGCGACCATAGCTTCGCCCTCTAAGTCACATCTTCCGAGTGACCCCAAAGAAATTAAATTCGACACAAATAGCTCTTACGATCTCGACATTGAGATCAGGGGAGAACCTACCCAGGGGGAGACTTCCACTACCACGACGGTACTGCGTTAACGTGAACGACGTCGCCACCGGCCATTTTTCCGGGGAGGAAAGTGGTTACATCGCCATGCTCAATACTTGTTACGTCCTGCAACCTCGGATGCAAACCGGGCACAAGAGTTTGCTCAGTTTGCGCTAATCCCTACTAATTCGATGTAGATTATCGCATATCTGAGGTCCTGTCAATGCCCTCGTTTCGCGGCGCTTTTACTCGGGGCCGCCAAGGAAATCAGTGGCGAACCCTTAGGGCGGGGGAGAAGATTACGCCAAACCGGATCGTTGGCTTGCCCTGATGAAGAAAGCCTACATGGGATTGCAGATCATTGCAAGGGGGGTGAGGTAGCACTTTGGTGGCATAGACCACCACTTTAGCGCGGAGCCCCGTCTTTGCCTCTCCAACCCGCTTCCGCAGCCCGGCTCGGTCACACCATGAATCAGCGCATAACTTACTTAATCTATGAGACTTACAGCTAATTCTCAAGCGACAGCTGCTCCTGACTAACTCGGGCAGGATTAAGGACCCACGGGGTTGCCTCAGTGCGCTGAGCAGGCAGGAAACATGGTTGCAACGCTTTGCACACTGCATGCAAGAGCTGCGTAAGAGTTGCGACCCCTACGACTCAATTCCGTGACCGATGGGAACCCCATGCATAAACAACTCCTTGCATAAACGCCCAAGCATAAACGCCCAAAGTGCGTAGCGCAGCCTTTGCGAGTTCCCTGCCAGTTCGCCAAAATCGAGCGTGGTCGTGAACCAACCGAAGGCTCAACCAGCAGGCGGGCAAAATCTCGCGTGAAAATGCAACCGCGCCCGTTTCTTGCGGGCGCGGTTGGAGCTAAATTATCGGAGCTGCATTATCGGAGCTGAATGTTGCTATTTCGTCGCGCTCGCCCGCGCCTGCCGCCGGATACTAAAGATCGCGGCCGCCACGCAACACAGGCCCACCAGCGCGAGGTATCCGAAAGTCGTTCCACCCTCGGGAACAGTGTAGCAGTTGCCGCCGCGCTGATTCCATCCATTGCCGCAACCACCACCCGGACCGGGAGCGGGACTGGGAGCGGGACCGCGGCGCCCTTGACCTCTGCCGGGTTCGAGCGCCAACAACAGCAAACCAGCCGATGCCTGGCTCATCGACGTCTGACTAATGGCCGTCTGACTCACAATTAAACTTCCGCTCTGAATCTTGCCACTGACCGTACCCTGGCCCAAAGCGCCAGTCGTGAAACCCATAAATATGAAGATTGCGAATGCTGCCGCAGCCGAGAATCGGCCGATTGATTTCGTCATTAATCCTTCTCCTCGCAAATCCAACTTAATTACTTTGACTACTGAGGGAGGACCCGGGGGAAGGCTGTGGGCGCAGAGTCCGGCATCGCGCCGGTCCGCAACAAGTTTGACTGTAGCCGGAACTCCGAAACCGCGCAAGCCTGATAATTTCTGCAACCGGTTGCAATCCATTGCGACCTGCCAATTTCGATCGCGACTCATGTTAATGAACATCGATTTAATGGTCCATCGCCTCATTGATCGTCGATTTATTGATCATCGATTTATCGATCTTCGATCTATTGAGTAGCGGCGCTCTAATCGGTCGCCGCAAACAAGAAGCGAAATGGTGAGCACAGTCACTTCTATCAGCCGGTTTGCTATTCTCGATTCGTAAGGTTTCACTACGAGTCCCCGCGTGAAAAAACTTATTCTGTCGTGGAGCAGCGGCAAAGACAGCGCCTGGACGCTGCACCTTCTCCGGCAACAACCGGACATCCAGGTCGTCGCTCTGCTCACCACCTTCAACGCCGAAGCGGACCGCGTGGCCATGCACGCCGTGCGGCGCGCCTTGGTGGAAGCCCAGGCGGAACGAACCGGAATCCCGCTCTGGGCGGTGGAACTGCCCTGGCCCTGCTCCAACTCGGAATATGAAGATCGAATGCGTGCCGTCTGCCAACGGGCAACCGCCGCGGGAATCACCGCGATCGCATTCGGCGACCTCTTCTTGCAAGACGTTCGCGATTACCGCATTCGTCAATTACAGGGCAGCGGCCTCGAACCACTCTTTCCTCTCTGGCAGATTCCCACTCCACAACTGTCTCGCGAAATGATCGCGGCTGGCGTGAAAGCAAAACTCACCTGCGTGGATCCCTCGAAGTTAGAGAGGTCTTTTGCCGGTCAGGACTACGATTCCCGCCTGCTGCAGACTCTGCCCGCAGGAATTGATCCCTGCGGCGAGAACGGGGAATTTCACACCTTCGTCTACGATGCGCCGATATTTTCAAGCCCCATCGCCGTGCGCTCCGGAGAAGTCGTCGAGCACGACGGGTTTGTCTTTGCCGACTTGCTGCCGCAATAACCGCTCGTTGCGAACGAAGGCTATAAACAAGAAAGGCCCTGACTCGAAAGTCTGGGCCTGTTCATCGTTGGCAAAAATCTTTTTCTGCGCCCGTAAAACCCCGCGAGGATAGGGAACATCGAAATCTCGTCTGGGCTAAGTCGGCTCGCGACTGTGGATCGTCATGGGAACCGTTTTCAAATTGGAATGACCCCTCCCACCATCGCCACAGCAACTCGTTCGTGCCGAAATCGCGCCAATCGCGAACTTGCCTTTGGCTGCGCAGCGGTGGGACAATTCCCTATTCCCTCCCCGCAAACATTCAGTTCTTAGAGGACTTCTAATGATATTGCTGCGTCGCCGCCGAGATGCTTGCCTATCGCCGTTTCTGCTGCTCTCCGTGCTGGCAGTTGCCACTGTCAGCCTGCTCGGGTGTGTCCATCAGACAACTCCGTTCAACCCTCAGGCTCCATCCATAACCAGTGCGAACAATGCCAGCTGTACGGAAGGCACTCCCGGTTCCTTCATCGTGACTGCGACCGGTACTCCCCTTCCCACGATCACCGAGTCTGGTGCCCTTCCCGGCGGACTGACATTCTCGGCCGGGCTTCTGAGTGGAACAGCCACTGAAATCGGAACTTTCCCGCTTGTTTTCACGGCGCAGAACGGTGTCCTGCCCAATTCCGTTCAGAATTTCACCCTGACGGTCAACCCGCCAGAGTAGGGGAAGCGGGAGAGGAAGTGACGGAAGCCGGTCCGGGCGTCGGACATAGTCGGACACAGTCGAACATTGTCGGACATAAAAGATACAGGCGCAGCAGTTGCCCGCCGCGCCTGCCTTCTGTACTGCGTTGTCTTGCTGGGCTAGTACCCTAGCGCCCGCCTCCGTTACCGCCGGTCCTGTACGTCGCAGCCAGCTGATTCGCGCGCTCGCCGACGCGCTCGATCTGCGCCAGCCGCCGCTCCAGCACCGCCTCCTCGGCCGCGCCCTGCTTCACCTGCGACCGCAACGCCGTGATCTGCGCAGTCTGCTGGTGCAATTGCGCCGTCTGCGCCGCGATCTCTTTCTGCTGTTCTTTTACGGCTTCGATCAGCAGGGCAGTCAATCGGCTGTAGTCCACGCCGCGCGCGTCTTTGCCGTTGGCCTCGAAAGTGACGACTTCCGGAACTACCGCCCCCACTTCCTCGGCAATCACTCCTACTTCATGCTTGCCGCTGTCTTTCAGGTCGTAGCTCACGCCGCGCAGTTTCTCGACCTTTTCCAACGCATTGGGCAGAGTCTGAATGTTGGTCTTCCAGCGGCGGGAGGAGTAGGTAGCCCAGCCGTCGGCAAGAGCCTGGCCATGCCCCTGGCCGATGGTGAAGATGTTCGTCGGCGCGGTGGTGCCGATCCCGACGTAGGTATCAGCAGTCGCCTGGTTGACGCCGTTGATGGAGCCCAAAACCACCGAGTTGCTCTGTGATACCAGCGCGAGGGTGCCGATGGCCGTGGCGTTGGTCAGCGTGCCGGTGCTGGGATCTGCGCCCGCTCCGAGGAACGTATTGTTCGAGCCGGTAATCGCCGAGCCATCCGAGGCTACGCCAGAAATCCCGCCGATCGAGGTGTTGAGTTGGCCGATTGTGTTGTTGTAGAGCGCCATGTGTCCGACCGCTGTGTTACCGCCGCTGGTGGTGGAGGCGAGAGCCTGGTAGCCGTCGGCTACGTTGGCCGAGCCAATGACGTTGCTCTGAAGCGCAAGTCCACCCGTAGCTATGTTGGCCACTCCGATGGTGTTGTTGACCAGCGCATAGTAACCAGTGGCCGTGTTGCCGTACCCGCTGGTATCGTGCGCGAGTGCATCGGTGCCGATGGCGGTGTTTTCGGCGCCAGTGGTGTCGTCGGCCAGCGCCTGAAAGCCGATTGCGGTATTCCAATAACCCGTTGTATCGCTGAGCAGGGCCTGGGCGCCGACACCGCTGTTGCCCTGGCCGGTGATCGAACTGTTGCCGGCAAATCCCAGAAACGCGTTGTAGTTGGAATCGGAGCCAAAGGCGAAAGGCAGGCCGCCGATTTCAAAACTGCTGCCGTTGACCGGCCCGGTTGCAGAGAGAGTTCCACCCACATTGATCTCCGTTCCACTCTGCGTCAGGATGGAATTCTGAATGTTTTTCGATGTGGTGAAAATCGGCACGGTGTTTTTCGTGCCGCCGCTGGTTGTGACATCGGAAGTGCTGGGTGTGATGGTGGTGTTCGCCTGCTGCGCCGCAGCGGTCGCTACGACGAGCAAGGCCAGGGTGATGACGATGGATGGTACTCGGTTTCGTTTCATGATGCTCCTCTGTGAAATTTGTGAATTTCGGGTTTGAACGGGGAACTTTGGGTCCACGCGAACTTTTTCTGCCGTAACATTGCGTGGGTTGGAAAAAATCGTTCCTTCGCGTCTAGTTCATTTCGCCGGCGCTGTACTCACCCTCTAGGGCTGAGTTCCCTGCGGTAGTCCTGGCCTCGACGCGGGCCGGGGCTGCATCCCCTTCCGGGGGCCGTCCCCTTTTTTTGCGTGCCTCATATTTGGTTCGTGCGCCCACTGGATGCTGGCCTGCTCGGGCTGGCCGAACAGTTCGGGATGAAGATAGTGGCCGCGCTCCACTCCTTCTTTCTCTTCCTCGACCGGGATGCGATGAGCATTGGCCCATTCGTCCTGGCGGATGCCGGTCACCTGCCACGAGATCTTCGCTCCCGGTGCGCCGCCCGCGATCTTGAACTGGTTGTCGGTGACTTCCTCGGCGATGTAGAGGTTGGGCCCGGGGGCGCCGATCGAAGTCAACTGGTAGCGGAAGTCGCGGTTGAGCTTGCCGAACCACTCCGGCAGCGGGACCGTGGCCTCGCCTTGGTCGTCAAGATTCACGACGCCGTCGTAGATATTCTTCATGTCGGGCGATTCGACAAACGAGTGGTAGAGGTATTTGTTGGCGGGATCGAGCGGATGGTCGATCTTGAACGATCCGCCCTGCTTGGTTAGGGTGCCATTGACATTGAAGGTAGCATCGAGTCCTCCGTCTAGAGCCGAAGCGGTCGCGATTTCGGCGTTTCCGACTCGAAGGTGCAGGTTGGGACCTTGGGCGGAATTTAGGTACACGTCGCCGGTGTCGACATCCGTCAGCAGTGCATAACTACTGCAGAAGAAGTTGTAGTAGGCGTAGCTTAGAAAGTTGTCGATCAAGGACAATCCGAAATATTCGTCGCCACACCGGTCGTCGCCGAACACCGCCGAAAACGCGTCGGGGTCGGGGTTGTTAATGTAATCTGTGTTATCGAAGAGTATTGCCTGATCGCCGTTTCCGGCCGAGAGGGCGTACTGAATAAACCCCTCCCAGCCCTGCAACTGTTGCATCTGGAAGAGGGGAACGTTGCCCTCGCTGAACTCGATGTTTCCTCCGTTATTGAGCGTGGAATTGTACGGAGGCGCATTGATGTAGGTGTTGAATGAGTCTCCCAGCAACGAATAAGTCGTGCAGTTCAGTTTGGTGGTGGAGTACCCAAACGCCAGACCCGCCGTGTTGAAGAACATGCTGGAGCAGCCCATGTTGCCCACCAGCGTATCGATGCCGTCGGCAAACACGTCCAGGGTCGCCGCCGGGTTGGCGGTTCCGACGCCCAGGCGTTGATTGGTGAAGTCGGCGCTCAGGAACTGTTGGGTGGGACTGGTCTGCCAGATCATGCGGGTCGCGGACCCAACCGTTGGGGAGAAGAAAATCCCGTAGTTCGGAGATTGCGGGCTCAGGGACCAAAGCATGCGGGAACCGAAAAGCACCCCTTTGGCTCCGTTGCTGTATCCGTAGAGGAGTGGAGTGCTGGCGTTCGTGAAGGCCAGCGTGCCGTTCATGGTGAGAGCCGATACCGGACTTGTGGTGCCGAGACCCACCTGACCGGAAGAGTTCTGGAAGAACGACGAATTGCCCAGATCGGAGGCGTCGGTCCAAACCGGCAGGTAGCCCGCCGCGCCACCTCCGCCAATGCTGGATGACGAGACCTTTTTCGACACGATATTGAGCCCGGCATAAGGCAGAGCACTGGCGCTCGCTGCCGATGCCTCTGGCGGGGTGGAGTTCGGGCTTGGCTCGCTCGTTGCCGGGGCCAACATGTACGCGGATGCCGGGCGTCCACCCAGAGTCTCCGCGTCTTTCGCTTTCAGCGCATACGGAACGCTCACCAGCAGAACGCGCGCCTGCTCCCCCTGCCCTTCTACCTGCACACCCAGCCAGCGAGCTTCGCCCGTGGCAAATACCTCCGGCGGAAC